>NZ_JAFMPZ010000240.1 GCF_017353455.1 Streptomyces laculatispora
GGACAGCACCACCACGGGCGGTGTCCCCCGCCGGGCTCCGTCGACCGGTCCGGGACGCCGCCCGTGGTGGTGCTGTCCACGGTGGTAATCGTGGTGTCGTTCGTCATCGGCGGCGGCCCTTCCGGGGTGCGCGGGTGTCCAGTTCTTCGAAGGCCGGGGCGTCGCCGCCGCGGACCCGCGCCCAGGCGGCTGCGAACAGCGCGGGCACGGGGAGGTGCGGCAGGGTCCGGGCCGACCCGGCCACGGGGTACAGGCGTTCCTTCCAGGTCTCCAACGGCAGTCCGGGGGTGCCGCGTTCGAGCCAGCCGCAGGGGAGGAACAGGGTGCGGCCGGCGCGGGAGCGCTTCGCCTCCACGACGAGGCCGGTGGCGGCGAGTTCCGCCCTGGCCTTCTTGACCCGGGCCGGCTTCCACTCGGTCCAGCGGACGCAGTTGCGGTCCGTCGGGTCGGGCAGGGCGAGCAGCATCAGGTACAGGGCGGCGGTGTCCGCGCTCAGGCCGAGGGCGTCTACGGCCTCGGCCACCAGGTCCGGCACCGCACGGGTCGGGTCCTGGGCCGGGTGGTGCGGGGAGCCGTCGGGGACGCCCGCCGAGGCCAACGCGTCGGTCTCCTCGCCCAGCAGTGCGCGCAGGGCGAGCAGATCGCCGGTGCCGTAGCCGCCGACGGTGCCCTCGACGAGGCCGAACGCGGGGTCGTCGGGGCCTGCCAGGCCGGCCGGGCGGATCAGCAGCTTCTCGCTGTCGCCGTGGCCGGGGGCGAGGAGCAGCGCCGTGCCGGCCCTGACCAGCCCGTCGGGGCCGGCGCCGCCGGATTCGGGGAGCCCGTGGGCGGCGCGGATCACGGGGCCGATCGAGCCCCCCGACTCGGTCCAGTCCAGACCGAGGTCCAGCACCAGGCCCGGGTCGGCGAGGCGGCCACGCAGGGCCGCGAGCCCCGTGGGCAGGCACGCCCGCAGAGGATGCCCGTACGGCAGCGTGTAGGCGAGGGTGCGCAGGGCGGTGAGGGCTGCGGAGACCGCACCGCGTGCGCCCACCCGGCGCAGGGCCGGGCGGCTGGTGCCGTCCTCGACATCGGTGCCGTGGGCGAGCCAGGTCCGGGAGCCCGCGTTGAGGATCAGGTCGACGGCGCCCGGGGTGGTGCCCGAGAGGTCGAGGTCCAGTTCCTCTGGGACGCGGACGAGGGAGGCCAGGCGCTTCTGCCAGACCTCGGCGGCGGCCCTGATGTCGGGGCCCGTGGACCACAGCTCGGCCGGGTCCACGGGCAGCAGTGCCTGGAGCAGGGCGTGCCGGTCGTCGCGGGGCAGGGTGTCCAGCCTGCCCTGGGCCGCTTCGAAGGCACGCGTCTTCGCCCCGAGCAGCGCGAGCGCGTCGGCGCCGGGCTCCTCGACGGCCGCAGAGAGCAGGGCGGTGGACTGGAGGGGGCCGATTCCGGTGGCCGTATCGAACGCCTCGGCGGCCTCCGGACGCCAGGGTGCCGGGCCCTGCTCCCGTACCAGGGCGATGAGCCGGGTGAGCCGGTCGCGGGCGATGCCGTGCCGGTATACGTGCTCGTGGTCCAGGGTGAATCCGGGGACGGGGCCGAAGGCGCCGGTCGGGTCATGGTCCAGGGCGAGCCAGCGTTCCGCGTCGTTCTGGAAGTTCCGGCCGCGGTTGGCGAGGACCACGACGGTGCGGGCGCCCCTGCGCAGCACCTGGCCGAGGCGGTGCACGGCCTCGGGGCGTCCCGGCCCGGATGTCCCCGCGCCGAACGGCTCGACTAGCTCCACCTGCCGGACCGTGCCCGCGGGGTCGGCCAGCGGGCCTGCGGCGAGGGTCTCCAGGAACACGAGGAGCCCGCTGCGGTGCTCGGGGGAGGTGGTCGCGGAGGCGGCCCGGTAGGCCAGTTCGGGGAGGTTGCCGAGAAGTGAGGTCCAGGTCAGGGAGTCGCTGGGCACGGTGTACTCGTCCCGCTGCCAGCCGTCGGCAGGGGTGAACGGGACCTTGGACGTGATGGGCGGGCCGAACGCCGGCTCGCCGCCGAGGACGTGGTTGACGGCGAGGATCTGCCGGATCACGGTCCACCGCTTCCCGGCTCCCCACCAGCCGCCGCGCATCCGCTCGGAGGTCCAGGCGGAGGCGGTCTGCAGGGTCGTGTCGTCGCCGTGCTCGGGCTCGTGTTCGAAGAACATGCCCTGGATGCGCGCGGTGTTGCGGGGCGTGGCCGGCTGCGCGGGCTTGGGTGGTTCCAGGTACCGGGCGGCTGCGGCAGCGCGGTCCACCGCGTCCCGGACAGCGGCGGTGACGCCCGCAAGGAGCCGTGCGTCGGACACCTCGGGCAGCACCCTGGCGACGGCCTCCTCGCTCAGCTCCCGCGACGAGGGCCCGGCGTACTCCTTGACGGCCCGGAACGCCTCCAGGTGCCGGGCGACCGCGGCGGCGACCTCCTTGAACAGCTCCCCCGCCCGGGAGTCCGTCAGGCTTCGCAGGGCGGCGGAGCCCCGCTCGTCCCTCGGGCGCAGCGCGTGCCAGTAGGCGACGGGAGGCACGTAAGGGGTGCCAGCCGCGTCGTTCCCACCGGAGGAGTCGGTGGTGACGGACCACAGGCTGCCACCGACGCCGTCCGTGTCGGCCGGGTGCGCCGCGACGGAGCGGTGGTACAGGGCCACGAGAGGCCGTGACCCGCCGGGCAGGGTGAGTGCGCCGAGCGGCACCGGGAACCCGGCGCCGGGCAGCGCGTGCGGCAGGGTGACCGTGTGGCCGTCGGGGGTGCCTGCGACGATCCGGTGCCCGTCGGCGGGGGCGGCCGTGCCGGGCTCGGTACCCGTGCTGCGGACCCAGCGGCCGAGGACCGTGCCGTCCGTGCCGAACGGGGTGTTCTCCAGACCGGGTTGGAGGGGCAGCACCTGGCAGTGCTCGGTGAGCAGCCGGGTGCCGTCCCGCACCCCGGAGCGGAGGAAGGCGGGCAGGGATGCGCGGCCGTGCGTGCCGGCGGCCGGGTCGTATTCCAGCCACACCCGCTGCGTGCCCTGATGACCTTCCCGCCAGTGACCGGTGCCGTCGGAGATGACGGCGCGCTGGGGCGGGAGGGAGGTGTCGCCCGCGTGCAGGGCCTTGCCGCCGGTGGCGCGGCCGCCGCCGGACAGCGGCAGGCAGACCTCGTCCGAGGGGCCGGAGCCACCCCAGCGGGGTATCTGCTCGCCGCCGACGGTGAACAGCTCGGCGGGGCGGTGCGACCAGTAGCCGCGCTGCTTGCCGTCCTCCCACCAGATGACCAGCAACTCGCCGTCGACGTAACGGAAGGCGAGCGACCGCCAGTGGTCGACGGTGGCGGGCAGCCGCAGGGTGTGCCGCAGCAGAACGCCTTCCGGGCCGACGACGACGGCCCGTTCGAGCGTGTTCAGGATCAGCGCGGGCCAGGCGCCGGTGACACCAACGCTCTCCGACCGGCGGCGCCGCTGGTGCACGGCGGCGGTCTCGGCGGCCAGTTCGGCGTATGTCGCGTCGAGCGCGGGCCAGCCCAGTTCGTCGAGGACGCCGGTGCGCAGGGTGGCAGCGAGCAGCGGCACGACATCGTGGCCCTTGAGGAGCCGCACGGCCTCCGGGGCGACGTCCGCGACCACGGTGCGGAACAACGAGAGCCTGTTGAGGGCGGCTTGCAGCCCGGGGAGCCCTCGCGCGGCCGTGTACTCCTCGGCACAGGCGGTCAGCCACTCCCGCAGGATGCCGGAGAGCACGGGGTGCGCCGCCAGCTTCGCCAGGCCGGCGTCGCTCAGCCGTTGACCGTGCCCGTCGCCGAGGGCGCCGACGGTCCGGCGCAGAAGGACGCGGAAAGCCGGCTGTTCGGAGACAGCGGTGAGGTCCCGCGCGCCGAGCGCGGTGTCGGTGAGCCAGGAGCCGAGCGGGAGGGCGGGGCCCTGCACGGTGCCCGTGTCCTGCTCGGCCGGTTCGGCGACGGGGATGCCGGAGGCCAGGCAGAGGTCAAGGAGGTCCAGGTCGGCGTTGCGCTGCCAGCGGCCCTGGAACAGCTCGACGGGGCGCCCGTCGGCGCGCAGCCGGTCCGCCATCCGGACGGCCAGGTCGAGGGTCTGGGGGCTGCGGCCTGCGGTGGCCCGGTTGCGCCGGCGGTGTGCCTCCCAGCGGGCGAGCCAGTCCGCCGGGGAGACGGAGGGAGCGTTCCCTGCCGTGTCCGGGAGGCCGGTCAGCAGGTCCTCGGCGCCGGACTCGGCCAGCAATGCGAGCCAGTCGGATTCGCCGGCCTTCTCCCGGCCGCTCTCGCTGAAGGTCTCCGGGAAGAAGCCGAGGAGCCGGGCCCGCACGGACTCATCCCGTCGAGTGAGGGCGACGATCGCGGAGCGGTAGGCAGCCCAGAACGAGGCGGGGGCGCGGACGACTCCCGGGGAGCCGATCAGATCGGCCACCAGATCGCGTTCGGCGGCCTCCCGGTCCAGCCCGGCGGCCTTGACCAGCGCGCGCACGTCCTGCGGCAGCGCCGCGTACGGGGGCATGCCGGCCGCGCAGCGCTCGACCAGCAGACGGCGGAACTGCGCCCAGGCGTCCGCAGGTGCGAGCCGGGCCACCAGGTCCCGCACGTACTGCCGCAGTGCCTTGACGGTCAGCGCGCCGGCGAAGGCGAACTCCAGGAAGACGGCCCGCTGCCGGTCCTCGTCCACGACCAGCCCGTGCACCCGCTCGGCCTCGCGGGCCTTACCGAAGAAGGAGGCGGCGTAGGTGGTGTTCTCGGCCTGGAGGAAGAGGCGCGCAACCTGCTCGTAGTAGGTGGGGAGGAAGTGGGGTACGGCCCGGCCGAGCCGGCTGCCGAGTGCGTCGAAGCCCTCCTTGGCCGCTCCGGCGCGGGTCCTGGCCTGCCGGCCCAACCGCTCGATGTCCTTGACCAGGGCCAGGGCGTGGTGCCCGTTGGCCGGGTCGTTGACCAGCGCCCAGGCAGGGAAGCCCAGCGCCTCGCGGCGCACCTGGCCCACGACGGGGGCCTCTGCGGACCGGGCCAGCCCGAGGAACTCCAGGGCCAGGTCCTCGGCTTCACCGAGGGTGCCGGGCACGAGCCGGACCACGGGGCGGTCGCCGAGGGCGGTGTGCGTGTAGGTGCGGGCGGTCAGCGCGTCGGCGTCGTCCCGCTCTGTGGTGCCGGCCGGGAGGATCGCGCCCGCGTCCAGCAGGGCCGCCGCGCGGGCCTCGGCCACGGGGCTGGAGGTACTCCCGCTGCGGGCCCGGGCGGGGAGGGATGCCGTGCCCGCTGCCGTCGTGTTCGTGTGGGTGTCCGTCGTCGTGGTGCTCATGCCGCCCGCTCCTCGTCCGCCACGTCGCGGCCGGCGTAGAGCGCCGCCGCCATGCGCATGCCCTCGGACCACGCGACGGGGCCGACCTCGGCGGCCGTCAGCGCGCGCCCCGCGGGGTCGGTCCAGCCCAGGGGGCCCGTCTCGGTGCCGTACTCGTCGTATCCGTCGTGCTCACCGATCCAGATGCGCGCCTCGGTGGTGGCGCCGTCCTCGACGACCGGGCAGACCGCGTATCCGCCGCGCGACCGGTAACCGAGTTGGGTGACGCGGCCGTGCAGGAAGCGCAGTTCCTTGAACACGCCGCCGGCGTAGGTGTCCACGGACGTGGTGTCCGGGGCGAGGCCGGGCGGGCGGCGCCACACCTCGCGGAACAACTGGTCCACGTTCTGGCGCACCCCCAGTTCGACCGCGAACTCCCGCAGCTCGTCGAGATCGTCGAGGAGGACGGGGTGGGGCACGCTGACGACGTCCGGGGTGATGCGGACCGTGTCGCCGTCCAGGTCGACGAGGCCGAGGCCGCGGTGGGGGTCGACATCACGCAGGAACCCGGCGACTCCACCGTCCACGCCGGTGACCACCACGTCCCGCAGGGCCGTCTGCCACGCAGGGTCGGGCCAGACCCGGGCGAGCACGGCAGTGGGGACGGGCAGCGAACGCACCATCCACTGCTCGAGCTCGGTCAGGCACTGGTGTGCGTGCTGCTCCAGCCACTCGGTCAGCTGCCGGAGTCCGACGACCGCCGGGTCGTCCTTCAATCTGGCCGGGACGGACTTCAGCCGCCGGCCCTTTCCATTGCGGCAGACCACCGTGCCCGCCTCCAGGGCGACTTCGTAGTCGCCCGCCGGAACCCACCCCATGCGCTGTTCTCCCCATTGTTCCGGACGGCCGCCGAACCGGCGGCACGCTGATGAAACCCGTCAGGGGCAACGCACCGTGACGAGTGGGAGAGACTCTAAGCGCCCCCTGTGACAACGAGCTCGGCCCCTGCGCCTGATCAGCCGGGTCCGTGGCGGCCAAGGGCCTTGGCCGGACGCGGGGTTTCGCGCTACCGGCCGGCGAGGCGGGTGGTGAGGTCCTCGTCCGTGATCTCGCGGACCACCCGGCAGGGTGTCCCGAGAGCGACCGTCATCGAGGGGATGTCGCGGCTGACGACGCTGCCGGCGCCGATGACCGACCCGTATCCGATGCGCACACCCGGCAGGACCACCACGTTGCTGCCGATCCACACCTTGTCCTCGATGACGATCGGTCCGGAGAACCGCGCGAAGTCGACCCGGCGTGCGGGATGCACCGGGTGTCCCGTCGTGGTCGGCGTCACGCTGGGCGCGATCATGACGCCGTGGCCTATGCGGATGTCCACGTCGTCGACGAACGTCAGATTCACGTTCCCGAAGAAGTCGTCTCCGATGTGGACGTTGCTGCCGAACGCGGCGTGGAACGGCGGCAGCAGCACCGTACGTTCCCCGACCGAGCCGAGAATGTCGACGAGCAACGACCGGCGTCTGCCCTCCTCGCGCGGGGGTGTGTGGTCGTAGTCGAAGATCTGCTCCGTCCGGCGCTCCGAGTTCTGAGAAGCCGATTCCGACTCGGTGTAGACGAGCCCTTCGGCGATCCGGGCGAGCACTTCGTCCTCTTGTGCAGGCGTCACAGCGGGACGCTCCCTTCATTCATCTGATCCAGTTCCGCGGCCTGCTTGGCGTACTCCCGGGCGATCGCCCCGTTCGGGGCGGTCGACTCCGCCGTCCGGTATACCTCGGCCGCCTCGCGCGCGCGGCCGAGTCGGCGCAGCGCGTCTGCGCGGACCGCGGGCACGGCGTGGTTCCCGGCCAGCTTCCTGGACGTGCCGAGAGCGTCCACGGCGTCCAGCTGTGCCTGAGGGCCCTCGTGCATCCCGACCGCGACAGCACGGTTGAGCTCGACCACCGGGTTCGCACGCAGGGCGAGGAGACGGTCGTACGACGTCACGATCGCCGCCCAGTCGGTCGCGGCCGCTGTCGGAGCGAGGGCGTGCTGCGCGGCGATGGCCGCCTGGAGGGCGTAGGAGCCGCCCGCCTCGACGGCCTCGCGCGCGAGGGCCGCGCCCTCTGCGATGAGTGCGTGGTCCCACCGCGTGCGGTCCTGCCGGTCCAGCGTGACCAGCCCGCCGTCGGCGTCGAGCCGGGCGGCGCGCCTCGAATGCTGGAGCAGCAGCAGTGCGAGCAGCCCCCCGCACCTCCGGCTCGTCCGGTGCCTCGGCGGCGACGAGCCGGGCCAGCCGGACGGCCTCCTCCGCGAGGCTGTCGCGCTGTGTGTTGCCGTCACTCGGTGCGTACCCCTCGGTGAACATGAGGTAGATGACGGCGAGTACGCCGTCCAGCCGTTCGGCGCGTGCGCCGGGCGGTGGCACTCGGTACGGGATGCCTGCCGCCGCGATCTTGCGTTTCGCCCGCAGGATCCGTTGCGACACGGTGTCCTCGCCCACCAGGAAGGCGCGGGCGATCTCTCGCGTGGTCAGGCCGCTGACCGCCCACAGGGTCAGTGCAACCCTGGATTCCAGGGGGAGCGCCGGGTGGCAGCAGGTGAACACCAGCCGTAGCCGCTCGTCCCCGGGCGGCTGCGGTTCACGGGCCGCCTTGAGCGCGGCGACTTCGGCCATCTTGCTGCGCTCGGTCGTCCCGCGACGCAGCGTGTCGAAGGCGCGGTGCCGCGCGGCGGTCACCAGCCATGCCCCCGGCTTCTGCGGCACTCCTTCCCGCTCCCAGGCCGGCAGGGCGCGGGCGAACGCCTCCTGTGCGCAGTCCTCGGCCAGTTCCCAGTCGCCGGTCAGGCGCACGATCGTGCCGAACACGGCGCCCCACTCGCCCCGGCAGGCCTCCGCCAGCGCTGCCCGCGCCTCTGCCGGCCCGGTGCTCACGAGAAGTCCGTCCAGAACTCGCGCAGTTCGACGCTTCCGGACCGCGCCATGGGACAGCGGGCGAGGTAGCCGATCGCCTCCTCCCATTCGCCGTCCACGAACACGATCCCGGACACCCGTTCCGGCACATCCGTGTACGCGCCGTCGGTGATCAGCAACTCCCCTTCGCGGCGGCGTACGAGGGTGGCGTCCCGGACGGGACGCAGGTGCTCACCGCCGAGGTAGCGGCCGGAGGCGAGGCCGTCGCGAACCCACTCGGCCACCACGGCGGGATCGGGGGTGAAGGCCGGCGCGCCCGGGTCCGTCCGCAGGATCGCGAGGAAGCGGGAGGCGGGCGCGTCGCCCTCGTGCGGGACGTTTCCGGTGCCGGGCCCGAGATCGAGCGGTTCGACCGGCCGGACCTCGATGCGTCCGGCGGTTGCCATCGGGTGCGAGGCGGCGACCTCGATCGCCTCGTCGAGGTCGGCGGCCTCCACGAGGTCGTACCCGGCGATCCACTCGGCCGTCTCGGCGAAGGGGCCGTCGGTGACCAGAACCCGGTCCCCGCGCACTCGGACCGTCCTGGTCTCGCCGGCCGGCTTGAGCGGCATTCCCTCCACACGGACGCCTCGGTCGTTCCATTTCTCGACCCATGCCTGCGGGTTCTCGTCGGTCGGCTCCCCTGCGGGGTCCGTGGCGATGAACAACACGTACTTCATGACCGTTCTCCTTCCGGACGCTTCATGAGGACGACGAACGGCCTTCGCGGAATCCGACAACACGGCGCAGATTATTCCGCCGGCGCTGCGGAGCTGATGTCTCGTGGACCTGGTGGATCCGGTTCGCCCCTGCTCCCCCGCCAGGGCCTTGATGGCCGGTCGGAGCAAGGACACGATGCGTTCGGCCGGGGCGTCCCGCAGAAGGGCCAGTTCGAGGAACTGGTGGCCGATGGTGATTCCGAGCAAGGTGGTGACGATCAGCGCGGCGCGCAGCTCGGGATCCTCGGCGGCGGGCAGGGCCGCACCGATGCCGTCCAGCTGCCTGCCGAGGGCGACGCGGACGTGATCGGCCGCTGCCGGGTCGGTGAGCATGGACCGCATCATCGCCAGCGTGCCCTCGGGCAGACCGCCGAGTTTCGGTCCGAGCGTGGCCAGCAGCTGATCGACGAGCACGTCGGCGTCAACGGTGCCCGGCGATACGGGGGTTGCCTGCACGGCTTGGGTGAACAGGCCGCGCTTCGAGCCGAAGTACTGCATGACCAGAGCCGCGTCGCCCGCCGCGGCCGCCACGGCGCGAATGGTGGTGCGCTCGAATGCTTTCCCGGCGAACAGCTCACGGGCACTGGCGAGGATGCGCGCCTCGGTGGACCGGCGGCGGTCGGCGCGGGACTGGCGAGGAGTGGCCACCGATTTGGCTGTTCGCGCGCCCGATGCCCGACCGGACCGGCCGCGAGGCGGTCCCGCTGGCATTCAGGACGTCGCCAACTTCATGCGGGACAGCCGCCGCACTCCGAGCAGGCATTTACCGCCTTGATTGAAGCGTTTTAGAAAGCGCTTGCTGGATCAAAGTAAGGAGCGCCATCGACGGCGTCAACAGTTGGGACGAAAATCAGTCGAAGCGCTTGAACGGCGCACGCGGGAACGCCGACGGCCCGGAAGCTTCAAGAAGCTTCCGGGCCGTCGGTCCGGGGTGGGCGATACTGGGTTCGAACCAGTGACCTCTTCGGTGTGAACGAAGCGCTCTCCCACTGAGCTAATCGCCCGGGCGCACGCCAAACATTACCCCATGTCAGCGGCGCCCCCCGACCGGCTCCGGGTCACTCGTGGATCTTCCACGGCATGACGATTCCGAACTTCCACACATAGATCCCCACCAGCACCGCGATGATCACCAGCCCGATCACGGTGAGCGCGATGTTGCGCCGCCGGACCTTGGGATCGAGGGCCCGCCTGGCGGCCTCGGTGACCTTCCGCCGCGTCCAGCGCAGCACCAGCTGCGCCCAGACGAACTCGGTCGCCCAGATCGCCATGCCGCCGAAGATCACCAGCCAGCCGGGGCCGGGCAGCGGCAGCATGATGATGCCCGCCACCACCACGGCGAGGCCGACCATGAACACGCCGACCTGCCAGCTCAGGTGCAGCGCCCTGGACGCCTGAATGAATCCGGGCGCCCTGGAGCCGAGCTCCGGGTCCTCCTTCGTCACATCCTGCGTGAGGCCCCCCGCCACGCCTCTCGCCACGTCCCCCGTCGCGGGCGCCGGATCCGCCGGTGCGGCGGCTCCGTCCCGCTCGTCACTCTCCGCATTCATGGGGGCCAACCTACCGGAACCACCCTCGTCACTGGAATGGCCGCATAACCCAAAGTTACACACCGCTGTACGAGCTACCTGAAGGATCACAAAACGGTCAGAGGGGTTTACAACGCCACCGTAGGTGGCATGTCGATTTCGCCGACGTGCGAATCCCCGAGCGCACACTGAGCGAAAGGCCCTGGCGCTTATGAACACCACGGTCAGCTGCGAGCTGCACCTGCGCCTCGTTGTGTCGAGCGAGTCCTCACTGCCTGTACCCGCGGGCCTGCGGTATGACACGGCCGATCCGTATGCCGTGCACGCCACCTTCCACACCGGAGCGGAGGAAACGGTCGAGTGGGTTTTCGCCCGCGACCTCCTTGCCGAGGGGCTGCACAGGCCCACCGGCACCGGAGACGTCCGCGTCTGGCCATCCCGTAGCCACGGCCAGGGCGTCGTCTGTATCGCGCTGAGCTCCCCAGAGGGCGAAGCCCTGCTCGAGGCCCCGGCACGGGCCCTGGAGTCGTTCCTGAAGAGGACCGACGCCGCGGTTCCGCCGGGCACCGAGCATCGTCACTTCGATCTCGATACGGAGCTCTCACACATCCTGGCGGAAAGCTGAGCCAGGCCGAGAACTGCACGACGCCGTCCAACTCGGGGAGACGGCGTCGTGCGGACAACCTCATACGGCAGAAACCGGCGCCGTCACCACGGTGGATTCCGTGAGGACGGCGCCGGTTTCTGCCGTATGAGGTTGTCCGCGCGACGCCGTCTCCCCGAGTTGGACGGCGTCGTGCAGTTCTCGGCCTGGCTCAGCTTTCCGCCAGGATGTGTGAGAGCTCCGTATCGAGATCGAAGTGACGATGCTCGGTGCCCGGCGGAACCGCGGCGTCGGTCCTCTTCAGGAACGACTCCAGGGCCCGTGCCGGGGCCTCGAGCAGGGCTTCGCCCTCTGGGGAGCTCAGCGCGAT
>NZ_JAFMPZ010000241.1 GCF_017353455.1 Streptomyces laculatispora
CCGTAACCGCCCGGGCTCACCGGGGGCGATGGTAGGGCTGGCCCCACCATCCCCTAGGGGGCCAGGGTCAGGGTGAACTGGGTGGGTCACCGGATGGGCCGGACATCCCCGCATCCGTAGGTTTCAGGTATCAGACTTGATGACCCACGGAGGCGGACATGTCGGCCCGTACACATACCCGGCCCACCCGCCCGGATGCGCGCGGTGTCGAGATCCGGCTGCCGTGGTGGGCCGTGGCGCTGCCCGCCGTCGCCTTCGGCGCGCTGCTGCTGCTGATCGCCGGACCGGGGCAGGCGCACGCGGCCACGGACGATCCGGCGATGGGCCAGTTGCTTGAGCGAATCGTGGACCTGCTCACCCGCTGACGGCCGTGGGCCGTGGCGGGGGAGCCCTCCAACACCCTGCGCCAGGTGGCACATTTCGTGCGAAGCTGAGGTGTATGAGCGTCGATACACCTCGCAGGATCGTCCTTCTCAGGCATGCAAAGGCGGAATGGTCGCAGGACTCCGACCACGAGCGGCCCCTCACGGAGCGCGGCCGCATGGACGCCCCCGTGGCAGGCCGCAAACTCGTCGATTCCGGGATCGTCCTCGATCTGGCCCTCTGCTCCACCGCCGCCAGGACGCGCGAGACATGGAAGCTGGCCGTGCACGAGATGCCGGAGCGCCCCAGGACCGTGTACGAGGAGCGGCTGTACGAGGCCTCGCTCGGCGAGCTGATCGCCCTGGTCAACGAGACCCCCGACGAGGTCCGCAACCTGCTGGTGATCGCCCACAACCCGGGTGTGCACGCGCTCGCCGACGCCCTCTCGGGCGCGGCGGAGGGCGACGCCCTGGCCCGGATGACCCGCGGCGGCTTCCCGACCGCGGCGTTCGCCGTGGTGGAGTTCTCCGGTACCTGGAAGGGCGTGGAGCACGGCATCGGCAAGCTCACCGAGTACTGGACTCCGAACGACTGACGACGACCGGCCCCGCCGGTCCATGAGCCCGCCGGCTCACGAAGAGGGCCCCGCTGCGCACGCTTCGGCTTGCGCACCGGGGCCCTCCGTGCTTCCGGACCCCGGCCGTGGTGTGACGGCCCGAGGCCCCGGAGGCCGGCTCGGGTCCTATTCGACGAGACCGTCGGCGGCCTCGACCTCCTCGCGGGTGATGCCCAGCAGATAGAGCACGGTGTCCAGGAACGGCACGTTCACCGCCGTGTGCGCGGCCCTGCGGACCACGGGCTTGGCGTTGAAGGCGACGCCGAGTCCCGCGGTGTTCAGCATGTCCAGGTCGTTCGCCCCGTCACCGATCGCCACGGTCTGCGCCAGCGGCACCCCGGCCTCCGCGGCGAAGCTGCGCAGCAGCCGGGCCTTGCCGGCTCGGTCGACGACGTCCCCGGTCACCCGGCCGGTGAGCTTCCCGTCGACGACCTCCAGAGTGTTGGCAGAGGCGAAGTCGAGCCCCAGCCGCTCCTTGAGGTCGTCCGTCACCTGGGTGAACCCGCCTGAGACGACGCCTACTTGGTAGCCGAGCCGCTTCAGCGTACGGATCAGGGTGCGGGCGCCCGGCGTCAGCCGTACCTCGGCGCGCACCTTCTCCACCACCGACACGTCGAGGCCCGCCAGCAGCGCCACCCGTGCGTGCAGCGACTGCTCGAAGTCGAGTTCGCCGCGCATCGCCTGCTCGGTGACCGCGGCGACCTCGGCCTCGCAGCCGGCATGGGCCGCGAAGAGCTCGATGACCTCGTCCTGGATGAGCGTCGAGTCGACGTCCATCACGACGAGCCGCTGCGCGCGGCGGCTCAGCCCGGCCGAGACCACGGCGACGTCGACGCCGATCCCGGCGGCCTCGGTGGCCAGCGCGGTCCGCAGCTCCTCGGTCCCGGTGCCGGACACCGCGAACTCGACGGCGGTGACCGGATACTTCGCAAGCCGGAAGATCCGGTCGATGTTCCCGCCGGTCGAGGTGATCCTGGCCGCTATGGCGGCGGTCGACTCCGCGGTCAGCGGGTGCCCGAGCACCGTCACATGGGAGCGGCCGTCGCCGCGGGGCCGGTTGTCGCCCGTGCCGGAGATGATCTCGGCCTGCAGCTTCAGCGACTCGGCCCAGCTGTGCACGGTGGCCCGCAGGTCACCCTCGGTGGTCCCGCCCGCGACGGGGGCGGTGACCAGCGCGCACAGGACGATGCGGCCACGGGTGACGACCTGCTCGATGTCGACGACATCGACCGAGTAGGCGGCGAGGGTGTCGAACAGCCCGGCGGTGATACCGGGACGGTCCTTCCCGAAGATCTTCACGAGAAGGGTCGGTGCGTCGATGCCCTGACGTGACTCAGGGGACTCAGGAGACGGCGAGGACTGAGGGGGCTGAGATGCGCTCATGGTGTCCCCACCGTATCGGTCCACGACGCGCCCCCGACGGCCCGTCCCGAGGGCCGGACAGCCCGACCCGGCACCCCCAACCACATGATTCGGCATGATCCGCAATCGTTCATGGCCAGTTGTGTCGGTAGATGACCGCCTCTTGGATTCAATGCCGTAACAGTGCAGGTCTCGGCAGGGTCAAACCCCCGCCCGGCTTTCGTATCGGGGACTGCTCCTGGAATAGTTCGCCACGATGTTCAGCATCCCTGGACTCCCTGCGACGGGGGTAATCGGGGGACAACTAGTGGGGCGCGGAGTGCCGGAACTCGTACTGGAATTGAATGGAAGGACCTGGACGCTCGATCCGTCCAGGTCGTACACCCTCGGACGCGATCCGCAGGGCGACATGACGATCGATGACGCCAGGGTGTCGTGGCGGCACGCCACGATCAGCTGGAGCGGCCGGGGTTGGTTCATCGAGGACCATGGCAGCACCAACGGCACGTATGTGCAGGGCCGGCGAATCCAGCAGGTGGAGATCGGGCCCGGCTCCACCGTGAACCTGGGCAATGCCACCGACGGGCCGCGGCTGAGTCTCAGCGGTGCCGCGGCCGGCGCCGATGTGTACAGCGGGCAGGCCGCCGCGGGAGCTCAGGCCCCCGCCCAGCAGCCGCAACAGGCCCCGCCGCAGCAGCCGCAGCAGGGCGGACCCGGCTGGCAGGGACAGCAGCAGAATCCCGGCCAGCAGCCGCAGGCCTGGCAGCAGGCCCCCCAGGTACAGCAGCCCCATGTCCCGCAGCAGGGCATGGCGAACACCCCCGGGAGCGGCGGGGCCGGCGGCGCGGCGGGGGCGCCACCGGTCTACGGCGACCGCAGCCCGACCACGTTCCACCAGGTGGCTCTCGGCCGGGTGATGCGCATCGGCCGTGCGCTGGAGAACGAGCTGGTCGTCGCCGACCTCCAGGTCTCGCGCAACCACGCCGAGTTCCACGCGGCGCCCGACGGCCGCTTCGAGATCCGTGACCTCGGATCCCACAACGGCACGTACGTCAACGGCCAGCCGCTCTCGAAGTCCGGCTCCGCGCTCATCGGCGCGAACGACATCGTCGGTGTCGGCCACTCGACGTTCCGCCTGGTTGGCGACCGGCTCGAGGAATTCGTCGACACGGGCGAGGTCTCCTTCGCCGCCCGCCACCTCACGGTCACGGTCGACGGCGGCAAGCAGATCCTCAAGGATGTCTCGTTCGGCGTCCCGGAGAAGTCGCTGATCGGCGTCATCGGCCCGTCCGGCTCCGGAAAGTCCACCCTGCTCAAGGCGCTCACCGGCTACCGGCCCGCCAACCAGGGCGAGGTCCTCTACGACAACCGGAACCTCTACAAGCAGTTCGCCGAGCTGCGCCAGCGCATCGGCCTGGTTCCGCAGGACGACATCCTGCACAAGGAACTCACGGTCACCAAGGCCCTCAAGTACGCGGCCAAGCTCCGCTTCCCCGCGGACACCACCGAGGCCGAGCGCCAGTCCCGGATCCTGGAAGTCCTCGCCGAGCTCAAGCTCGACATCCACAAGGACAAGAAGGTCACCTCGCTCTCCGGCGGCCAGCGCAAGCGCGTCTCGGTGGCCCTGGAGCTGCTCACCAAGCCCTCGCTGATCTTCCTGGACGAGCCGACCTCCGGCCTCGACCCGGGCATGGACCGCGATGTCATGCAGCTGCTGCGCGGTCTGGCCGACGACGGCCGTACGGTCCTCGTCGTCACGCACTCGGTCGCCGAGCTGGCCATCTGCGACAAGCTCCTGGTGATGGCGCCCGGCGGTGCCGTCGCCTACTTCGGCCCGCCGGAGGAAGCGCTCAACTTCTTCGGCTACACCACCTGGGCCGACGTCTTCTCCGCGTTCGAGAACTACCGCGACTACGACTGGGCGGGCCGCTGGCGCGGTTCGCAGCACTACCAGATGTACGCCGCGGACATCGACGCCGTCGCCGCGCAGTCCGTACACATGCCGCCGCCGCAGCAGATGCGTCCGCCGAAGCCGCAGGGCTGGGTGACGCAGCTGTGGACGCTGATGCGCCGCTATCTGTCGGTGATCGCCTCCGACAAGGGCTTCATGGGCCTGATGGTGGTCCTGCCCGCGGTGCTCGGTGTCGTCAGCGTGGTCATTCCGGCCGACTTCGGCCTGGGCCCGCCCAAGCCGCCGTCCCGGTTCAACAGCGACGCCGGAACGATCATGCTGATCCTGGTGATCGGCATGACCTTCTCCGGTGCGGCCAACTCCGTACGAGAGCTGATCAAGGAACGGGTGATCTACGAGCGGGAACGGGCCACCGGCCTCTCCCGCTCCGCCTACCTGATGTCCAAGGTGATCGTTCTCGGCCTGATCACGGCCGTCCAGGGCGTCATCATCTGCGGTATCGGCTTCGCCACCCGTGATCTGCCGGCGGAGGGCCTGATCATGCCGCCGGCCGTCGAGCTCTGCGTGACGATCATCGCGCTGGGCTTCACCTCGATGATGTTCGGCCTGGTGATCTCCTCGCTGGTGAAGACCTCCGAGAAGACCATGCCGCTGCTGGTCATGTTCGCGATCGTCCAGGTCGTCTTCACCGGCATCCTCTTCCAGATCTTCGGATCGCCGGGCCTGGAGCAGTTCGCCTGGCTGATGCCGTCCCGCTGGGCCGTCGGGGCCGCGGGCTCGACACTCGACCTCGCCCACCTCATGCCGCCGTGGGACCAGAAGAACCCCACGGACCTGGACCCGCTGTGGGAGCACACGGCCGGCCAGTGGGGGATCAACATCGCGGTGCTGCTGTTCCTCGGTGTCATCTGCGGGTTCGCGGTCGCGCGACTGCTGCGCCGCCACGAGCCCGAGGTGATGCGCAAGTAGCCGCCTCGCGACCGCGCACCGTACGACGCCGAAGGGCGGCACCCCCGCACGGGGTGCCGCCCTTCGGCGTTGTGCCACGGCGTACCGGAGTGGACTCAGTACGCGCTGTTGACGTTGTCGATCGAGCCGTACTTGTCGGCGGCGTAGTTGGCCGACGCGGTGATGTTGGCGACCGGGTCGTACTGGGTGTGGGGGGTACCGCCGACGTGGTAGGCGTCGAAGGTCGGCTTGATGATCTGGAGCAGACCGATCGACGGGACACCGTTGACCGCGTTGACGTCCCAGTCGTTCAAGGCGTTCGGGTTGCCGCTGGACTCGCGCATGATGTTGCGGTGCAGGCCGTCGTAGGTGCCCGGGATGCCCTTGGCCTTCATGATGGACAGGGATTCCTTGATCCAGCCGTCCAGGTTGTTCGAGAAGACCGGGGTACGGGACTCGGAACGGCTGGCCGCCTGCGTGTCGCGCTTGGCCGCGGCCTTCTTGGCCTTCGCCTTGGAGACGGCCTCGGCCTTCTTGGCCTTCGCCTTCGAGACGGCCTCGGCCTTCTCCTTCACGGCTGCGGCCTTCTTGGCCTTCGCGGCGTCGGAGGCCTTGATCAGCTGCTCGGCGGTGGAGTGCTGCTCGATGACGCTGGCCTGGATGGTCTTGGCCTGCGGGGCGCCGGCGGCGGACGCGAAGACGACGGGTTCGCTGGAGATGGCCTGCGGCCCGGTCTCGGCCTCGGCGTTACCGGGCACCAGGGACAACGAGAGCGCAGCGGCGGCGACGGCGGAGATACCCGCGACGGAGAGCTTCTGGGTCTTGTTCAGGCGACGGAGACGGTCGGGAACGCTGGACACGGACATACAGGTACCTCTTCGAATCGCTGGGGTCCTCACGGAGGACGAAGACGGGAGGCGGCTTCGCATCTCCGTCGGGGACGAGTGCAATTCTTAGCGACCGCAAAATCGTGTGGCAAAGGTGTGACGTACGAAGCCGGGTAGTGGGTCGGGGCCCCGGTCGCACGGGGCGGCCCGCACTGAGGAACGCCCTTATCGCCCTTATTTGTCCACTAGGTGACTTCGTAAGTGACGTGGGTCCTATGTGCGGCCTCACATCGGCCGGGTAGCAATCTCACCAACCGTTGCTTCGGCAATGCGGACTGTAATGTTCCGGTTCCCTCGGTGGCTCGGAGCGGCCCTGACTCGCCTCCCGGGTGAGGCCCGGTGACGCCGGGCCTCACCGCATCCCGTTCCGTACCCGGCATGACGCGAACGAGAGGACCTGGAGAGGACCTAGTCCCTGCGCCCTAATCGGGGGCCGTCCACAGGCCGATACGGGTCCTGCGGCCCGCCGGTACGGTGAGGCCATGACCCATCGTCCACCGTCGGGCGGCCTCGCGGCAGTGAGCGCCGCGCTGCTCGCCATGAGCCGGCACCTGGAAATGCGGGACGTCCTCAAGACGATCGTCGCCTCGGCCCGCGAGCTGCTCGACGCCGAGTACGCGGCGCTCGGGGTCCCCGACGACCACGGCGGCTTCGCCCAGTTCGTCGTCGACGGCGTCAGCGACGAACAGTGGAAGGCCATCGGCCCGCTTCCCCGCCAGCACGGCATCCTCGCCGCGATGCTGCACGAGGCGAAGCCCGAGCGGCTGGCCGACGTCCGCAAGGATCCGCGCTTCGAGGGCTGGCCCGCCGCCCACCCCGACATGTCCGACTTCCTCGGCCTGCCCATCAGGGACGGCGACGAGACCATCGGCGCGCTCTTCCTCGCCAACAAGCGCTGCCCGAAGCCCGAGGGCAGCTGCGGATTCACCGCCGAGGACGAGGAACTGCTGGCGATCCTCGCCCAGCACGCGGCGATCGCCCTCACCAACGCCCGGCTGTACGAGCGCAGCCGCGAGCTCACCATCGCCGAGGAGCGCTCCCGCCTCGCCCACGAGCTGCACGACGCGGTCAGCCAGAAACTGTTCTCCCTGCGGCTCACCGCCCAGGCCGCCGCCACCCTGGTCGACCGCGATCCGGCCCGGGCCAAGGGCGAGCTCCAGCAGGTCGCCGCCCTGGCGGCGGAGGCGGTGGACGAGCTGCGGGCGGCCGTCGTCGAACTGCGCCCCGCCGCGCTCGACGAGGACGGCCTGATCGCCACCCTCCGTACCCAGATCCAGGTCCTGGACCGCGCCCACACGGCCCGGGTCACCTTCGAGAGCCTGGGTGTGCGGGCGCTGCCCGCCGCCCAGGAGGAGGCGCTGCTCCGGGTCTCGCAGGAGGCCCTGCACAACGCCCTGCGCCACTCGGGGGCCGGTCACGTGGACGTCACCCTCGTCCGCCGCGGCAGCGGCACGGTGCTGCGGATCGCCGATGACGGCCAGGGCTTCGAGCCGGCGGCCACCCGTCAGGCGGGGCGGCACCTGGGCCTGGTCTCGATGCGGGACCGCGCGAGCGGTGTCGGCGGAAATCTCACCGTTGAATCGGCGCCCGGCAAGGGCACCACGATCGAGATGGAGGTACCCGGTGGCTGACAGGATCATCAGGGTGCTGCTGGTCGACGACCACCAGGTGGTCCGCCGCGGTCTGCGTACGTTCCTGGAGATCCAGGACGACATAGAGGTCGTCGGAGAGGCGTCCGACGGAGCCGAAGGGGTGGCCAGGACCGAGGAGCTGCGCCCCGACGTGGTGCTGATGGACATCAAGATGCCGGGCACCGACGGCATAGAGGCGCTGCGCAGGCTCCGGGAGCTGGAGAACCCGGCCAAGGTGCTGATCGTCACCAGCTTCACCGAGCAGCGCACCGTCGTCCCCGCCCTGCGGGCCGGCGCGTCGGGCTATGTGTACAAGGACGTCGACCCGGACGCGCTGGCGGGCGCCATCCGCTCGGTGTACGCGGGCCATGTCCTGCTCCAGCCGGAGGTGGCGGGAGCCCTGCTCGCCCAGGACGACCCCGGCAGCGGTACGGGCCGGGGGAGCACCCTCACGGAACGGGAGCGGGAAGTACTGGGCCTGATCGCCGACGGCCGCTCCAACCGGGAGATCGCGCGGGCGCTGGTCCTCTCCGAGAAGACCGTCAAGACGCACGTCTCGAACATTCTGATGAAGCTGGACCTGTCCGACCGCACCCAGGCCGCGCTCTGGGCGGTCCGGCACGGGGCGGCGGGCTGACCGGGCGGCCGGACCGGACCCTCTGCCTCCGGGCTGAGATTCATACTGTCGGGTGTATGTCACTCGAACGGCGCATCCTCACCCGCGCCGGGGCGTTCTCCATGGCGTGCTGCGGCGGCTGGCCGCAGCGACGCTAGGAGGATCCTGAAGTGAAGAACCTGAAGAAGGCTGCTGCCGTCACCATGATCGCCGGTGGCCTCATCGCCGCCGGTGCCGGCGCGGCCTCCGCCACCGGGCACAGCGGTGCGGGCGCCCACGGTGTCGCGGCCCACTCCCCGGGTGTGGCCAGCGGCAACCTCGTCCAGGTCCCGGTCCACGTGCCGGTCAACGTGGTCGGCAACACCGTCAACGTGATCGGCCTGCTCAACCCGGCCTTCGGCAACTTCGGCCTGAACGGCTGACGCCACGCACACCTCTGCGACACCGCGCCCGCTCCTCCACATACGCGTTGTACGCGGCAACCTGCGCCCGCCGGGCCACCCGCTCCACCGGCCGCAGCGCCTCTCCCCGCGCCGCCATCTCCGACGCGCTCACCGCCCCGCCGTGGCCGTTCTCGTACGCCACCGAGACCAGCAGCCCCACCCGCTGCGCCAGCTCCAGCACCCGGGCCGCCCGCGGCGGATACCCGGGAGCCAGCACCTCGCGCCCCCGCTCCGCCCGCGCCCGGTACGCGTCCATCGCGGCCTCGGCCACCGGTCCGGACCCGGCCACGTCGAGCCGCGACAGCACCGCCGTCGCATCCCGCAGCGCCTCGGCGAGCTCCCGCTCCGCCTCGCCCAGCGACGGCACATCGGCCGGCGGCGCCTCCCGCACGGCCAGGCATTGCCACGCCACGGCGACGTGGAGATCACCGGCCGGCCCCGACTCGCGCACCTCGGGCACCAGCCCGAACGGCGCGCCGTAGGTCACCACGGCCTCCTCGGCCTCCAGCGCCCTGGAATTGAACTCCGCGGGGCCGCTGAGCCCCAGCGGATGCCCCGGCACCGGCAGCGCGACCCGGAAACCGGTCACCCCGAGCCCCCGCAGCCGCCCCAGCGCGAGTGTGAGACCGACCGGCCCCGCCTCGCCGGGCAGCCCCTCGACGCGATGCACCGCGTCCTCCCCGACAATGGCGAGCGCCGCGTCGTCCGGTGAGACGAGCCCGGCCAGCAGCGCGTTGCCCCAAGCGGCCAGCAGCCCTGAGCGTGGTTCCGAAAGCATGGCAACAGCCTAAGGGCTGCCCCGTGATCCCTGGCGGGCGCGCGACGACAGCTGGGCGGGGGCCCCGCGCCAACCGTGCGACGACGGGCCCAGCGCCGGGAGCGCTCGTGCGGTGGCGTAGGTTTTCCCTGGGAGCTGTGCCCACAGGCACGCGACGATCACGAAACTGCATGGGGAGACAACGCGCCATGAGCGATGTACTGGAGCTGGTGGACGTATCCGTGGTCCGCGACGGACGCGCTCTGGTGGAAGACGTCTCCTGGTCGGTCAAGGAGGGGGAGCGGTGGGTCATCCTCGGCCCCAACGGCGCCGGCAAGACCACCCTCCTCAACGTCGCGTCCAGCTACCTCTTCCCGACCAAGGGCAGCGCCACGGTCCTCGGCGAGCTGCTCGGCGGCGTCGGCACCGACGTCTTCGACCTGCGACCCCGCATCGGGATCGCGGGCGTCGCGATGGCGGAGAAGCTTCCCAAGCGGCAGACGGTCCTGCAGACGGTGCTCACCGCCGCCTACGGCATGACCGCCACCTGGAACGAGAACTACGACGCCGTCGACGAGGACCGGGCCCGCGCCTTCCTCGACCGGCTCGGTATGACCGAGTACCTGAACCGGAATTTCGGCACCCTCTCCGAGGGCGAGCGCAAGCGCACCCTGATCGCCCGCGCCATGATGACCGACCCCGAGCTGCTGCTCCTCGACGAGCCCGCCGCCGGTCTCGACCTCGGCGGCCGCGAGGACCTGGTCCGCCGCCTCGGCCGGCTGGCCCGCGACCCGTACGCCCCCTCCATGATCATGGTCACCCACCATGTCGAGGAGATCGCCCCCGGCTTCACCCATGTCCTGATGATCCGTCAGGGCAAGGTGCTCGCCGCGGGCCCCATGGAGACCGAGCTCAGCTCCCGCAACCTCTCCCTCTGCTTCGGTCTGCCGCTCGTCGTCGAGCACACCGGCGACCGCTACACCGCCCACGGGCTGCCGCTCGCCTGAGGCCCTTCCTCGGGGGCTGTCCGCCCATCCGGGGCAACGCCCGCCTGCTTGCGCCCTGTTGGCAAAGGTGCTTGCGGTCATACGATGACCGTGTGGACATCATCGACGCATGGGTGTGGTGGCTGATCGGCGCGGTGGGACTGGGCATCCCGCTCGTCCTGACCGCGATGCCGGAGTTCGGCATGTTCGCCGTCGGGGCGGTTGCCGCGGCGGTGGTCGCGGCTCTCGGCGGCGGAGTCGTGGCCCAGGTCCTGGTCTTCGTCTTCGTCTCGGTGGCGTTGATCGCCGTGGTCCGTCCGATCGCCAACCGCCACCGCTCGGACCGGCCCCGTCTGGCCACCGGCATCGACGCACTGAAAGGCCGTCAGGCCGTCGTCCTGGAACGGGTCACCGGCGACGGCGGGCGGATCAAACTGGCCGGAGAGATCTGGTCGGCGCGCGCGCTCGACGCGGAACTGAGCTACGAACCGGGCCAACAGGTCGATGTCGTCGATATCGACGGAGCCACGGCCGTTGTCATGTGACCGAACAGCCCCCACGGCAGAGCCCGTTCTGTCAGACTCGATGTCGATCATCATGAGAACCGGACCGGCAGGACAACCGACCTGACCCACGGACCCTCATACGATCTCGACCTCGATCATCGCGATCCGTCGGCAACCGAAGGGCACGAGGAACACGATGCAACCGATCATCATCGTCCTGATCATTCTGGTGGTGCTCGTCTTCATCGCTCTGATCAAGACGATCCAGGTCATCCCACAGGCCAGCGCCGCCATCGTGGAGCGTTTCGGCCGCTACACCCGCACCCTCAACGCAGGCCTGAACATCGTCGTTCCGTTCATCGACTCGATCCGGAACCGGATCGACCTCCGTGAACAGGTCGTGCCCTTCCCGCCGCAGCCGGTGATCACCCAGGACAACCTGGTCGTCAACATCGACACGGTCATCTACTACCAGGTGACCGATGCCAGGGCCGCGACGTACGAAGTGGCCAGCTACATCCAGGCCATCGAGCAGCTGACCGTCACCACGCTCCGCAACATCATCGGCGGCATGGACCTGGAGCGGACCCTGACCTCCCGCGAGGAGATCAACGCCGCCCTGCGCGGAGTCCTCGACGAGGCCACCGGCAAGTGGGGCATCCGCGTCAACCGCGTCGAGCTGAAGGCGATCGAGCCGCCCACCTCCATCCAGGACTCGATGGAGAAGCAGATGCGCGCCGACCGTGACAAGCGCGCCGCGATCCTCCAGGCCGAAGGAACGCGCCAGTCCGCGATCCTCACCGCCGAGGGCGAGAAGCAGTCCGCGATCCTGCGCGCCGAGGGTGAGGCCAAGGCAGCCGCCCTGCGCGCGGAGGGCGAGGCCCAGGCGATCCGCACGGTCTTCGAGTCCATTCACGCCGGCGACCCGGACCAGAAGCTCCTCTCGTACCAGTACCTCCAGATGCTGCCGAAGCTCGCCGAGGGCGACGCCAACAAGCTCTGGATCGTGCCCAGTGAGATCGGCGACGCCCTCAAGGGCCTCAGCGGCGCCTTCGGGAACCTCGGCACCGGCATGCCCGGCTTCGACACCGGCAAGAAGGAACGTCGCGAGGACCCCCCGATCGACTGACGTGTACACCCCCTCGGGCATGATCAGTGCACCAAGCACCGATCAGGCACGGGGGATTCGGGATGACCATGTGGGAGATGCTCGCCGTCTTCGTCGCGGGCATCAGCGCGGGCACGATCAACACGATCGTCGGCTCGGGAACGCTGATCACCTTCCCGGTGCTGCTCGCCACCGGTCTGCCACCGGTCACCGCCACCGTCTCCAACGCTCTCGGCCTGATCCCCGGCTCCATCAGCGGCGCGATCGGCTACCGCAAGGAGCTCGAAGGCCAGCGCCCACGCGTTCTCAAACTCGCCGTCGGCGCCCTCATAGGCGGGCTGACCGGCGCCACCCTGCTGCTGGCGCTGCCCTCCACGGCCTTCGAAACCATCGTGCCGATCCTGGTGGCCATGGCCCTCGTCCTGGTCATCCTGCAACCGCGCATCAGCAAAGCCGTCCAGCGCCGACGCGAACACACCGGCGTCCCGGCCCGCCCCGACGGCGGCCCGCTGCTCTTCATCGGCCTGATGCTCGCCAGCGTCTACGGCGGCTACTTCACCGCCGCCCAGGGGATCATCTACCTCTCCCTGATGGGCATGCTGCTCGATGACACCATGCAGCGCCTCAACGCCGTGAAGAACGTCCTGGCCGCCGTCGTCAACAGCATCGCCGCGCTCTTCTTCCTCTTCGTCGCGGACTTCGACTGGACCGCCGTCGTACTGATCGCGATCGGTTCCGCACTCGGCGGCCAGATCGGCGCCAAGGTCGGCCGCCGGCTGAGCCCCGTC
>NZ_JAFMPZ010000589.1 GCF_017353455.1 Streptomyces laculatispora
GTCCAGGATTCGGGCTCGGATTTCGGTTCGGCTTCAACCTTTCCGGGCCGCCGACTCTCAGTAACAGGAGGAAAGAGAACCGACGGACCGCAAAGGGGGCCGGATGACCACGGGGCCCAGCCGGGACGCCGACAGCTTCGAGGAGTTCGCGCGGGCGAGCCAGCGCCGTCTGTACCGCACCGCGTATCTGCTGTGCGGCGACGCCGAGGCCGCCCGCGATCTGACCCAGACGACGCTGGCCAAGCTGTTCCAGCACTGGCACCGGGTGAGCGCCGCCCACCGTCCGGACGCCTACGCCCGGACCGTTCTGACCCGCACCTACATCGCCGAGCGCCACCGTCGGCTGCGCGACTTCCTGGCCCATACGCCGATCGCCGCGCCCGCGCCCGCGGTCGGCCCCGAACTGACGGTCACCCTGCTGGCCGCGCTCGCCGAACTGCCGCCCCGCGCACGGGCGATGGTCGTCCTGCGCTACTGGGAGGACCTGAGCGTGGAGACGGTCGCCGAGCTGCTGCGATGCAGCCCCTCCACCGTCAAGAGCCAGTGCTCGCGCTCGCTCGCCACGCTGCGCACGCGGCTGGGCGACGCCCACCTCTACACCAACCGAAGCTGAGGAGAACCGTCGTGGACATGTCTTCGGGCCGCTTTCCCGGCCGGGCACCGGACGAGGATGCCGAGTCCCTGCTGATCAGGGCGGCCATGGAGCAGGCGACCGACGATGCGCCGGCCCTGCCCGATCTGGTGTCCGGCGCCCTGGTCCAGGGCCGCCGGCGCCGCACCCGGACCCGTGTGGCCATCGGGGCGGTGGTGACGGGCGTGGTGTCGCTCGGTGCGCTCGGCGCGGTCCTGCCGTCGTGGGGCGGAGGCGGCGGTACGGAACCCGCCCGGACCTGGTCCGCCGCCTCGCGAAGTACGAGCATCGCGCCCTCACCGGTGCCGTCGGACGTGCCCTCACCGGTGCCGTCGGACGTGCCCTCACCGGTGTCGACGGCCCCGTCGTCACAGCTGCCCAGCGCGCCGGTCCCGGTCCCCGTGCACATCGAGCCGTCCCCCGGGGAGTCGTCCATGGCGGACCTGCCGGACGCCGAACGGGCCCGGCAGGAGGAGTTCCAGCGGCAGGCCGCGGTGCTGCTCGGCGAGCTGCTGCCGCGGGAGCTCGGCCCGGTCCACCCGGTGGACCTCGCGGTCAGCCGGTACCAGGGCGGGAGGGACGGCGACGTCTTCCCCGTCGTCTTCTCGGTACGTCCCGAGAGCGATCCGGATGTCGCCCCGCAGGAACTGCCCTGCCGCGACTACCCGGACGAGAGGCTGCGCTGCAGGCAGGCGACGCTCCCCGGCGGGATCAAGGCCCGCGCCATCACAACGGTCGCCGACCCGGCTCGACCACCGGCCGCCGAGGGCGCCGTCGTCCGCTTCACCTACGGCGACAGCGCCGTCGCCCTCTCTGTCAACGGTGACGAGAACACGAGGGAGCCGTCACCCGTCACCGCCGACCAGTTGCTCACCGTCGCCGGGGACTCCAGGTTCCTGGACCTCGTGAAGTACGCGGCGGCACACCCCATGGAAGCGAAGGAGTACGCGGATCGTGTCGGCTGAGGTACGGAGGCAGCGGAGACAGCGGCGGGGCCGGGGGGTCAGGCGGCGCTCGGGGCAGGAGCGCCGCCGCACCGGCCGGATACGGCTGCTGATCGCGGTCCTCGTCCCGACGGCGCTGATCGGCGTCGCGGTGGCGGTCGCTCCGCTGTGGACCGGCGGGGACGATCTGGCGACCGCGGCGGCCGCGCCCGGACCGACCGGTTCCGCCAAGGGCCCGCATGTGTCCGCGTCCGAGTCCGGCCCCGGTTCAAGGCCCGGGGCGAGCACCGGGCCGAAGGCGGGCACCGAGCCCAGCACGACGACCGGGCCGAGTTCCCGCTCCAAGGCCGGTCACCACCGCGCCGTGCCCTCGTCCGGCCCCGGCACCTTCACGGTCGCGCGGGCGGGCGCGACGACGGGCGGTGGCAACGCCTACCGGGTCGAGGTGGAGGACGGCTCCGGCGTCGATCCGGACGCGGCCGCCACCCAGATCGCCGGTTTCCTGGCCGCGCCGCGCGGCTGGGCGCACGGCGGGGAGCACTCGTTCCACCAGGTCTCGGAGGGTCCGGCGGGGCTGGTGGTCCGTATCGCCACGGCGGCGACCACCGACCGGATCTGCGGGAGGAGCGGTCTCGACACGCACGGCGAGGTCAACTGCCGCGTGGGCGTCGACGTCATGGTCAACCTCAAACGCTGGCAGACCGGTTCACCCGAATTCGACGGACCCCTCGCCGACTACCGGGCCCTCATCATCAACCACGAAGTCGGCCACTGGCTCGGCCACGGCCACGAGACCTGCCCCGGCAAGGGCCGCCCCGCCCCCGCCATGATGCAACAGATCTACGGCCTCAAAGGATGCGTCGCCAACGCCTGGCCCTACAACGCCAAAGGCCAGTACCTGAGCGGCCCGTCGGTCCCCTGAGCCTCCTGCGGGCACCCGTCCCGCGCCCGCATCGCAGCCGAGTGGACTGAACCAATCCACGCCGACAGCAGTCATTACAGAGGGGAGTACGGAGCACGGGAGTACTGGGGAGGGGAGCGGATGTCCGGATCGGGCGTGCGTCGGCAGGGGCAGCGGGAACGCGGCCGGAACCGGCTGTTCATCATGGCCGTCGTTCCGGTCGTGCTGGTGGCGGCCACCGCGGTGGGGCTCCGGTGGAAGAGCGAGCGCTCGGGCGGACCCGGCCCCTCGTCCTCCTCCAGCTCCTTCGCCGTCGCCCGCGCGGGCGCATCGGACACCGGCAGGGGCAACGCCTACCGGGTCGAGGTGGAGGACGGCTCCGGCCTGGACCCGGACGAGGCGGCCGCCGAGGTCGCCCGCATCCTGGCCGCTCCCCGGGGCTGGTCGCACCACGGCGAGAACACCTTCCGCCAGGTCGCCGAGGGCCCGGCGGGCCTGGTCATACGCATCGCCTCCCCCCGGACCACCGACCGGATCTGCGGGAGGAGCGGTCTCGACACGCACGGCGAGGTCAACTGCCGCGTGGGCGTCGACGTCATGGTCAACCTCAAACGCTGGCAGACCGGTTCACCCGAATTCGACGGACCCCTCGCCGACTACCGGGCCCTCATCATCAACCACGAAGTCGGCCACTGGCTCGGCCACGGCCACGAGACCTGCCCCGGCAAGGGCCGCCCCGCCCCCGCCATGATGCAACAGATCTACGGCCTCAAAGGATGCGTCGCCAACGCCTGGCCCTACAACGCCAAAGGCCAGTACCTGAGCGGCCCGTCGGTCCCGTGACACCGGACCGGGCGCCGCTGCGCTCAGCGCCGGCGGTACACCAGCCGCCCGGCAAGGACGGTGACCACGCAGGACGCCGCCCCCGCCGCGACGAGCGCGGCCTCGTCCGGCACGTCGAAGACCGCGAAGTCGGCGCGGGCACCGGTGACGAGCGGGGTGTGCACGGAGCCCGGCAGGTCACGGCCCACCGCGAGCGGGTCCAGGTCCGGACCGCCGTCCGGGATGCCGGGGGCCGCGGCGGCGGACACCTCGACCAGGCCCGAGCGGGACACGGCCCTGCGCACGACCGGGTCGCGGAACGGGCCGGTGAGGTGCGTCGTGCCGTACCGCAGCATCTGCTGGAGACCCCGCCGTACGCTGCCCGCCCACCGGGTCGCGTCCAGCTCCCCCGCCAGCCGTGCGAACGCCTCGCCGGACAGCGGTTCGGCCCCGAGTTCGTCCGCCTCGCGCGGGTCGGGGTGGTAACAGCGGGTGAGCAGCCATTCGGCGTGCCGCTGCCAAAGACCCGGGGCGATGACGCCCGGCCACTGCCGCACCCGCGCCGCCGGATGGGCGGCGGCGACCTCGTCGTACGGGCCGAGGGCGGTGATCCGGTCCCCCTCCACGGCCACCGCGCCCCGCCCGACGGCAGCCGCGCCGACCGGGAGAACCAGCGGCGCGGCGTGAACGGTCAGCATGACGGCGTCAGTTGGCGCTCAGGAGCTTGAGCTCCGGGTGGGCGGTGCCGCCCTCGATCGCGGTGGACGAGATGTGCGAGACGACGCGCTCGTCGACCGGGTCGTTCGCCGGGTCGTCGTGGACGACGAGGTGCTCGTACGTGGTGGCGCGCTGGGCCGGGACCCGGTCCGCCTTGCGGATCAGGTCGATGATCTCCAGCCGGTTGGAGCGGTGCTTGGCCCCGGCGGAGGAGACGACGTTCTCCTCCAGCATGATCGAGCCGAGGTCGTCCGCGCCGTAGTGCAGCGACAGCTGGCCGACCTCCTTGCCGGTGGTGAGCCAGGAGCCCTGGATGTGGGCGACGTTGTCCAGGAAGAGCCGGGCGATGGCGATGATCCGCAGGTACTCGAAGAGCGTGGCCTGCGTCTGGCCCTTCAGCTTGTTGTTCTCCGGCTGGTACGTGTACGGGATGAAGGCGCGGAAGCCGCCGGTGCGGTCCTGCACGTCGCGGATCATGCTCAGGTGCTCGATGCGCTCGGCGTTGGTCTCGCCAGTGCCCATCAGCATGGTGGAGGTGGACTCGACACCGAGGCGGTGGGCGATCTCCATGATCTCCAGCCAGCGCTCGCCGGACTCCTTGAGCGGGGCGATCGCGGTACGCGGCCGGGCCGGCAGCAGCTCGGCGCCGGCGCCCGCGAAGGAGTCGAGGCCGGCGGCGTGGATGCGCTGGATGGCCTCCTCGGCGGAGACCTTCGAGATCCGGGCCATGTGCTCGATCTCGGAGGCGCCGAGCGAGTGGATGACCAGCTGCGGGAACGCCTTCTTGATCGCGGAGAAGTGCTCCTCGTAGTACTCCACGCCGTAGTCCGGGTGGTGCCCGCCCTGGAACATGATCTGCGTGCCGCCCAGTTCGACGGTCTCCGCGCAGCGGCGCAGGATGTCGTCGAGGTCGCGGGACCAGCCCTTGGCGGTGTCCTTGGGCGCTGCGTAGAAGGCGCAGAACTTGCAGGCCGTGACGCACACGTTCGTGTAGTTGATGTTGCGCTCGATGATGTACGTCGCGATGTGCTCCGTACCGGCGTAACGGCGTCGGCGCACGGCGTCGGCGGCCGCGCCCAGCGCGTGCAGGGGCGCGGAGCGGTAGAGGTCGAGCGCCTCCGCCGGGGTGATCCGGCCGCCTTCGGCGGCTCGGTCGAGGATGGGCTGGAGGTCGGCCTTCTCGGTCACCGGGCTGTCACCTTTCGGCGGTTTTTCAACGGATCTACGGACCGGTTCAGCGTACGCCAGCCCCGGTCGGGGTCAGTGGCCGGACCGGGTCAGCGTGCCGTACGGAAGTCCGGCGCCCCGCTCGTCGGACCGGAAGCGCAGGGTGCCGTCGGCGGCGCGGGTGAAGTGGACGTCCGTGGTGGTGACCGTGCACAGGCCCGGGGTGCTGGGGCGGTCCGGATCGTCGCGTTCCCGCAGGGTCAGCTCCTTCTCGGTGCCGGAGGTGAGGGATCCGACGCTGTTGCAGCTGACCTCGATGTCCAGGGCGGTGATCGTCGTGTTCATCGTGACCACGTCGGCCCCCTTCTTCCCCTCCTTGAACACCGCGGTGAGCGTGCCGTGCGGCTGGCCGGTCGTCTTCTCGGTGATCGGCCCCTTCCAGGTGCCGACGAAGCTCTCCGGCACCTCGGCGACCTGGCCGCCCGGGGTCACGGTGGCGGCGTCCCCGGGTACGGACGGCTCGGCCGACGCGGTGGCCCCCGGGGTCGGGGCGGTGTCCCCGTGCCCGGCGGTGTTGCCGCCGTCGCCGCCCGGCATCAGGTCGAAGACATAGGCGCTGCCCACCGTCACCGCGGCGAGCGCGCCGGCCACCGCGAGGGCGACGGTGCAGCTCAGCCTGCGCCCCCGGTGCTCGCCGGGCCCGGCGCCGGCGTTCATGGAGACGGCGAACCGGGGGTCGGGGGTGCGCTGCCCCGGCACCCCGTCCGTCTCGGTGGGAGGGTGCCGCGGCGGGGCCGGGAGCGGTTCGAGCGGCGGGCCGAACACACCGGCGGCTCCAGCCCCGTTGAACCCGAACGACGCCTGGGTGAACGGCACCGGCCCCGACTGCACGGGGGCCTCCTGCGGTTCCAGGTCCAGCAGCGCGACCGCCGACCGGCTGACCTCGCGCACCAGTGGGCCGGGCAGCCAGCCCGCCGCCACCCGGGCCGCCGCGCCGCCGGGCGCCAGCTGCCGGGCGAGCTCCGCCGGGGTGGGCCGGTGCGCGGGGTTCTTCGCCAGGCAGGAGGCGACGACCTCGCGCAGCCCGCCCTCCAGATCACCCAGTTCGGGCTCCTCGTGCACCACCTTGTAGAGCAGTACGGCGGACGAGTCGCCGAGGAAGGGGGCGGCGCCGGTGGCCGCGTACGCGAGCACCGCGCCCAGCGAGAAGACGTCGACCGCGCCCGAGATCTCCTGGCCCCGGATCTGCTCCGGCGCCATGTAGCCGGGCGAGCCGACCGAGACCCCGGTGGAGGTGAGGGAGGCGGTGGCGTCGATGGCCCTGGCGATGCCGAAGTCGATCAGGCGGGGGCCGTCGAGGGCGAGCAGGACGTTGGAGGGCTTGACGTCCCGGTGGATCAGGCCCTGTTCGTGGACCGCGGTGAGCGCCTCGGCGAGCCCGGCGCCCAGGGTGCGTACCGCCTGTTCGGGCAGCGGACCGTGTTCGGTGATCGCGGCCGACAGCGGGGGGCCGGCCACGTAGCCGGTGGCCACCCACGGGACGGGGGCGTCCGGATCGGCGTCCAGGACGGGCGCGGTCCACTGGGCGCCGATGCGCCGTGCCGCGTCCACCTCGCGCCTGAACCGGGCGCGGAACTGCTCGTCGAGCGCGAAGTGCGGATGGACCACCTTGACCGCCACGGTGCGGCCGCCGGCGCTGCGTCCCAGATACACGCGCCCCATGCCACCGGCACCGAGTCTGCCGAGCAGTCGGTAGGCACCGATGCTCAGCGGTTCGCCGGCTTCCAGCGGCTGCATATGCGGACTCCCCCTGTGGACCGGCCGGACCTCCGACCGAAGCCTAGAGGCGAAGGTCATCAGGTCACAGGCAAACCATCCGCCGATTTCGTCCCCAAGGGAACGAACGGCGCCATTCATCACAAGAAAAGGGCGCGAATGTGTCGTTCCCAGGTGACAGACCGATTGGCGGGAGACGCCGGGCCGTACTCCCGACGCTTCCCGCCAATCGGCCATTCAACGCGTATTCACCCGAATCGATATCCACCGTGAACATCCTGGGGGAACGGAAGGAGCGGGGAACGAAGGGAACGCGGAAAGGGAGGCGGGCGGAATGGCGCGCATTCCGCCTGCCCGGCGCGTGCGCTCAGCCGCCGAGCAGCTCCACGTTCACGTCCGCGGCGAACCCCGTCGTCGGGCCGGTCCGGCGCGCGAACTCCTGGACGCCCGCCAGCTGCGCGGGCCCGAAGCGGAAGTCGAGGGTCGTGAAGTAGCGCTCCAGGATCTCGGCGTCGAAGGCCTCCCAGCGTGCCGCCTGTTCCGCGACCTTGGTGACCTCCTCCAGGGAGACGTCCCGCGAGGCCAGGAACGCCTCGTGCACCTTCTTCACCGCGGTGGGTTCGGCCGCCAGGTAGTCCTTGCGGGCGGCCCAGACGGCGAAGACGAACGGCAGCCCCGTCCACTCCTTCCACATCGCGCCCAGGTCGTGGACCTGGAGCCCGAGCCTGGGGGCGTCGTGCAGGTTGGCGCGCAGCGCGGCGTCACCGATGAGGACGGCGGCGTCCGCCTCCTGCATCATCACGCCGAGGTCGGGCGGGCAGGTGTAGTACTCGGGGGTCACCCCGTACCGCTCGGCGAGCAGCAGCTGCGCCAGCCGTACCGAGGTGCGGGAGGTCGAACCGAGCGCCACCCGGGCCCGGTCGAGGTCCTCCAGGGGCCGCTGCGACACGATCACGCACGACATGACGGGCCCGTCGCAGCCGACCGCGATGTCGGGGAAGGCCACCAGGTCGTCGGCGTTGCGCAGGAACTCCACGAGGGTGACGGGTCCGATGTCCAGATCGCCCCTGATCAGCTGCTCGCTGAGCTTCTCCGGGGTGTCCTTCGAGAGCTCCAGGTCGAGCAGGGTCCCGGTCCGTGCCAGCCCCCAGTAGAGGGGAAGGCAGTTGAGGAACTGGATGTGGCCGACGCGCGGCCGGTTGCGACGGTCGTCGCCTGCGACGGTGGTGACGGTTGAATTGTCCACATCGCGAGGCTAGACCTGTCACCCCCCGACAGCTCCACCGGGGGCGCGCGGCGCCGCACGGCCCCCCTCCCGAGGGGTCCCCGGAATGGTGCCGGAGACCTCTTCGCAAGGGCTTCCCGAGCCGCCCGAAGGGCCTCTCGGACCGTGCGCGCGCACGGCAATCAAACATTCGAGTGAAGTGATCTTTCCCTCTACCCTTCCGCACATGCTGCGTGCTAGGCTCAACGCCAAGTTGCAGTTTGGTTTCCCTTGCAGTACAGAGCCTGCGGAGCATGTAACCCGCAGGCTTTTGTAGTTTTCAGACTTCTTTGCAGGTTCTGGAGCAGGGCAACCCTTTGGCCCAAGGAGGGCTTATGGCTACCGGAACCGTCAAGTGGTTCAACGCTGAAAAGGGCTTCGGCTTCATCGCCCAGGACGGCGGCGGCCCGGATGTCTTCGTCCACTACTCCGCGATCAACGCGTCCGGGTTCCGCTCCCTCGAGGAGAACCAGGTCGTGAACTTCGACGTCACTCAGGGACCCAAGGGTCCGCAGGCTGAGAACGTCACCCCGGCCTAGTTGCCCGGGTCGGCCGATCGCGGCCGGTAACGCAGTACCCAAGGAGCCCCGCTCCTCCGCCTCGGCGGAGGAGCGGGGCTCCTGCCTGTGGTGGCCGCCCGCGAGCGGGCGGCCGGTCCACTGCTCGTCGAAGAGGCCGCCGAACGCGTCCGGGTCACCTGCCCGTATCCGGGCTCTCAAGGAATGCTCCACATCAGGTCCTGTCCGCAGCGGACAGTGAGTTCCGGTGCTCCGCGTCACGCCCGCGTCGGGGCGCTGCGACCCTTGACCCTGACACCGTGTGAGGCCGTGCACTGGGAGACATCATGTTCACCATCGGAGACTTCGCCCGGCACGGGCGGGTGTCGGCCCGGATGCTGCGTCACTACGACGCGATCGGGCTGCTGCACCCCGACAGTACCGACCCCGCGACCGGCTACCGCCACTACGGCGGCGGCCAGCTGGCCCGGCTCAACCGGATCATCGCCCTCAAGGATCTCGGCTTCACGCTCCAGCAGGTGCGGGCCGTCCTCGACGAGGAGGTGGGTCCCGAGGAGCTGCGCGGAATGCTCCGGCTGCGGCACTCGGAGCTGGAGGCGGCGATGGCCTCGGCGGCGGCACGGCTGGCCCAGGTCGAGGCGAGGCTCCGGTCGATCGAGAGCGAGGGACACATGTCCGTGGACGATGTGGTGGTCAGGCACGTTCCGGCGGTACGGGTCGCGGAGCTGACGGCGGTGGCCGCCGGCTACGGGCCCGGGGACATCACTCCGGTGATCCGCCCGCTGTACGAGCAGCTCTTCCCGCTGCTGGGCCGGGCCGGGGTCTCCCCGACGGGCCCCGGGATCGCGCGCTACGAGGACGCCCCGGGCGGCGGCGGAGCGGTCGTCGTCCATGCCGGGGTGACGGTCTCCGCGCCGGTGGGGCCGCTGGGAGACACCGGGGTCACGGTGGTCGAGCTGCCCCCGTTCGAGGCGGCGACCATCATCCACCGGGGTGCGATGGACGGCGTCCTGCCGACGGCCCAGACCCTGGCCCGCTGGATCGACGCCTCCGGCTACCGGTCGGCGGGGTACGCCCGTGAGATCAGCCTGGAGTGCCCCGAGGACGAGGCGAAGTGGGTGACGGAGCTCCAGGAGCCGGTCGTCGGGGACTGATGCGGGAGGGGCGGGTGCCGGGACCGTCCGGGCGGACGGCCACGGCATCCGCCCGTTTCACGCCCCGGTACCCGGACCCGCCCACAGTCCGTCCCGGGTCAGCCCGAGCAGGTCGATCGCGTTGCGGCGCACGATGCGGTCCACCACGTCCGCGTCCAGGTGCCCCATCTGTTCCTCGCCGACCTCGCGGGACTTGGGCCAGGTCGAGTCGGAGTGCGGGTAGTCCGTCTCGTACAGCACGTTGCCGACGCCGATCGCGTCCAGGTTCTTCAGCCCGAAGGCGTCGTCGAAGAAGCAGCCGTAGACGTGCTCGGTGAACAGCTCCGACGGCGGCCGGTGGACCTTGTCGGCGACTCCGCCCCAGCCGCGGTTCTCCTCCCAGACCACGTCGGCGCGTTCCAGGATGTACGGAATCCAGCCGATCTGACCCTCCGCGTACATGATCCGCAGGTTCGGGAAGCGCTCGAACTTGCCGCTCATCAGCCAGTCGACCATCGAGAAGCAGCAGTTGGCGAAGGTGATGGTGGAGCCGACGGCGGGCGGGGCGTCGGCCGAGGTGGACGGCATCTTCGAGGACGAGCCGATGTGCATGGCGATCACCGTCCCCGTCTCGTCGCAGGCCCGGAGGAACGGATCCCACTCGTCCGTATGAATGGACGGCAGTCCGAGATGTGGAGGTATTTCGGAGAACGCCACCGCACGCACCCCGCGCGCCGCGTTGCGCCTGACCTCGTCGGCGGCCAGTTCCGCGTCCCAGAGCGGGACCAGGGTGAGCGGTATGAGCCGGCCGTGCGCCGCCGGGCCGCACCACTCGTCGACCATCCAGTCGTTGTACGCCCGCACCCCGAGCAGCCCGAGTTCGCGGTCCTTCGCTTCGGTGAAGGTCTGGCCGCAGAAGCGGGGGAAGGTCGGGAAGCAGAGCGCGGACTGCACGTGGTTGATGTCCATGTCGGCGAGCCGCTCGGGCACCGAGAACGAACCGGGGCGCATCTGCTCGTAAGTGATGACTTCGAGCTTGATCTCGTCCCTGTCGTAGCCGACGGAGGTGTCGAGGCGGGTGAGCGGGCGGTGCAGGTCCTCGTACACCCACCAGTCGCCGACCGGTCCGTCGTCGCCCTTCGTACCCATCACGGGCGCGAACTTTCCGCCCATGAACGTCATTTCCTTGAGTGGCGCCCGGACGATGCGCGGACCGGAGTCCGCGTACTTGGACGGGAGCCGGTCCCGCCAGACATGAGGGGGCTCCACCGTGTGGTCGTCCACCGAGATGATCTTCGGGAAGGTCTCCATGCGTACCACGGTAGCGCTGATCTGACGAACCGTCAGCAATCTGTGCGAGGCTCCGTTCCACAATCGTTGTCGAGGGCTCGTGCAGAGAGTCACCCACTGCTGACGCGTCCCCCTTTCACAAGGCAGACTGTTGACGGCGATACCAACGGTATGGAGCAATCCGGATCTCCTCGGCGGTGTCCCGACATGTGCGCAGCGGCACTGGGCAGTGGCGGAGAGCAGGACAGGAGGCGGCAATGGGCCGTGACGACGGACCACGGGTGCGCGTTCCGGAACAGCGCGCTCCGGAGCGACAGCCGGCGGACGGCACAGACCTGTACTTTTCCGTGCTCGGCCCGGTACGGGCCCGGCGGAACGGCGAGACGCTGCCGTCCGGTTCGCCGCAGCAGCGCGCCCTGTTGACCGCTCTCCTGCTGCGCGGCGGGCACACCGCCACGGCCGCCGAACTCATCGACGCCATCTGGGGCGACGAGCCGCCCTCGCAGGCGCTGGCCGCCGTGCGTACGTACGCCTCCCGGCTCCGCAAGATCCTGGGTCCGCAGACCCTGGCGAGCGATTCCGGCGGGTACGCGATGCGGACCGGGCCCGACGCCCTCGATGTGACCGTGGCCGAGGAACTGGCCGCCGGCGCCGACAAGGCCCGCGCCGCGGGAGACCGGGGCCGGGCCAGGGTGCTGCTGAACAAGGCGCTCGCCCTGTGGGACGGCGAGGCGCTCGCCTCCGTGCCCGGCCCGTACGCCGAGAACCAGCGCACCCGGCTGGAGGAGTGGCGGCTCCAGCTCACCGAGACCCGCCTGGACCTGGACCTGGAGGTCGGCTGCCACGCGGAGGCGGTCTCCGAACTGACCGCGCTCACCGCCGCGCACCCGCTGCGCGAACGGCTGCGCGAGCTCCTGATGGTGGCCCTGTACCGCAGCGGCCGGCAGGCCGAGGCCCTCGCGGTGTACGCCGACACCCGTCGGCTGCTCGCCGAGGAACTGGGCGTCGACCCGCGCCCCGAACTCGCCCAGCTCCAGCAGCGCATCCTCCAGGCCGACGAGGAGCTGGCCCGCCCGGCCGACGACCCCGCCCCGGCAGCCGCACCGGTGCGCCCCGCGCAGCTCCCGGCCACGGTGCCCGACTTCACCGGCCGCGCCTCCTTCGTACGCGAACTGGGCGACCGCCTCGCCACCGCCGAGGGCTCCGTCATGGCCGTCTCCGCACTGGCCGGCATCGGCGGCGTCGGCAAGACGACCCTCGCCGTGCACGTCGCCCACCAGGCCCGCAAGCACTTCCCGGACGGCCAGCTGTACGTCGACCTCCAGGGCGCGGGCTCCCGCGCCGCCGAACCGGAGACGGTCCTCGGTGCGTTCCTGCGCGCCCTGGGCACGGCGGACTCGGCGATCCCCGAATCCCTCGACGAACGCGCCGCGCTCTACCGCTCCACGCTCGACGGCCGCCGCATCCTGATCCTCCTGGACAACGCCCACGACGCGGCCCAGATCCGCCCCCTGCTCCCCGGCACGACGGGCTGCGCGGCGCTGGTCACCAGCCGGGTCCGGATGGTCGACCTGGCGGGCGCGCACCTGGTCGACCTGGACGTGATGTCGCCCGAGGAGGCGCTCCAGCTCTTCACCCGCATCGTGGGCGAGGAGCGCATCAACTCCGAGCGCAAAGCGGCCCTGGACGTGGTCGCCGCCTGCGGCTTCCTCCCGCTGGCCATCCGCATCGCCGCCTCCCGCCTGGCCTCCCGCCGCACCTGGACGGTCTCGGTCCTGGCCGCCAAGCTCGCCGACGAACGCCGCCGCCTGGACGAACTCCAGGCGGGCGACCTCGCGGTGAAGGCCACCTTCGAACTCGGCTACGGCCAGCTGGAACCCGCCCAGGCCCGCGCCTTCCGCCTCCTGGGCCTCGCGGACGGCCCCGACATCTCCCTCGCCGCCGCGGCCGCCCTGCTGAACCTGGAGGTGCACGCGGCGGAGGACCTCCTGGAGGCCCTGGTCGACACGTCCCTGGTGGAGTCGGCGGCCCCGGGCCGCTACCGCTACCACGACCTGGTGCGCCTCTACGCGCGTTCCTGCGCGGAGCGGGACGAGAAGTCTCCGGACGAGAAGGAACTGGCGCTGTCACGCCTGCTGGATTTCTATCTGGCGACGGCCGCGGGAGTGTACGCGCTGGAGCGGCCGGGAGACCGGGCGGTGGACCACCTGGAGCCGAGCAGCCATCCGGGCCTTTCGTTCGCGCACCGCCCCTCCGCACTCGACTGGCTCTACTCCGAGGCGGACTGCCTGCTGGCCTGCGTACTGCAGTCCCTCGGCCGACAGACACTACGACGGGCCATGGACCTGCTCATCGCCGTCAAGGACCTCGCGGAGTCGGGGGCCAACGCCCGCAGGTACGAAGCCGCGGCTCTCGCGCTGCGCGACGCAGCCATGTCCATCGGTGACGCCCGTACAGAAGGACGGGCGCGCACCACACTCACGCAGGTGTACAGCACGGCCGGCCGGTTCGAGCAGGCCGATGCCGAGGCCCACCGGGCCATGACGCTCGGCATCGCCGCCAACGACCCCTGGACAAGCGGCAACGCCCCGAACGAACGCGGCATCCTCGCGATCTACCGCAACCAGCATGCGGAGGGGGAGGCCTACCTACGGAGCGCCATCCAGGCATTTCGCGCCGATGGCAACAGGCCCGGCGAAGCCAGCGCACTGTGCAACCTCTCCAGAATTCATCTGGCCCTCTCCAGAACCGACAGCGCGGTGGATCTCGCCGAGCAGGGAATCGAGATCTACGACCGCCTCGGCCTCGCGCTGCGGCTTGCAAACGGCCGCTACGCCCTGGGGCTCGCGCTCGCCAAGGCCAACCGGCTCCCGGAGGCACTGGAGCAGCTGACCCAGGCGCTCGGCATCTTTCACGAGAACCGCCAGCCCCTGTGGGAGGGCGTCACCCACTTCAGGCTGGCGGAAGTGCACCTCACGGCCGGACGCCACACCATGTCGGCGGCTCATGCGGAACAGGCGATCGCGTTGCGCGGGATCGGCGGCGAATGGCGCCGCGGCACGGTACTCACCGTACTCGGAAGGGCGTTGGTTCAGCTCGAACAGCCTGACCGGGCCAGGGCTTGCTGGACCGAGGCCCTGTCCATCTACGAGCAGTTGGGATCGGTTGAGGCCGAGGAGGTCCGCGCGCTCCTGTCTCCGGTCGCGGCCGCGTGAGCGACCCTTTCGTCGCAGCGTTCATCGTTCGTTTATCCGGGGACTGCACTCTTACCTACATCGAGCCGTCGCGTCGGGGGGCAGACGGATCGACGAAGAGGCCGCCCCACTATGGTGAACGGCCCAGCAATGCCCGTCCGGCGATCCACGGGGGAACCGCCGGACGGGCTCTGCCTACCTGTCCCACCACATGATTCACGGGAGTTGACCCACCATGAGCGACGCCAAGAAGCCTGTCGTGAAGCCGCTGGACAGCCACGCCTCCGGCGGCGCCATGAAGCCGCTGGACAGCCACGCCTCGGACGAGAAGCTCACCGTCCAGGACAGCCACGCCTCCGGCGAGGAGATCACCACTCTCGACAGCCACGCCTCGGCGCCCAAGCCCAAGTAGTCCGACTGATCCAACACGCACGGGGAACGGCCGCGGCGGCGCGGAGGGGGAGCCGTCGCGGCCGTGGCATGTCCGGGCCTCGGCCAAGGTCATCGCGTCAAAGTTCGACCACTTTCGGCCAGGGGCTACCGCCATCGTCCTTCCCGTCACTAGCGTCACTTGCCGTCCAGAAGATCGCTCCCATCACAGGAGTTGGAATGACCCGCACGAGGAAGACGCTCGTCGCTGCTGCTTTCGCCGTAGCCCTCGGCCTCGGCTCGGCCGGCACCGCCATGGCCGAGAATCACCCCGGCGACACCCCCGTGACGACACAGGACAGCCACATGACCACCGAGCCGGAAGTGAAGCCGCTCGACAGCCACATGACGGGCGAGCCCGAGGTCAAGCCGCTCGACAGCCACATGAC
>NZ_JAFMPZ010000242.1 GCF_017353455.1 Streptomyces laculatispora
GGTCCTTCGGCGCCCGCCTCGCCGGGGCACTCGTCGCGGTGCACGAGGCGGGCGCCGAAGGACCGGACCGTGGCCACCGGCAGCGGGCCCCGCGCTTCGACGGCCTCGCCCAGCGAGGGGCCGGGCACGAACGCGGTGGCCAGCCAGGGCTCGCGGGCCTCGGTGTCGGCCCCCGTGACCGGGACCACCCACGGCCCGGCGATCCGGGCAGCGGCCTCGGCCTCGCGCCGGAACCGGGCGCGGAATCCGGGGTCGGCGGCGTGCTCGGCGCGGATCACCTTCACGGCGGCGAGCGCCCCGCCCGCCGAACGGGCCAGGTAGACCACGCCCATGCCGCCCGCACCGAGCCGGACCAGGGTGCGGAACTCGCCGATGGTGCGCGGGTCGTCCGAGGTGAGGGGCCGCATGACGGTCAGGTCTCGGACCTGGGCGCGGCCCCCAGGTGGACGAAGCGCCCGTCCCGCACTCCGTAGAGGTAGGCGTCCGCCCCCTTGAGCCGGTGGCTCTCGTCGAAGGCGTACGTCCGGGAGACGCCCATGTACGAGGAGTCGGCGATCTTCGCCACGAGCGCGGTCCGGGTCGGCCGCACCGGCTTGGCACCGTTTCCGGCGAGGGCGGTGACGGCGGCGGTCACGAGCCCGGCCGCGTCGTACGCCTCGGCGGCCCAGCGCGCGGGGGCGGAGCCGTACCTCGATCGGTGGGCCGCCGCGAACTCCTTGGCGCCCGGGGCCGAGGCGTCGGTGTAGGGAGCGGTGAACTCCCAGCCTTCGGCGGCCCGTCCGGCGTCCTTGAGGAAGCGCGCCTCCATGGCCGTGTGCATGGCCATCCGGGGCCCCTTGAAGGTGGTGGCCGCGAGGGCGTGTGCGGTGCGGGCGGCCCCGGCCGCGTCGCCCGCGTAGAAGAAGGCGTCGCTGGCGTGCTGAAGCATGTCCTCGATGACCGGAGCCAGTTCCTTGGTACCGCCGGGAATCACGCGCGGATAGGTGGTGCCGGTGGTGATCACGCTCGTCTGCATGTTGGTGAGGTAGCCGACCTGGTAGGCGGACTGACCGCCCGCGCGGTCGAGCAGCACCCCGAGCCGTTCGACGTCCGGCCGGAGCACCAGCCGGTTGATGACGGGCTCGCACAGCACAGCGTCGGACGGTGCCGCCTGGAAGAAGGACTTCCTGGGCTGGGCCGTATAGGTGATCTGCAGCGAGGAGACGGTGACGACCGGCAGCATCGCCTCGTCGTAGACGGTGAGGACGGCGTCGGTGGTGCGGTCACCGGTGGGGCCCACCACGGCGAGCACGTCGCGGTCGCGGGTGAACTGTGTGGCGGCCCGGACCGCCCGGGTGACGTCACCGCGGTCGTCGAGTGCCTTGACGGTCAGGGTGAAGGACTTGTCGGCACGGGAGTTGAACTGTTCGACGGCCAGCCGCACCCCGCGTTCCTGGGCCCGCCCGGCGGCGCTCCGCGGGCCGGACAGGTCCGCCTGTACGCCGATGGTCCAGGCCCGTTCGCCGGACTTGGCCGCTCCGGAGTCCGCGTTGTCGTCACGCAGCCACTCCCGTACGGCGAAGCCGCCGGCTGCCGCGACGACGACACCGCCGCCTGCCAGCAGCAGTCTTCGTCGGCCTGGAAGGGTTCCGGGCGGCGGCGGCCCCTGATCGGCGACGGTGGGGTCGATGGCGGGCAGGTCGAGCATGGCGGCGGACCGGTCGGCGATCAGCGCCACGACAGCTCCCGGCAGCCAGTCGAGGGAGCCGTTCGGCGCGTCCTCGGCGATGCGTGCGTCGAGTGCGGCCGCGGTGGGCCGCTCTTCCGGCTCCTTGGCCAGCAGGGCGCCGAGCAGTGAGCGGAGTCCGGGGTCCTCGATCCCTTCGAGGTCGGGTTCGTCGTGCACGGTCCGGTAGAGCAGTGCCTCGACGGCGCCGCTGCCGAACGGCGGCCGTCCGGTCGCGGCGTACGCCAGGAGGCAGCCGAGGGAGAAGAGGTCACTCGCGGGCCCGGCCGCCGTACCGCCCCCGGTGGCCTGCTCCGGCGAGAGGAAGCCGGGGGTCCCCACGACGAGGCCGGTGGCGGTGAGCGCCGTGGCGTCGGCGGCCCGTGCGATGCCGAAGTCGATCAGGCGCGGCCCGTCGACCGCGAGCAGGACGTTTCCCGGCTTGACGTCCCGGTGCACAAGTCCCGCCGCGTGTACGGCGGTCAGTGCGCGGGAGAGCAGCCGGCCGAGCACCCGGACGCCGCGGGCGGGCAGCGGCCCGCAGCGGGCGACGGCCTCCGAAAGCGCCGGTCCCGGCACGAACGCCGTGGCCAGCCAGGGGCGTTCGCCCTCCGTCTCGGCGCCGGTGACCGCGACCGCCCACGGGGACTCCACCCGGCGGGCGGCCTCGACCTCGCGGCGGAACCGGGCCCGGAAGCCCTCGTCCTCGGCGAACTCCGGCAGGATCACCTTGATCGCGGCCAGGGCTCCGCCGTCCGTGCGGCCGAGGTAGACGACGCCCATGCCACCGGCGCCGAGCCGCCCGAGCAGCCGGTGTCCGCCGATCGTCGCGGGGTCCGCGGGACGCAGCTGTTCCATCACGCTCTCCGCTCTCTCACTTCTGCTTCTCGACAGCGGCCTTGAGCCGCAGGAGCATGGCCGCCTGGGCCCGGGTCGTCAGCACGTCGATCTCCTCGCCGGTCCACCCCTTGGCCCCCTTGCCGGTCACCGCCACGGTGAACTGGAGGGTCTGCGCCTGCTGCCAGACGTACGGGAAGGGGCCACCGAGCGTGGAGCTCCGGTACGTCCCGGTCTCGATCAGCGCGTCCTCGGAGTTGTTCTGCCTGCTCTCGCCGTGTGCCAGCGAGGCGGAGACCAGCGACCCGATCAGTTCGCCCTTCCGCAGCTGCTGCGTGGGGCAGCGCATCGTCTCCTCCACCGATTCCGCCATCTCCCACTGCGCGTCCACGCGGCCGCGGTGCACGGTGACGACGGCGGAGAGCCGCATGGGCCCCTTGCCGCCGGCCGCGGGCACCTCGAAGGAGCGGCTGCGGGTGGCGAGGACGCTGCGCACCGGCTTCTTCTGCTGCCAGACGCAGTCGGTGCCGAGCACGGGCCAGGTGGCCGGGCCGCTCTGGTACGGGCTGCGCTTGGTCACTTCCGGTCCGAAGTCGGCGGGGTCCGCGATGACCCGGCCAGGCTGCCCACGTCCCGCGGTGACGCGCCCGACTTCACCGGCCGGGTCATCCCGGACCCCGCCGACTTCGGCCCGGCAGTGACCAAGCGCAGCCCGTACCAGAGCGGCCCGCCCACCTGGCCCGTGCTCGGCACCGACTGCGTCTGGCAGCAGAAGAAGCCGGTGCGCAGCGTTCTCGCCACCCGCAGCCGCTCCTTCCAGGTGCCCGCGGCCGGCGGCAAGGGGCCCAT
>NZ_JAFMPZ010000243.1 GCF_017353455.1 Streptomyces laculatispora
CCGGCTCACCGTCCGGGTCCCGCCCGACCGCTCGTCCACCGCCAGGACATGGACGGACCGCTGGTCACGCGTCTGCACGGAGACCAGCGGCCCCCGGCCGTCCCAGCCCGCCGACACGACGTATTCGAAGGCCCGGTCCGTCCAGGCGCCTTCGGGGTGGTCCTCGCCGGCGGCCTCGGGCAGCCGGACACCGGTCCGTTCCCCGGACACCCGGAGCAGATGCAGCGACACCTTCGCGTTCGGCGTGCCGGCGGCCGGATATGGCACCACGCGCGGCGGCCGCTCCGGAATTACCGGATCACTGATGTAGCGGCGCCGGACCCCGGCGGTGTCCACCCGGGCCACCAGTAGCGCATCGCTGTGCGGCGACCACCAGTAACCCCGCGAACGCCCGACCGACTCCTGCGACACGTGGTCGGACAGCCCGTACGTCACCTGCTCGCCCTCCGGTCCCGCGAGCAGGCGCTCAGCCGTCCCGTCGGCCCGCACGGTGTGCAGCGCGCCGCCGGACACGTACGCGATCAGGGAACCGTCGGGAGAGGGGCGCGGGTCCACGACCGGCCCGGCCGTGGCGATCCGGCGAGGCCCCCCGCCGTCCGTGCGCACCACCCAGAGCCTGCCCTGAAGCGCGAAGGCCACCAGCCGCCCGGCCTCGTCCGCGGCGTAGGAGACCACGCCCGAGGAGGTCTCCCGGGCCCGTTCCCGCCGCGCCAGCTCCTCCGGAGGCACCTCGCCCGGGGCCTCGTCCGTGAAGTCGGGGCCGGCGGGATCGGCGAGCAGCCGCTCCGTGCCGTTCTCGTACAGCCAGAGCCGGCTCACCGGGTCGGTGCCCGACGTCCCGCGCACGAACAGCACCCGCTCGCCGTCCGGGGAGACGGTGAACTGCCTGGGCACGCCGAGCGAGAAGCGCCGGGTACGGGCGAACTGGAGAGGAAACCGCTCAGCGGCGGTCGCGAGGGCATCGGCCGGTGCGTCGAAGGGGACAGTCATGGCGACACCGTGACAGGCGGAATCCGCTGGATCCATCGAATTCCGGCTGTCCATGACCGGGGGTTCTCCTCCGGTGTGTGGCTGAAGGCTCCGGCCTCAGCCGTGCAGCCGTACCGGCAGCCGCCGCACGCTGTTGCCCACGAAGGACGCGTGTCGCGGCAGTTCGGACTCGGGGACGGCGAGATCGAGGCCGGGAAAGCGCGCGAAGAGCTGCTCCAGCGCGGCAACGCCTTCCATCCGGGCCAGCGGGGCGCCCATGCAGTAGTGCGCGCCATGGCCCAGTGAGAGGTGCCGGGCCCCGCTGCCGCGGGTGATGTCGAAGCGTCCGGCATCGGGACCGTGGGCCGATGTGTCGCGGCCCGCCGCGGAGTAGCCGGCGAGCACCGGGGTCCCCGCGGGGATCACGGTGCCGCCGATCTCCAGGTCGCGGGTCGGGTAGCGGAACGGGAAGTAGCTGACCGGGCTGTCCCAGCGCAGCGTCTCCTCGACCACGTCCGCCCAGCTCGCCCCGCCCGACCGCACCAGGGCGAGCTGGTCACGGTGGGTGCACAGGGCCCGGACGGCGTTGGTGATCAGATTGAGCGTCGTCTCGTGGCCGGCGATGATCATGAGCATCAGGGTGCCGATCAGCTCGTGCGGGCCGAGCCGGTCGCCGTTCTCCTCGCGGGCCGCGATCAGCGCGCTGGTGAGATCGTCCCCCGGACTCTCCGTCCGGGCGGCGGCGACCGCGCTCAGCACCTCCACCATCTCCCGGTTGGCCGCCTTCACCTCTTCCGGCCCGATGTCCGTGGCGACGATCTGGTTGGACAGGTGGTGCAGCCGGTCGTGGTGTGCGGCATCCACGCCCAGCAGCTCGCAGATGACGCCCATCGGCAACGGCAACGCGAAATGCGTACGCAGATCGGCGACACCGCCGCCGGCGGCGGCCGCCGCTTCGAGGCTGTCCAGGAGCGAGGCCGTCAACGCCTCGATGCGCGGACGCAGTTCCTCGACCCGGCGCCCGGTGAACGCCTTGCTCATCAGGGACCGCAGCCGCCGGTGGTCCGCGCCGTCGGCGGTGGTCATCCCCTGCACCGTGGCGAATGTCCTCAGCGGCCAGCCGTCGGCGATCTCGCCGGCCCGGAGCGCCGCGAAGTGCCGCGCGTTCTTGGCGACATCGGGGTGCGCGAGGAACTCCTTGAGCGCGTCGTGCCCCAGTACCGCCATGCCCTCCACCTCGCCGGGGAGGATCACCGGCGTGACGGCTCCCCGGGCCAGCAGCCGGGCGTTGGCCGCGTGCGGACAGCCGCCCGCCGGGTCCATGCGGTGCGGGCGGCCGGCTGCGGAGCTCACCGGGGACGTGTTCAACAGGGCTCTCCAGACTGAGGGATGCGATGAGCGGAAGTACGGAGCACACACCGCGCCCGGCCCCATGCCCGCTTCGACCCGGCGACCGTGCGGACCACAGCCCCGGCCACGAACAATGACCTCTTCCAGGCACGTCGAACTCCCTTGCGGCACCGGAATCATGCCGATTCGAGGGTCCTTCGTTTGTACCAGGCCGGACCGGGGTGCGTGCCCGATCCCGCGAGCCCGGCATGACCCGGACGAGTGGCGATGGGCCAACAGCTCCGATGTGAAGGGCAACCGGGGAAGGCCGTGCCGGGAACCGCGCCGCCGAAGATGCCGCCGTAACTGCCGATCGCGGCCGGCTGCGGAATCTACCGTCAACTCCTGTAAGTGATAACCGACTTCTTGGAGGACAGGGATGAACAACAGCATGCGCACCGCGGCCGCTGCCGCCGCTCTTGTCGCCGGTCTCGTCACGGTGAGCGGTACCGCCAATGCCGCCGAGCGTCCGGACCGGATCACCAGCCAGGAGCAGCTCGCCAAGAGCATCGCGCAGGCGGTCGCCGTCGAGCAGCAGAACGGCGCCGTCACTGATGGGGTCATCGGCGGCATAGTGATCAACACACTTGCTGCGCGTTCCTGCTGACGAATAGGAGGTGAGCACCGTGGACAGCACCGCGGACCTTGCCCAGGACGGGCAGCAGAGTCCCCTGAGATGGTGTCCGAGCGGCGATGCGAGCCGCCCGGAGTCCGTTGTCCTCGGCGTTCGGTCCGGGGATCGCGGCCAGGTCGTCTATCTGGCCGAACCCGTACCCGCCGCCGATGTGCTCGGCGCCATCCCGGAGGGGATCGCCCCCAACCGGGTGCTCCGGTTCGCCTCGCACTGCGTGTCGGACTGCGCGAACCGGGTCGGCGAGGCCTGCGGGCTGATCGAACGCATCAAGACCGTTCCGGCCGAGACCGGACCGGTCGCCGTGCCACGGTGCCACCTCCGCCCGCACTGCAAGTGGTGGAACCAGGCCGGCGTCGAGGCCTGCCACCGCTGCCCCGCCCTCACGACGCTGGAACCCCGCGACGACGAACTCGCCGTTCTCGTCGCGGACCCGGCGACCACTCGTGAACAATTGGAGGACTGGATCGCCGCCGCACCGTGAGCGGGGATCGTTCACGGAGCCGGTCACGGACCGGACCGAGTACGAGAGAAGGGATGTCGTGAACAACTGGATACGGTGCTTCCGCCCGGCCCCCGACGCCGGAGCCCAACTGCTGTGCTTCCCGCACGCGGGTGGATCGGCCAGTGGCTACCATCCGCTGTCGGCCCAGGTCGCGGGGAGGGCGGAGACACTGGTCGTGCAGTACCCCGGGCGGCACGACCGCATCGCCGAACCGTTCGCCGAACGGTTCGGCGATGTCGTGGACGCGGTGCTGGCCTCGCTCCCCGCGAGCGGGGGTCGGCCGCTCATGCTGTTCGGCCACAGCATGGGCGCGCTGCTGGCGTTCGAGACAGCGCGCCGGCTCGCGGCCGAAGAGCGGGCGCCCGCGGCACTGTTCGTCTCGGGAAGCGAGGCCCCGTCGCTGCCGCGACAGGCACGGGTGCCCAACCCGCCCAGCGACGAGGACCTGATCGGGGAGATGCGGCTGCTGTCCGGTACGGACGAGGAACTGCTGGCCGATCCCGAGATCCTGCGACTCGCGCTGCCGCCGCTGCGCGCCGACTACGCCATGCTCTTCTCCCGTATCCATGTTCCCGGGCCGCCGCTGCGCTGCCCGGTCGTCGCGCTGACCGGTGACAGCGACCCCCGGGTCTTCGTCGAGGGCGTGCAGGCCTGGGAGCAGGAGACCGAGGGTCCCTTCGAGCGGCATGTGCTGTCCGGTGGTCACTTCTTCCTGGGCGACCACCTGGACCGTGTGGCGGAACTCGTCGCCGCGAACGTGCCCGGCCGGGCGGCCCGTACCACCGGCTGACACCGCACATCGCACAGGGCTTGGGCCCGACCCCTCCGGGTCGGGCCCAAGCCCTGTGCGATGTGGTCACTCACTCCGCCTCGAACTCCGCGAGCAGGGCGTCGAGGGAGTCGTCACCCTCCCGGACCGCGATGATCTGCCGGGCCATCTCGTGCAGCGTCAGCTGTTCCAGGAACAGCGTGATCGGGACGTCGAGGTCGAAGTCGTCCCGCAGGCAGCCGACCAGGTGGACGGCGGTCAGGGAGTCGCCGCCGGCCGCGAAGTACGTCATCTCCGCGTCGTCGGCGTCCGCCAGGCCCAGCGCCTCGGCGAGCAGCGCGCGGATGTCCTGCTCCAGGTCCGCCGAGCGGCCTTCCGGCTCCTGCTCCGGCTGCTCCCCGGCCGGGGCGACCGGGAAGAGGCGGTAGGCGCCGTGGCTCGGGCCGGAGAAGGGATAGGACGGCAGAGCGGTCCGCCGGCCGCCGCCCTCCGCCGGCACCGGCTCGCCCGCCAGCCAGGCCTCGCCGAGCGGGTCGGGCCCACCGGGGCTCACCGCGCCGCCCGAGGCCAGCGCGGCGAGCAGGTCCGCCGCGCCCGCACGGTCCGTTGCCCGCACATAGCCGCGCACGGCCATCGGGGCACGGCCCACGCGCAGCGTGTGCGCGGTGTCGGCGAGCGACGGGGCGCCCGGCGCCCGCAGCGCCGCGGCCAGCCGGCCGGCCAGCGCGTCGAGGTCCTCCCGGGTGCGGGCGGACAGCAGCAGCACCTCCGGGCCGTCCGGCGCCTCGGCGCCGTCGCGCGGGGGAGCCTGCTCCAGGACCACGTGCACGTTCGTGCCGCCGATGCCGACCGAGCTCACCCCGGCGCGCCGGGGACCGAGCTCGGGCTCCGGCCAGGAGGCCGCCCGCTCGATCAGGTGGAACGGCGAGTCGTCGAAGCCCAGTTCGGGGTGCGGGCGGCCGGCGTCGGCGTTCGGCACCAGCGTGGCGTGCTCCAGCATGAGCACCGACTTGATCAGCGCGGCCACGCCCGCCGCCGCGTCCAGGTGGCCGATGTTCGACTTCACCGAGCCGATCCCGATCCGCCCGGTGCCGAGCGCCCCCTTGAACGCGGCGGTCGCCGCCGCCGCCTCGATGCGGTCCCCGAGCGCGGTGGCCGTGCCGTGCGCCTCCAGGTACTGGGCGTCGGCCGGGTCGAGACCGGCGGCCGCCCAGGCCTCCACGATCGCGGCGGTCTGCTGGTCGACGCCGGGCGCGGTGAACCCGACCTTGGTGGCACCGTCGTTGGTGACGGCGCTGCCCCGGATGACCGCCCTGACCGGGTCGTTGTCGGCGAGCGCGTCGGACAGCCGGCGCAGCACGACCACACCCACCCCGTTGCCGGGCACGGTGCCGCCGGCCCGCTCGTCGAAGGGCCGGCAGCGGCCGTCCGGGGAGAAGATGCCGCCCTGGTGGTGGACGTATCCCCGCTTGTGCACCGTGTCCACGGCGACACCGCCGGCCAGCGCGGTGTCGCACTCGCCGAGC
>NZ_JAFMPZ010000590.1 GCF_017353455.1 Streptomyces laculatispora
CGAGGAGGGGCGGGCCACCGGAACCCGGTGGCCCGCCCCTCCTCGTGCGTGGACGGAGAAGCGGGTGTCAGCCCTTCAGCTCCGCGGCGACCAGCTCCGCGATCTGGACCGCGTTCAGCGCGGCGCCCTTGCGCAGGTTGTCGTTGGAGACGAACAGCGCGAGGCCGTGCTCGACCGTCTCGTCGTTCCGGATACGGCCCACGAACGAGGCGTCCTTGCCGGCTGCCTGGAGCGGGGTCGGGATCTCGGAGAGCTCGACGCCCTCGGCGTCCTTCAGCAGCTCATAGGCGCGCTCGACGCTGATCGGGCGGGCGAAGCGGGCGTTGATCTGGAGGGAGTGGCCGGAGAAGACCGGGACCCGGACGCAGGTGCCGGACACCTTGAGCTCCGGGATCTCCAGGATCTTGCGGGACTCGTTGCGGAGCTTCTGCTCCTCGTCCGTCTCGAAGGAACCGTCGTCGACGATCGAACCGGCGAGCGGCAGCACGTTGAAGGCGATCGGGCGCTTGTAGACGCCCGGCTCGGGGAAGTCGACCGCGTCGCCGTCGTGCGTCAGCTTGTCCGCGTCGGCGACGACCTTGGAGGCCTGGCCGTGCAGCTCCGCGACACCTGCGACACCGGAGCCGGACACCGCCTGGTAGGTGGCGACCGTCAGCGCGTCGAGCTGCGCCTCCTGGTGCAGCGGGCGCAGCACCGGCATGGCGGCCATCGTGGTGCAGTTCGGGTTGGCGATGATGCCCTTGGGGCGGTTCCTGATCGCGTGCGCGTTGACCTCGGAGACCACCAGCGGGACCTCGGGGTCCTTGCGCCAGGCGGAGGAGTTGTCGATCACCACGGCACCCTGGGCGGCGACCTTCTCGGCCAGCGCCTTCGAGGTCGCGCCGCCCGCGGAGAACAGCACGATGTCCAGCCCGGTGTAGTCCGCCGTGGAGGCGTCCTCCACGGTGATGTCCGTGCCCTCGTACGTGATGGTGGAGCCCGCGGAACGCGCGGAGGCGAAGAGCCGCAGTTCGGCGACAGGGAACTTCCGCTCGGCCAGGATTGCGCGCATGACTGTGCCGACCTGACCGGTGGCGCCGACGATTCCGACCTTCACAGGAACTCCTTCAAGCGTACGAGCGGCACGGTTGCCACTCCATGATGCGTCTGTCCACGGCTTCCTTGTCCAATCCATTGTCCGGGGAGCGGACAGCGCGCGCACAGCACGGCGGGGCGGGAGCTCCACGAGCTCCCGCCCCGCTGTCGTGCAGATCACATGTTCAGCGCGGTGCCGCTACGGCGTGACCTTCTCGATCACGACGCTGCCGGTGCCCGCCGCGGTGCCCCGCGCGTTCACCAGCTGGACCTCGCCGAAGAACTGCCGGCCCTCGGGGGCCGCCCCGGCGACCGCGACCTCGGCGCCGACCTGCGCCGATGCGCCGGCGGCCAGGTTGACGGCCTTCGAATCGTCGACGGAGATCGTGCCGAGCGACGGCGTGTAGTACACGTCGCGGTAGTCGTACTCGGTGGTCCCGGCCGGGACGTCGTAGCCCTTGACGAGGACCGTGTACGTGCCGGCGGCGGGCTTCACCAGACTGACCGCCTCCTCGGAGCCGGCCGTGGTGGAGGAGCCCACCTGGGTGGTGCCCTTGTAGACGTACATGTCGAGGTCGGCGTTGGCGTCCGCGGTGCCTCCGATGGCGACGTCCAGCTTCTCGACGCCCGCACCGATGGTGACCGTGGTGGTCCGGGTGTCGCCGGTGCCGATCGACGGACGGTCGACCTTGGCCGAGCCCAGCGAGCCGCCCTTGAGCTTGCCCTCCAGGGCGCCCGCGTTGTTGGTGACGGTCCAGTCCACCGCGGCCGGGGTGCCGATCTTCGCCTCGGCGATGGTCTGCACCGCCGGGTCGAAGGACGCGCCGAGCAGCGAGACATCCAGCTTGTACGGGTTGTCCAGCAGCGGCGACGTACGCCGGGCCTCGACCTCGATCTCCCAGACACCGGCCTGCGGCTCGGCGTACGAGCGCACGTCGGGGCGGCAGGTGTTGGCCGGGTTCTCGTAGTTCGGGTAGCAGAACGGCGTCCCGCTGTCCTCCACCGCGACCCCGTACGGGTGAATGGAGATGAAGCGGGTCTGGCTGCCCGAGCGCAGTGCGCTCATCGCGACCTCAAGGGTCTTGGCGCCCTCCGGCACGTTCACGAAGTACGACGTGGTGCCGTTGCGCTGCACCGAACCGGACGCCTTGAACGCGTAGCCCGGCTTCACCAGGTCCTTGGCGACGACGACCGTGGCGAGGATCTGCTGGTCCACACCGGAGGTCTTCGCGTCGTCGAGCTGGAGGATCGCGCTGTGCACGCCCGCGCTGCCCGGCTTCGCCTGGACCTTGACCGTCACCGGCTTGCCGAGCGGCAGCGAGACGTCCGGGGAACCGGTCAGCTTGAAGGTGCCGTCGTTGTACTTCCACGACAGCTTGTGCTTGACGTTCTTGTCCGGGCCCGTGGTGCGGGTGACCGTGACGTCGTACGACTTCTTCTGGCCGGCCTTGAGGCCGCCCTCGCGGTCGTACAGGCCGGTGCCGAAGCCCGGGGTCTTCAGCGCGAAGTCGATCGCGGTGTCGACCGGGGCCTTGACCGCGTACTCGTGCGCCGGGGCGCCCTGCTTCTGGATCTGCTTCCAGGCGCCGATGATGTCGATCAGACCGGCACCCTGGGCGTGCGCGGGCACACCCTTGATCTGGGTGGCGGTGCTGGTCAGCGCGGTGCGCAGATCGGCCGGGGGCAGCTCGATGTGCTTCTGCTTCGCGGCGGACAGCAGCAGCGCCGTCGCACCGGCGGCCTGCGGCGAGGCCATCGACGTGCCCTGGAGCATGGAGTAACCGGCGGGAAGCGAGTAGCCCGCCTCCTTGACCGGCGAACCGGGCAGCCAGGTCTGCGTCGAGTTGATCGACGCACCGGGCGCCGTCAGGGTCGGCGTGAACCCGCCGTCCTCACGCGGACCGCGCGAGGAGAACGGCAGCATGTCGTACTTCTTGGTGACGCCGGAGCCGTAGTTGGCGGCCCAGGTCTCCTTGGAGATGGACGCGCCGACCGAGATGACGTGGTCGGCCAGGCCGGGGTCACCGATCGTGTTGACGCCCGGACCGTCGTTGCCGGCCGAGATGACCAGCTGGACGCCGTAGATGTCGATGAGGCGCTTGTACAGCTCCGCGCGGGCGTTGTTGCCGTCGTTCAGCGGCGGCAGGCCGCCGATCGACATGTTGACGACATCGACACCGCGGTTCACGACGAGGTCGATCATGCCCTCGGTGAGCGCGATGTTGGTGCAGCCGCCGGACCAGGTGCAGGCGCGCGAGGAGACGATCTTCGCGCCGGGCGCGGCACCGTTCATCTTGCCGCCGAACAGGCCGTTCGCGGCGGTGATGCCGGCGACGTGCGTGCCGTGCTCGGACTCGATGACGCCGATGCTGACGTAGTCGGAGGTGTCCCCGGCGGCGTTGTAGACGACCTTCTTGCGGGTCTCGACGACGAACGGGATGCGCTCGACGACATCGGTGCGCGGGTCGTCCTCACCGAAGTAGGAGACCTGGTGCTTCTCCTTGTACGGCTTCAGGACGGCGTCGTCGGAGAAGTCCGCGTTGTTGTTCAGGTCCACCCGGGTGGTGCCGGTGACCGGGTCGTACAGCACGGCCCACACGTCGGTGGTGTCGCCGTCGCGGTTCAGGTCGCCCGCCATGTCGCCGCCCTTGGTGGCGGCCTCGGCGAACAGGCTGATCCTGTACGAGCCCTTGGGCGCGGAGTAGGTGCGGTCCTTGTAGGTGAACGTCGGGCCGGACACGGCGTCCGTCATCCGCAGCCAGGTGCCGTCGCCGTCACTGACCGGGTCGGTGGCCGTCACCCAGTCGGTGATCTTGCGCTCGCCGGTGGTGGTCTTCTGGAGGGCCGGGTGAGCGATGTCGACGCCCGCGTCCAGAACGCCGATGGTCACGCCCCGGCCGTCGGCCTTCGGGTGCTGCTTGACGAAGTCGACCGCGCCCGTCTCGAACGACGGGTTGTACGGGTTCTTCGCCGGCGTCTTCCTGCCGGGCGCCGGGTAGCTGCCCGTCGACTTCGCCTTGGCCGTGGTGCCGGTCGCCCGGTCGGCCGCGGGGGTCGGGTCGTCCAGCATGATCTCCTGCTTGAGATCGATGCCGTGGACGGAGCTCAGCTTCGACGCCGCCTTGATGGTGGCCTCGGCGCTCGCGGTCGGCACGGTCACCCGTACGTACCCGAGCCTGTCGTACGCGCGCCCCAGCACGGAGCCCTTGACGGCGTCCAGTTGCTTGGTGACCTGCTCGGTCGCACCGGGCGCGGTGGCGACCATCATCGTGATGTTCTTCTCGCCCTTGGCCCGTGCCTTGGCGAGCACATCGGCGTCGGCCGTGCCGAGCTTGTCCGCCGTGGCGTTCCCGGCGGCGGCCTTGACGGGGGCGGTTGCCGGGTCGTCGGCGGCGAAGACGGGGGCGACGCCGGTGGCTGCCAGTGCGGCCACCAGGCCGGCGGCGGCCGCGACTCGGGCCGCGCGTCTCGCTCCGGGTATGTAAGCGGGGGATTCGGAGGTCATCAGCATCCCTGTATGTGAAAGAGAGAGTCCGGAAATCGGTACCGGATGACCGCTCACCCTTTCGTAAATGACAGGGCTTTGTGGAGAGTTGTGGTGGGAGAGTTGTGTACATGGCGGACTTCCGCCACTGTGGCCGAAGCGTCACGAGGGACGAAACGGTGGATACGAGGTCACTGGGAGTCTCACCGGGGCAGGATCACCACGCACGCGGCCGGCTCGCGCGCGGCCGCCGCCATCAGCGCCGTCCGCACCACGACCGCCTGCTGCTCCAACGCCTCGCGCAGCTTCCTCGGCGAGAGGTGGACGACGGTGACCCCGAGCCGTTCCAGGTGCTCGCGCCGGGCGGCGTACGCGGACCACTCCGCCTCGTGCTCCTCCTGCCGGCGGTCGTCGCCGAGCCGGCTGTACCGCGGGGCCCTGGTGTCCAGTTCGAGGGCGACCGCCTCCTCGGGCCAGTAGGCGTCGACCCCGCCCAGATGCGGGCCGCCGGGCAGTCTCAGGTCCACGTTCCACAGCGGTTCCGGCAGTTCGTACCCCCGCACCAGGTCGTACAGCCGGTCCTCGGCCAGCGCCCGGCCCGCGGCGAGCAGCGAGTCCACCGCGTTCACCACCTGGGGGCGGCCCAGCACCTTGGCCCGGTTCAGCTCGCCGACCACGACGGCCGGTTCGCAGTGACCGTCGCGGACCGCCTCGGTGAGCAGCCGGCGTACGGCGAACGCGTCGGCGAGCCCGGCGACCGCGTCCGCCAGCGCGCGGGCCA
>NZ_JAFMPZ010000244.1 GCF_017353455.1 Streptomyces laculatispora
TGTCGTTCTGGCGCTGCGCGGCGAGCAGGAGTACGAGGCCCCCCGCGCAGCGCCAGAACGACAGCGCGAGAGGACCGAGATCACTGGCCTCGAAGATCAGCGAGGCGGCGGCACCGGCCGTACCCCAGGCCACTCCGGCGATGATCAGATAGCAGAGGCTCCGCCCGGTGGACAGGCCGGAAGCAGGATTCGACACGGGTACTTCTCCAAGGAAGACGGGAAGGTGGTCGCTCGGCTCCGCACGCGGGCAGCGACGAACCGCTCGGGGACTGCCCGAGCCCGGTCTTCGTCAGATGTGGCCGCCCGCGCTAAGCGGCGGGAGGCGGAAGTACGGTCGAATGCATGATCGTCACCCTATGTGGCGGCGCGGCCGGCGGACAACTCCCCCTCGGTCGCGACCGGCTCACCGCCCGGTCCCGAAGCGACGGGGCCGGAGAGCGGCTTCGGTGTCGAGGACTGTGCGATGAAGGCGCCGAACAGCACCAGCGAACCGCCGATGAGCTGCGGGGCGGCCAGATGTTCCCCGAGCAGCACCCAGGCGAGCACGGTCGCGATGACCGCTTCCAGACAGGCGACGACACCCGCGACCGCCGGGGACAGCAGCCGCACCGAGATCACGCCGGTGACGTACGCGATCACGGTGGCGAGCAGCACGATCCAGACGAGCAGCAGCCAGGCGGGCACGTCCGTGCTGTTCATGGCGGTGTCCCCGCCGAGCAGCGACCAGTCCATGCCCCACGGCCGGGCCACCACGGTGAGAACGGCGGCGCCGATCAGCAGCCCGTAGGCGATGACCCCGACCGGGTGCGGCGGTTCGGCGCCCGCCGCCTGCTCGCCACTGCCCTGGGCGGAGAGGACGAAGTAGCCGACCTGGCAGCAGGCGGCGCCGAGTGCGAGCAGCAGACCGACGACGTCGAAGCTCAGCCCGGACCACACCTCGACCACACACGCCAGACCGCCCACGGCCAGGACCACGCCGACGGCGGCCGCCCGGGTCACCGGGCGGCGCTGGACGAAGCGCACCCAGCCGAGGACGAGCGCCGGCGCGAGGTATTCGACCAGCAGCGCGACACCGACCGGGATACGGGAGATCGCCGCGAAGTAGCAGGCCTGGACGCCCGCGACGGCGAGCAGGCCGAATCCCAGCAGCAGCACGGGCCGGCTGCGTACCAGAGCGCGGTGGCGCCAGGCCACGGGCAGCATGACGAGCGCGGCGCCCGCCACCCGGAGCCACACCACATGGAGCGGGTCGAGCCCCGCCTCGATCAGCGGCTTGGCCGCCACTCCGGAACCGCCGAATGCGAAGGCCGAGGCGAGGGCGAGTCCCAGGCCGGCGCTTCTCCCGTGAGACGCGTGCATCGGCACATCATGACAGCTGCCGACAGGAGCGTCATCCTGGTGACACCTGACGCGGGTAACACTCCGATGTCGCTGTCACCCCTGACACGTACGGGCCGGTGGCGTAGGAACGCGGCCCGAGCGGCCCTGCCTGCCGCGAGGACGGTGCGGACAGGGAGCTGCGTGCGGCGCTGATCGTCACCATGTTGCTGGGTGTGACCATCGGCCGTCAGCTGCTCGGGCTCGACGTCTTGCGGGACGCCCCTGCCGAGCGCATCGGCACCCTGCTGCGTCCGGCCATCGCCGCCCTCACGGAGCCGCTGGACTGAGCCCGGCGGTCATCCCCGGCCGGAGGCCTCCACGATCCGGTCCGCGAGCAGCGCCGCGTCCACGCCCGCCCGCTCCAGCACCTCGACGGCCCGGCACTGGCGGTCCGCGGCCAGCGCGGCGAGCAGATCGAGGCCGCCTGCCCGTTCCCGGCCCCGGAGCCGGGCGCGCCGGTGCGCGTCGTCCATCGCAAGGGCAGCGCAGGGCGACCAGCCCTCCACTCCCGCGTCCGGCGCGCCCGACACCACCGGAATCGCTCCGGAGTCCTCGATCGCACCCTGCCAGCGGAGCCCGTAGCCGATACTGCGCTGGACGAGATAGCCGAGCACCCTGGCCAGCTGCGGTCCGCCGGCGAAGGCGGTGCGGACCTCGGGGTCCGACTCGATCAGGGAGTGCAGCAGATGAGCCGTGTCGATCTGCTGGTCGCCGTCGCGGAGCGCGCGCCTGCGCGCACCCGTCACCACGGCGGCCAGCTCCGCGGTGAGCTCGGAATCGGTCTCGGCACGGTGGTTCAGTGCGGGTTGCTGGGGAATCCGCGGTGTCCGGTTCTGCACTCTCCCACCTCATCAGCCCTGACGGGCCGGAACGTCCCCGGAGAGGCCCATTGACGCATCCCACCCGAGTTGGGCACAGAAGCGCGGCTCCTCCTCCTTACGGATGAGATCGCGCCGTTCTGGAATCCGATCCAGGGAATCGGCGCGCGCCGCCTTGCCATGCGCTCCCGGAGCAACCGGAAGCCCGCCCGTACACGTCCCACAGCCCGGAGCGCTGTGGCACCGGAAGGGGTGCCGGAGGTGAGCTGGCTGGTCGCCCTGCCCGCACTGGACGGGCGCGATTACGTCTACCGGGTCCACGCACCCCGCGACGCGCTGCCCGCGGACCTCTTCCGGGCGGCGTTCCACTGCCACGACGACGGGCCGCACCCGCGCGCCTGCGACCGCTTCGACTCGGCGCGGATCTGGCGGACCGGAGAGTGACCCGCAGATCTGACAGTTCATCAGTATTGAATGTTCGGGCCACTGCGGCTACGTTCCGCGACACCGTAACCCGTCGAGAAGGGGTGGCCCCATGGCCGAAGTCAGTGCAGAGGCGCGCATCGAGGCACCGGCCGAGAAGGTCTGGGCCCAGCTGACCGACTTCAGCACGTACGGGGAGTGGAACGCCACCCACACCAGCTTCCCCAAAGGCGGACCGGCCACGCTGGAACTCGCGGGCACCTACGAGGAGAACATGAAGCTCATGGGGTTCCCGGCCGAGGTGACCTGGACGGTCTCCGAGCTGGAGGACGGCCGCCTGCTGACGACCACCGGGAAGGGCCCGATGGGCGTCAACCTGAAGATGCGCTACGCGCTGACACCGGACGGGGACGCCACCACGGTCCGCATCGACGGCGAATTCACGGGGGCAGCGGTCTCCCTGATGGCCGGCAAACTCAAGGACTCGGCCACCGCCGCCCTGATCGAGTCACTGCGCAAACTCGACGGACTCATCGTCGCCTGACAGCGGGCGGCCGGTCCGGCCGCCCGCGCACCGGCATCGAAAAGGCCCCGCGGGACATCCGCGGGGCCCTTCGACGTACAGCTCCTCAGTCTTCGCACCGGCCGACTCAGTGCTCGCCGGCGAGAATGAGATAGAGCTTCTTACGGGCGTCGTTGATGACCGTGAGCGCCTTCTCGCGCTGGTCGGCCGAACCGGTCTTCCAGACCTGGCCGAACGCCTCCATCAGACCGAAACCGGCCTGCCGGACCTCATTGACACCCTCCCAGTCGACGCCGCGGCCGACCTCTTCCCAGGGCGCCTCGGGGCCCGACTCGGCCTCGGTGCGGCCGGCGTCGGTCAGCGTGAACAGCTTCTTGCCGCCCTCGCTGGCGCTGACGATCAGACTCTCGTCCTCCAGGAGCTGAAGGGTCGGGTACACCGAGCCGGGACTGGGCCGCCAGGCCCCGCCGCTGCGCTCGCCGATCTCCTGGATCATTTCGTAGCCGTGCATCGGCCGGTCCTTCAGCAGGGCCAGGATCGAGGCACGTACGTCACCGCGGCGCGCCCTTCCCCGGCCGCCGCCCCGGCCGCGTCCGCCTCCGAAGGGGCCACCGCCGAAGGGTCCGCCGCCGAACGGCGGACCGAACTGCCCGAAGGCCGCCCGGCGCCCCTCGAAGTCACCCCGTCCGTGCTCTCCGGGCCCACAGGGGCCGTGTCCATGTCCGTGTCCGTGCTCATGTCCGTGTGAACGCATCACTGCACTCCTTCTATCGTTGATCTGTCGCGATGCGTCAACGATATATCGGAACCGGTCGCTTGACAAACCCCTTCCCGAGAATGTGGACCTGTGACCTGTCTCAGCTGTCCTGTCCCTCGGTTTCTTGTCGCTGTCCCGGGTGAGGTTGTTCAGTTCACCGTCCGTCCCGGGGCATGTTGCCGCCCGCCGCATGCACCCGGGCTCGGTGTCCCGCCATGTTTTGTCGCTCGCTGCTGTCTGTCCCGCTTCGTTTTCGCTCTCAGCGGCGGTTTGGACGCTGATTCGTTGCTGGCTGGCGGGCTGTGTGGCTTTCTCGTGATCAGGGCTTGTGCGTTCGCTCTGGTGAGGGGGCCGGATGGCTGTCGAGGCGTTCGCCGATGTAGGGCACGGCGTTTTCGAGGTCGAGTACGTCGATGCGGACCGCGTTCGCCGTCGTGAGCCGCTGTCGGCGGTGTGGACGGAAAGGTTCGAGACGCTGCCGCCGGTGCGGAAGGTGCGTGCGTACGGCGGGCAGCAGTCGGTGACCCGGGATTACTGGTCGACGACCATGCGCAGGGCGCTCGCGTGTGAGTCGCGGCTGGAGCGTGATCACGCGATGCTGATGGACTTCGATCCGCAGGTAACGGGGCTGGTGTCGCAGCCGTTCCGACTGTTTTGGCCTACGCGCCGAGGGCGCCTGGGGCACGTTCCGGACTTCTTCTTCCGTCTTGCTGACGGCACCGGGACGGTGGTCGATGTCCGTCCGGATGACCGGATTGAGCTGGACGACGCCGAGGCGTTCGCAGCAACCGAGCGGGTCTGTGAATTGGCTGGCTGGTCGTTTAGGCGGGTGGGGATGATCAGCCCGGTTCTGCTGGCGAACGTGCGCTGGCTACGGGGCTACGGCCATCCCAGGTGTTGGCGGCAGGAGACCGCGGGACGGCTGCTGGAGGCGTCGGCGAGCCGAGGCCGCTGTTCGCCGGGGCGGAGGCGGCCGGGGACCGGGTCGCGGTGCTGCCGGTGCTTTACCACCTGCTCTGGCGAGGGGCGCTGGTTACAGAGGTGGAGTCGCAGGTCATGGGGCCCAACTGCATGGTCCGGCGGTCAGGGACGGGGGTGGAGCCGTGGTGATGCGCAATCCGTTGGTGGTCCGGCCTGGCGACCGGGTGCGGTTCGACGGCACAGTGCAGACGGTGGCCGGGCTGTCGGGCATGTTGGTCCGTCTCGCGGACGAGGCGGGCGGGACGAGCACGATGCATCTGCCGACGCTGATGATGTCGCCCGGCTTCGAGGTGCTCGGCTCCGGCAGCCGGAGGGTGATGCCCACGGGGTTGCTGGACCACGTCCCTCCCGGCCAAGGCCGAGGAAGCCTTGTGGTGGCACCGGCACATGGTCGAGCTGCGGACGGGGCTGCTGCCGGACGCCCCGCAGGGGGCCTTGCCGCGGCCTGAGTACGACCCGGCCACGCGGACGTTGGCCGAGCGCGAGGCGTCCAAGGCCGCCGAGTTGTCGGTGGAGTTGGGTCGGCCGGTCAGCGCGCACACGATGCGCTGGCGGCGACGCCGCCATCAGGAACGGGGCATCGCGGGCATGGTCGACGGGCGGCACGCGCCGCGTCGGCCGGTGCACGGAAAGCTCAGGCCGGAAGTCGTGGACGAGTTGCAGCAGTTGATGAGCCAGGCCACGGGCGGTTCCACCCGGACGGTCAGCTACTACTTCGAGCGTGTCAGCGAGACGGTCAAGGACAAGTACGGCCAGGAGGCGGTGCCGAAGCGGTCGGCGTTTTACCGGCTGTTCCAGCGGCTGGAACGTGGCCGTCACATCACCGGGTCGGCGCGAACGCGCCGGTCCCTGGCGAACCAGCCCGAGGGCGTCTTCGATCAGGTGACGGTCTGCCGACCGGGCGAGTTGATGGAGATCGACTCCACCCCGTTCGACGCGTTGGTACGCCTGGACCGGGGCGTGATCGGCAGGGTCGAGTTGACCGGGCTGGTCGATGTCGCCACGCGCACGGTCACCGCGGCAGTGCTGCGGCCGACGACGAAGTCGGTGGACGCTGCCTTGCTGCTGGCTCGCTCGGTGACGCCGGCGCCGATGCGTCCGGGCTGGACGGAAGCGCTGCGCATGGAGCGGTCGGTGCTGCCCTACCAGCGGTTGCTCGCACTGGACGAGCGGCTGCGGCACGCGGCGGCAGTCCCGCTGATCATTCCCGAGGCAATCGTGGTGGACGGTGGCAAGGCGTTCTTGTCGAAGAACTTCCACATGGCCTGCGACGCGTTCGGCACCGAGGTGATCCATGCGCCGCCCAGGACGCCGACGCACAAGCCGCACATCGAACGCACGCTGGGGTCGGTATCCACTATGTTCGCGCAATTCGTCTCGGGGTACACCGGCCGTTCGGCCGAGCACCGCGGGCGCCGGGTCGAAGACGAGCCGCTATGGTCACTGCCGCAGTTGCAGGAATGCTGGAGGAGTGGATCACCGCCAAGTGGCAGAACCGGCCGCATGACGGCTTGCGAGACCCGCTGGCCCCGGGACGGACGTTCTCGCCGAACGAGAAGTACGCCGCGCTCGTGGAGACGGCCGGCTACCTGCCGCTGGCGCTGTCGACCGAGGACTACCTGAAGTTGCTGCCGACACGCTGGCAGGCGGTCAACTCCTACGGAATCAAGATCAAGCACCGGCTCTACGACTGCGACGGGCTCAACACGCTGCGGCGGGAGAGGTCCGGGCTGACCGATCACAAGGACCGGTGGGAAGTACGTCACGACCCTTACGACGTCCGTGTGGTCTGGCTTCACGATCACCGCGAGGACACGTGGATCACGGTCCCCTGGCGGCTGTTGTCTTCCCAGCCGGTCCCGTTCGGGGAAATGGCCTGGGACCACTCCTCCAGAGACCTGCGCGAAAAGCAGAGCGCCACAGTGACCGAGGAGGCGATCTCCGAGGCGGTGGGGGATCTGCTGGAACGGGCGGGCACCGGCCCCGTCGAGGAGAACGAGGCCCCGCCAGTTCGCAATCGGCCCCGCAGCCGACGCTCCGAGCGGGCAGCCGCCCGCACCCGCGCCACTAGCCTCGAAGTTTCATGACGGTCCGCCGACGGAGTCGGTGGACCGTTTTCGTGCAGTGGGCAGGTTGAGGGCCCGAGTGTCGTCTCGGGGAGGCGCCGGGTTCCACTGCTCCGGTGTCGGGCTGCTGTCGTAGGGACGGGGAAGTTGCTGGTCAGCCGGGGTTCGGCAGGAGTGCGAGCTGGTCGAGTGCGGCGGTGATGTGGCCGGTCCAAGGCCAGTGCCCGGCCAGGCGGAGGATCCGTCTGCGGCTGGTGGTGACGAGCTGTCCGGCCGCGGTGAACAGACGGAGCCGCAGGCGGCGGGGTTCCCAGAGGCGGGCCTTGCCGGTCAGTGCGAGCATCGGCATCCAGGCCAGCAGGTCGAGGGCGATCTGCACGATCTCCAGCCAGATCCGGTTCTGGGCGGTGCGGTGCAGGGGCAGGTTGCGCAGGCCGGTGGCGCGGGCGTTTCGGATCCGGTCCTCGGCCCGGGCCCGCAGTCGGTGACGGAGCTCGAGTTCGGCGATCGGCCGGCCCGAGGTGTTGGTGGCGAAGCACGTCAGCCGCATGCCGTCCGCATCGGTGAGCCGCAACTGGGCCCCGGGGTGGGGCCGTTCCTTCCTGACGACCAGCCGCATGCCCTTGGGCCAGCCGTCCTGGACGTCGCCGGTGAGTTCGGCGACCCAGGCGCCGTCGCGGATCTCGCCGTCCGTCTCGACGGCCGGCGTCCAGGCCGATGCCGGAACCTTCAGCACGTGCTGGTGGACCTGCTCGGTGATCACCATGCCGACCGAGTAGGACAGCCACCGTCCTCGCCGGGCGAGCCAGGCGACGAAGTCGTGGGTGCCGCCCGCGGAGTCGGTGCGGATCAGGGTCCGGCGCCCGCGCCGGTACTTCTTCGGCAGCTGGGCCAGGGCCAGTTGGGTGGCGGTGATGTGGTCGGCCGCCGTGTTCGAGCCTGCGTTGCCCGGTCTGAGCAGGGCCGCGACCGGTTCACCGGTGCCGCCTGGTCCGTGGTCGACGAACCCCATCAGCGGGTGGTGACCGTAGGTCCGCTTCCACGTGGGTGCGGCGTCCTCCTTGTCCGAGTGCGCGATCACCAGCACCCCGTCGAGGTCCACGGTCACCGTCCCGCCCGCATCAGGCGCTTTCCGGTCGGCCAACCGCCAGACCTGCTGGCGGGCGTCAGCCCGCGCGGCACGGATGGCCCGCAGGGCCTTCTCCCCGGAGGCCGCGAGGGTGTCGATGAGGCGGGAGACCGTCGGGTCGGAGGCCACCGGCCCGAACACGGCCGGCTCGGCCCGCAGCATCCCCACGTCGGCCAGGCAGTCCCCGCCCAGCGCGACCGCCAGAGCCACGTCCAGCAGGATCTTGCCCGGATCGTGCACCGCCCGAGCCTTCCGCCACGGCGTCAGCGCCGCTGATATCGCGGTGTCCAAACCGGCCTTGCGGACCGTCTCGACCAGCAGCACGCCCCCGGCCTGCGAGACCACCGCCCGGCCACCGCCCTCGATGCGGACACGCGGGTACGACCCGATACTCTTCTTCACCTGAGAAGTGCCTCCGGCTGGAGCAGGAACAAGGACCTCGACAATCCTCATTCTTGCTGGTCAGAGGCACTTTTCGCTTACCTGACCACCCGTCGGACGGCCCGCTTCATGAAAGCGCGAGGCTAGCCAGTCGGCCTGGCCCCGTCCCGAGACGCCTTCGCCGACGCCCGTACAGGCAGAGCCGGAAACGGAAGAAGACAACGACGGAGCCATCGCTGAGGTTGTGCCATTGCGAGTGTTCGATGCCCGACAGGAGGCCAAAAAGTGGTGGTAAGCACTAAAGACTTCGGTATGCCGGATGACCGGCGGATGCCGACAACCACTCTGGAGAGCTGGCGTCGTTTTGTGAACGACGACCCGCTCTCCTGCACCTTGCTGCCAGAGAGCGACTGGCGGGATTTGTCCGAGCTGGAGCGAGACGAGTACGACGAGTGCCGTGTCAACTACACGTCTGAGCTGATCATCGTGGAGACCCCGACAGTCCGCGAGGTGCTGCATCAGGGCAGGTTGCTGACCTTGGTCAACCGGCGCGAGATCAGTGCCCGCCGCGGCTTGATCGTCTCCGGCCCTTGGGCCACCGGGAAGTCCACTGCCATCAAGCAATTGGGGAGGGCTCATGAACTCCGGGTCCGTCAGCGTTTCCCCGACCACGACCGCATTCCTGTCGTGTATATCTCTGCACCGCCCAACGGCTCTCCGCGCAAACTCGCTGTCCGCTTCGCGCACTTCCTCGGACTGCCGCTCAAGAGTCGACACAACGAGATGGACATCGCCGACGCCGTCTGCGAGATCCTGACCGAGGCGCGGTGCGACCTGGTGGTGGTCGACGAGATCCACAACATCAATCTGGCCACCAGCAGCGGGAAGGATCTGTCCGACCACCTCAAGCACTTTGCCGAGCACATTCCCGCCACGTTCGTCTACGCCGGCATCAACGTCGAACGGGAAGGACTGTTCACCGGCGTGCGTGGCAAGCAGATCGCCGCCCGGTGCGTAATGCAGTACACCGCGAATTTCCCCTACAGCACGGAGTGGCGTTCAATGATCGCCACGATGGAGGACGCCCTCCGCCTACACCTGCACGAGCCCGGCACGCTGGCCAAACTGGCGAAGTACCTCCACTCACGCACCGGAGGCAGCATCAGCAGCCTCTCCCACCTGGTCCGCGCCGCCGCGATCACGGCGATCGCCAACGGCAGCGAACGTCTCACGCGTCGCCTTCTCGAAACCATCGCCGTTGACCACAACATGCAGTCCGACAGTCCTCAGCCCAAACGAGATACAGAAGAGGGGATCGGAGACGCAGCGTGATTTCTGCTCTGCCCACGAGGCACCTGCGGTCCCTGCCCCGCACCCTGGCTCCCCTTCACCGGGAGTGCTGGGACTCCTATCTAAGTCGCTTGGCCACCGCGAACCACATCTCACATCTCTTACTCCACGAACAGCTCGACAATGCCGACTGGATCCCATCGGGAAATCTGTCACTGCTGGACTGCATCAGCGCACTGTCCGGCCAGCCGCGTGAGCGGCTACTCCGGGCCTTGCCAGACCTTCAACCATCCGAGGACGCTCTCAAACCCGCCAGCCTGATACTGGTCCAAGCAGGCTGGACCCCTCAAGAGGCGTGCACTCGTTGCACGAAGGCCAAGGGGGTCGTCATGCCAGTCCGGCACTGGGTCCCGGTCGGCACCAAACTCTGCCTCAAGCACGGGCGCTGGACCGCCGACCGCTCGAAGCAGTTCGATATCGGTTCTCTACCCGATGTGTTGCAGGCCCAGCGCCGCTACCACCGTCTCGTTCTCCGCCACGGATGGAAAGCCGTCGTCCTCGCCATAAGAGAAGCAAGCGGGTTCGGCTGGCGCTGGTGGGAGAACTACGCCGACGAACATCCTTGGCGACACCGTCTGGCAGTGTGCTGCGGTCCGCAGTGGAACGGCTACGAGAACGACCCGAGGATCGTGGCCTGCACCTATCCCGAGACCGTCGCCTTGGCCGAGCTCCTTGCCTCACCCCAACTGCGGGGACTGCCCTTCACCGGCGAGGAAGCGGACATGCAGCGCTTCGTCACCGAAATCCGGATCCGGGCCGCTCCCGGTTACGTCCACGACGACAGCGACCGCCGCCACCCACTCGTGCGCTGGATGCAGCAAGAAGTACATCGTCGGAGCTTTCCCAATCCAATGTCGGCCCCATTTTGATGGCCGTCTTCATACCCGGCCGGCTCCTCCTCGCGCGCCAGCGACGCGCACTGACGCTCAACCAGCTAGCCAGCCTCAGCAAGATCACGAGCACCTCGCTCAACGCCTACGAGAACGAGCGTCAGCAACCCTCCCGGGGCTCGATCTCCTCTCTATCCGCTGCGCTCGGCTTCCCCGTATCGTTCTTCTCTGCCCCAGCGCTCGCCCCCATTCAGCAGGGCTGGGCGAACCTGCGCAGGCCGTCCAAGCTCGCATCCCGCCAGCGCGACGGTGCACTCAGTTCCGCAACGCTGGCCGCGTCGATCAACCCCTGGCTGGAGATCCGATTCCATCTCCCCCAGCCGAATGTCCCCCCCGCCTTCAAGGGGGCAGCCCTGAGGAGGCCGCAGAGGCTGTTCGCACGCATTGGTACCTCGCGGACGCCCCCATCCAGGGCTTGGTCCCGCTCCTCGAAACCAACGGGATCCGCGTCTTCTCACTGCCTCTGGAATTCACGGACGTCGGTTCATTCTCAGCTGTCCACAGCGGCACACCATTCATCTTCCTCACATCTCAGCAGCCCGACGCAGACAACCGGCTCGATGCCGCACGCGCGCTTGGACACCTTGTTCTCCGCCCCTCAACTGGTCAGATCGACTGGCGCGCCTTTGAGACAGAGACCGATAGGTTCGCCGCTGCCTTTCTGATGCCCCGCACGGGGCTCTTGGCCCACATGCTCCGCAACGCAACCCCCGAGAGAATCGCAACGGCCAAAGGCCTCTGGGGTGTCCCCGCCACGGCGCTGGCCCATCGCCTGCATGGGCTGGGCCTGACACAAGAGTGGAACTTCCGCCGAGCTCTCGCCCAGGTCAAACAGACTTCGCTCAGCCGTCAAGATCACGCCACGTCGGAGACAAGCGCTCTACTGCCGAATGTGTTCGAGGCCCTTCAGGCACAAGGGCTCACCCCGCACGATGTCGCCGAGCACCTCTGCCTCCCGATGTGGGAGCTGAACAACTACATGCCCGGATTCGATCTGCTGGCCTTCGCTCCTCCCTCCGCAGGAGCAATTCGCAGCCAATCGGCAACATAGAGCCGGACAGTCCCCCTCCCTCCTGAGCGACAACGTCTTCCCGGACCTCCGAGGTCACGCCGTTCGCTGCATCTTGCGTATTCACAGGTCAACGACACACCGCATCGACAACCTAGAACCGGACGGGACAATGGGACGCGTAGATGCTTGGGCCTGGACAGCGTCAGCGCCACCTCGGGTGCTGCCGGAAAATTGATCGTCAGGGCGGGCCAGGCCGCCTACTGTTCCGCCATGCAGATCGTTGTGACGCTGGACTGTGTCAATACCGAAGCGCAAGCGGCCTTCTGGCTCGCCGCGCTCGCCCCACTGGACTACCGGCGCGGCTTCCACGGACCGCCCTACCTGAGCCTGGTCGCGCCCGCTCCTGCGCCAACCCTTCTCCTACAGCACGTGCCAGAACTCAGGCAGGGCAAGAACCGCATGCACCTTGACCTCGACTTTGGCACAGCAGACTTAGCGTCCGAGGTCAGTCGCCTCGAACGACTCGGCGCTGGGCAGCTCTCCGAAGAACTCAGTGAACACGGCTTTCGCTGGATCGTCGTTGCCGACCCCGAGGGCAACGAGTTCTGCGTATTCAATCCTCCGAACAGCACCAACATTCCGGAATAGTTGCGAGGTCGGGCTGAGCTCCCACCACGGCCTGGGAAGCCGCCTGCGGCGGCTTCCCAGGCCGAAGCTCGTTGATCCGTCGGTGACTCGCCCTTGCCGGGCCGTCTGGACCTCCATCGAAGGTGCCCGCCCCCTCCCAGACACTCACGGACGGAAACCGCCGACAACGAAGGCTGGGACGTCTGCACACGCGTCAACCTGGACGACAACGTCTCCTGGGATTTCGTGAGCTGCCGTGTTCACCGTGATTTGTCTATCCCCTGGTCACCGACGTGCCTGGCGAGAAGCTCGAATGGGACGGGACATCAGCGAAGGTTGATGCGCTCTCAAGCGATCTGCGCTGATCCACCTCCGTCTCGGCGAAGATTGATGCTTGGTGGTTTGTCTCAGTGAAGGTTGGTTGGCTCAGTGCCGGTCGTCTGGGCCGTGCTCGGTGGTCGGCTGCTGGGGCATCCGCGCGTGCGAAGCTACGGCTACGCTCGTCGGCATGCTGAACCGTGTTCCGTTCAACGAGGCGCTGCTCTCCACCGTGGGCACCCCCAAGCTGACCAAACTCCTGGACAGCAGTCCGCGGTCACGGGTGTGGCGGGTGCGGCTGGCCGACCGGCGGCTGGTGATCGTCAAGCAGATCACCGACGGCGGGGACACGGGCGCCGACGCGAACACGCGCTTCGCACGGGAGGTCGCCGGGCTGCGCCTGGCGGGACGGGCCTCCGGGCCCGCCGTGGCCCCCGCGGTGCTCGCCACGGACCTCTCCTCGCGGGTGATGGTCCTCGAGCACTTGGACGACCTCGGCAAGACGGACGACTGGATGCCGGGGTACGCCGAGTCGCTCGCCCGGCTGCACACCCTGACCGGGCCCGCCGATGCGGGCGCGCTACCGGTCTGGTCGGGGCCCACGGCCACCGACGCGGAGTCCTTCCTCACCCTGGCCAGGGCGCTCGACGTGCCCGTACCGTCCACGGTTCCCGATGAACTCGCCGGTCTCCTGGCGCGGTTGGATCCCACCCCGCACCATGCGCTGCTGCACGGCGACCCCTGCCCCGGCAATGATCTGCGCACCGCCGACGGCGTCCGCTTCGTCGACTTCGAGCGGGCCTCGCTCGGCAACGGCCTGATCGAACTCGCCTACTTCCGCATCGGCTTCCCCACCTGCTGGTGTGCCATGTCGGTCACCGCGGCCCCGCTCACGGAGGTCGAGGACGTCTACCGGACCACCTGGCGCGGCCTCACCGGGAAGGACGTGCCGGGTGACCTCGCCGACGCGTGCGCAGGCTGGCTGATCCAGGGCGACGCGCTCGTCGAGCGGGCCCACCGCGGGACGGTCGACCAGTTCGCCCGGGTGCCCGCCGAGGACTTCGAGTGGGGCCGTGTCTCCGCTCGTGAGCGGCTCGTCCACCGCCTGGACGTGGTCGCCGACATGACCCGCGACCACGATCACCTGCACGCCGTCGGCCGCCTCAGCTCCGCCCTGGCCGGCCGCCTGCTCGAACGCTGGCCGAAGCTGCGTCCGCTGCCCACGCATGACGCCCGCCCTTGGTACTAGGGCCTCTCGTTTGGATCATGCCGGGCTCGCGGGTTCCGGC
>NZ_JAFMPZ010000591.1 GCF_017353455.1 Streptomyces laculatispora
TTCGCCGTCACCGGCCGGGCGGGGGCCGTCTCCCGCCTTGATCTCCGTGGGGACGGTGAGCGCCGCCGACGCCCGGCCGGTGACGGCGAAGTCCCAGGTGGTGCCCTTGGCGGTGATGTTGTCGACGTAGGTGTTCAGCGTGCCGTTCGGGTCGCCGAGCCGGCCGATGTTGGCGATCACTCCGTACGCCCCCTCGCACGCCGTGACGAAGTGCGACAGCGGGGCGTCCCCGCCCGCCGGGATGCCCGCCACGGCACGCGAGGTCCGCATCACGGAGTCGCCGGTGAGCCGGTACTTCTGCCAGGTGTCCGGCTCCAGTGCCGCGCCCTGCGTGTCCGTGTTGTGGCCGGGTTCGAACGACAGGGTGGTGAAGCCCCCGCAGGACGCCGGGAACTGCAGGTTGGCGCCGATGTTGGTGACGCTGGAGCCCTCGGACGCCGTGTACGCCCAGTACGAGACGCCCGCGTCCAGCAGCGGCTGCATCGGTTCCGGCGTCCAGGTCGAGTTGAAGTAGTGGGCGGCCTGGGCCTGTTGTCCGGCCGCGATGGCCAGCCGCAGGCTGCCGTTCAGGTGGACCGGATCGGGCTTCGGGGAGACCGCCTGGACCCCCGGCTCCCGGTCGGGGGTCGTTTCCTGGAGGCGGAGCCAGGGGCCGTTGGGGCCGAGCCCGTCCTGATGGACGGTCCGCACGGTGTCGTCCGCGACTGCGGTGGGAGCGATTCCGCAGGCGAGGACGGACACGGCGGACAGGGCGGCGGTGGCGGTCGCGGTGCGCAGAAGCGTGCGGGACGTCCCGGACGCGCGCAGGGGTCGGGTCATAAGATGTGAGGAAAATATAAGCAGCGGGTCATCAGGGGGATGACCCGCTGTGACGCGCTCAAGCTCGCTCCAATGCCGCACCCTTCAGGTACTCGGCGACGGCCCGGTGGTCCCCGGCCGGGGCGATGAGGCCCACGTGGTTGTCCGGGCGGATCAGTACGAGTACGTCCTCGTCCGGCGCGATGCCGTACGCCGAGCGGGCCCGGCCGTCGTCGTCGGACAGTGCGCCGTGCGCTGTGCCTCCGGCCGAGCCGTATGCCCCGTCCACCGTGTGCGCCCGCAGTTCGTCGCCGTGGGCCGCAGCCGCCTCCCGCAGGGCCCGTGCGGTGCCCGCGCCGAAGCCGAGCAGGGTGAAGTGCGGTCCGGCGAAGGTCTCGAACAGCCGGCGGGGCGCACCCGTGGCCGCGTCGCGGCAGGGTGCGTCCGGCGCGCGGTCGCCCGCGCACAGCCGGGCGGTGCCGCCCGCGGGGGCCAGGGAGCTCCAGCGGTAGCCGTCCCCCAGGCCGTAGGTCTGCGGGGTGATCGCCGAGTCCAGACCGCCGCCCGGCTCCTTGATCGCCTCCAGCGTGGCCCGCAGCCGCTCCGCGGTGATGTCCAGGGTCCGGGCGGCGATCGGCAGCCGCTCCTCCTCGTACGTGTCGAGCAGCTCCGGCGCCGCCCGGCCGGTGGCGACCCGGGCGAGCTTCCAGCCCAGGTTGTACGCGTCCTGGATGCCGGTGTTCATGCCCAGCCCGCCCGCGATGGCGTGCACGTGCGCGGCGTCACCGGCCAGGAACACCCGGCCCACCCGGTAGCGGTCCACCATGCGCTCGTTGACCCGGTAGGCGGAGAGCAGGGTGGCCTGCGAGAGATGGCCGCCGGGCAGTCCGGAGTGCTTGGCGAAGAGCCGCTGGAAGCTCTCCAGCGACGGAGGTACGGGGCGGCCGGCGGCGTCCGTCTCCGGGGCGGCCTGGAACCACCAGCCCGACCGGGTGCCGGGGATCGGGCAGAGCATCACGCCGCCGTCCTCGTCGAACCACTGGTGCCAGATGCCGCGGTCCGGCCCCTCCGCCTCGACGTCTCCGCAGACCATCGACTGCTCCTCGTCCGTCTTCCCCTCGAACGGGACGCCGAGCAGTTTGCGCACCGCGCTGTGGCCGCCGTCGCAGCCCACCGCGTACCGGGCCTCGATCTCCCGGCCATCTGCCAGGGACGCCGTCACGGAGTCGTCGCCCTGGGCCAGCCCCACCAGTTCGGCGCCGAGCTCGACCCGTACGCCGTACTCCGCGAGCCGGGCGCGCAGGATCTCCTCCAGCCGCCACTGGGCGATCAGCCAGGGCCGGTCGTAGGGGGCGTCCGGCATCGGGCGCGCCGCCGCGAACGGGTCCGCGTCGGCGATGACTTCCCCGCCGCGGTACTTGCGCATCGGCAGCGGCGCCGATCCGGCGGCCAGCACCTGCTCGACGACACCGAGGTCCTCCAGGACCTCCAGGGAACGCGGGTTGGGGCCCTTGGCCCGGGAACTGCGCGGGAACTGCGGGGACTTGTCGATGATCCGTACGTCGATGTCCCGCCGGGCCAGATCGACGGCCAGGGTCAGGCCGGTCGGTCCGGATCCTACGATCAGCACGGTGGTCGGGGGCTTGGGCATGCGCACTCCTCGGTTGCCGGTTCGCTTGGACTTCATGGAAACGTAACCGAGTTAAAAAAGCAACTGGGTAAATAGTTGTGGAGTGTGAGTCAGGGTGTCGGGGTCGTCACCGCGGAAGGGGAAGCGGAACCGTCCGCGGCGGGCTTGGCCGACTTCGCCGCGGCCTGTCGCGCGGCCAGTGCCCGCATCCTCGTGCGCCGCGACGTCCGCAGCGCGTCCCAGGTCAGCAGTGTGAGCGCGAGCCAGACCAGGGCGAAGCCGGCCCACCGCTCGGGCGGCATCGCCTCGTGGAAGTACACGATCCCCAGGATGAACTGGAAGACCGGTGCCAGGTACTGGAGCAGGCCGAGTGTGGAGAGCGGTACGCGGATCGCCGCGGCCCCGAACAGGATCAGCGGCCCGGCCGTCACCACTCCCGTCGAGGCGAGCAGCGCCACGTGACCGGCGCCCCCGGAGAGGAAGGTCGACTCGCCCAGCGCGCCCAGCCACAGCAGATAGCCGAGCGCGGGCACGAACACCACGGCGGTCTCGGCCGCGAGCGACTCCAGGCCGCCCATGTTGACCTTCTTCTTCATCAGGCCGTACGTCGCGAAGGAGAACGCCAGGATCAGCGAGATCCACGGCGGCTGCCCGTAACCGATCGCCAGGACGAGCACCGAGGCGGCGCCGGTGCCGACCGCCACCCACTGCACGGGACGCAGCCGTTCGCCCAGGAGCAGGACGCCCATGGCGATGGTGACCAGCGGATTGATGAAGTAGCCGAGGGAGGCCTCGACGACGTGGCCGTGGTTCACCGACCAGATGTACAGGCCCCAGTTGATGCTTATCACGATCGCGGCGACGGTGATCAGCGCCAGCTTCCGCGGCTGCCGCAGCAGTTCGCCGATCCAGGACCAGCGGCGCAGCACGAGGAGTGCGATGCCGACGACGCCGAGGGACCAGACCATGCGGTGGGCGAGGATCTCGACCGCACCGGACGGCTTCAGCAGTGGCCAGAAGAGCGGGACCAGGCCCCACAGTCCGTAGGCGGCGAATCCGGACAGGAGCCCGGCCCGCTGTTCGTTTGTCCCCTTCACGGGCCCTCCTGGCAGATGTGCGTCGACGCTTCGTCAGCCAGACGAAGGTAGCGCCGACCGGGCCCGGTGTCATTGCCGTATCG
>NZ_JAFMPZ010000245.1 GCF_017353455.1 Streptomyces laculatispora
TCGTCGACACCCCGGCCGGCGTGCGGTTTCGGATGCTGGAGACCGTACGGGAGTTCAGCGCGGCCCGGCGTGCGGAAGCGGGCGAGGACGAGGAGGCCGCCGGCCGGTTCCTCGCCTGGGCGCGGGACTTCGGGGTCGCGCACCACGACGTGCTCTTCGGCTCGGATCGGCTGGCCGCCTGGGAGCGGACCAGGGCCGAGCAGGACAACCTCGTGCCGGCCCTGCGGCTCGCCCTGGCCCGTACCGATGGCCCCACCATCGCCGCGGTCACCGCCGTCCTCGCCGCTCTGTGGTCCACCGACTCCAACTTTCCCCGCCTCACCGCCCTCGCCGCGGACACCGGCCCACCGCTGTCGCACTACTGCCCCGGGCCCGAGTACGTCGAAGTCGCCCGCGCCGCCGCAGTGTTGTGCACGGCGACGCTGCTGATGGGCCACGGCCTGCGCGCCGTACGCCAGCTCGTCACCCTGCGGCGGCTGCCCGCGGCCCCGCCGGACACGCTGCTGCGGGCCACCGCGGTAGTGCTGAGCGCGGTCCCCGAGATGCTGCCTCCCGACTACGACGTGCTGCGCAAGCTCTGCGACAACGGGCAGCCGCTGGTGGCCGGCGTGGCCGAGTGCATCGCCACCTATGTCTGGGAGTACGAGCACGAGATCGACCGCGCGCTCGCGTCGGCGCACCGGATGATCGCCGCCCTGGGTCCGCTCGACAACCCGTCCATGCAGGTCATGGGCCTCTCCCGGGTGAGCGAGCTGTGCTTGAAGACGGGGCGGGGCGACGCCGCGTACGGGTACCTCAGGACCGCGCTTGCGGTACTGCCGCGGCTCGGCGACGAGCACGACTACATCGGCATCCGCAGCGGCCTCGCCCTTGCCTGCCTGCAGCGCGGCGACCCCGACGAGGCCGAGCACTGGCTGCGGCAGGCGGAGGGCGACGGCACGCCGCAGCAGGACGCCTTCTACAGCCCCGACCTGGGTGTGCGTGCCGAGATCGCGCTCGCCCGCGGGCTGACGGAGGCCGGGCTCGGCCTGTGGCGCAGCGCCGTGGAGCGGCTGCCCGAGGCCGGTGCGATGCACGGCGGCGACCCGTGGGCCGACCCGTGGGCGCTGGAGATCCAGTCGGCGGCGGTGACAGCTCACGCACACGCCGGCTGCCTTCAGCTCGTCGCGCAGCCGGTGGACCGGCTGCGGCGGCTACTGCGGACGCTGGTCTCCGGCCCGTCCCGCACGCCCATGGAGCTCCCCGTCGTCGGGACGGTGCTGCACGCGCTCGGTTCGGCGGGGCTCGCGTCCGGCGACGCCTCGGCCGTACGGATGATCGCGCTGGCCGAACGGCTGTGGGTGCTGCGTGAGTTCCAGCCGACGATGTCGGCGGCCCGCGCCCGGCGGGCGGCCGAGGACGCCGACGGGGCGGCGTACGCCGACGCGGTGTCGCGTTACGCCGCCCTGGGGCGGGACGGGCTCCGGGAGGCAGCCCGCGCGCTTATTTCGGGTCGCGGCCGAACAGCGACGTCGACCACCAGTAGCCGAGCACGGCCAGGCCCAGGCACCAGATGATCGTGAGCCACCCGTTGTCGCCGATCTCGCTGCCGAGGAGCAGGCCGCGCAGGGTCTCGATGGCCGGGGTGAACGGCTGGTACTCGGCGATCGGCCGGAACCAGCCCGGCATCGCGTCGACCGGGACGAACGCGCTCGAGATGAGCGGGAGGATGACCATCGGCAGCGCGTTGTTGCTTGCCGCCTCGGGGTTCGGGCCGGCCATGCCCATCCCGACCGCGATCCAGGTGAACGCCGTGGCGACCAGCACGAGCAGCCCGAACGCCGCCAGCCACTCCAGGGCCGTGGCGTCCGTGGACCGGAAGCCGATGGCCACGGCGACGGCGCCGACGAGAACCACGCTGATGACCGACTGCAGCACGCTGCCGACGACGTGCCCGATGAGGACCGCCCCTCGGTGGATCGCCATCGTACGGAAGCGGGCGATGATCCCCTCCGTCATGTCCATGGAGACGGACACCGCGGTTCCCGCCGGGGTGGAGCCGATGGTCATCAGCAGGATGCCCGGGACGAGATAGGCGATGTAATCGGCGCGATCGGCGTCACGGCCGCCGATGCCCGAGCTCATCACGTCACCGAAGACATAGACGAAGAGCAGCAGCAGGACGATGGGCATGAGGAGCAGGTTCAGGGTGAGGGAGGGGTAGCGCCGGGCATGCAGCAGGTTGCGGCGCAGCATGGTGCCGGAGTCGCGTGCGGCGAGGGAGAGGGCGCTCATCGGACGGCTTCCCTGGGCTGGTTGGGCACGTTGGTGCCGCTGGTCAGGGCGAAGAACACGTCGTCGAGGTCGGGGGTGTGCACGGTCAGCTCGTCGGCCTCGATGCCGGTGGAGTCCAGCCGGTCGAGGAGGGAGCGCAGCTCGCGCTGGCTGCTGTCGCTGGGGATTCGCAGCGACAGCCTCTCGTCGTCCCGGGTGCCCTCGCCCAGCGCGACGGCGGCGGACCGGTACGCGGACGGGTCGGAGAACCGCAGCCGCACGTGCCCGCCCGGGATGAGACGCTTCAGCTCGTCGGCGCTCCCCTCGGCGGCGATCCTTCCGTCGCTCAGTACCGCGATGCGGTCGGCGAGTTCGTCGGCCTCGTCCAGGTACTGCGTGGTGAGGAAGACGGTGACGCCACCGGAGACCAGCTGACGGATGATGCCCCACATGTTGTGGCGGCTGCGGGGGTCGAGACCGGTGGTGGGTTCGTCGAGGAAGATGATCCGCGGGTTCCCGACCAGGGTCATGGCGATGTCGAGGCGGCGCTTCATGCCGCCGGAGTAGGTGGCGGCGGGCTTCCTCGCCGCCTTCACCAGGTCGAAGCGCTCAAGCAGCCCGGCGGCGGTGCTGCGGCCCTCGCGGCGCGAGAGGTGGTGCAGGTCGGCCATGAGGAGCATGTTCTCCTCGCCGGTGATCAGGCCGTCGACGGCGGAGAACTGCCCGGTGACGCCGATCGTGGCCCGCACGGCCCGCGGGTCGGCGGCCAGGTCGTGGCCGCCGACGCGGATGTCGCCGGCGTCGGCGGAGACGAGCGTGGAGAGGATCTTGACGGCGGTGGTCTTGCCGGCGCCGTTCGGGCCGAGCAGAGAGAAGACCGTGCCGACCGGCACCGCCAGGTCGATGCCGTCGAGGACCGTCTTGTCCCCGTAGGCCTTGCGCAGCCCCTTGGCCGCGATGGCGAGAGAGTGAGATGTCGTTGTGGTCATGCCGCGGAGGTTGCGGCATGACGCGTTCAGCGCGGTTTCAGGATGGCTTCAACGCCCTGAAACCGGGCGGCGGCCGTTGTCCGTCAGACGAAGTGGTCAGACGGGTTCCAGGACTGCGGACGGGAGCACCCCGCCCAGGATCCGCGTGCGGGACAGTGACGGACTCCTCGTCAGATCGCGGACAGGTGTGACAGAAACAGGACGGCTGTCGACAGCGCGAGCATCCCCAGGCAGTTCAGCCAGAACTCCTGCTTGAGGAACCGCGCCCTGTAGTGGGCGTAGGCGGCGCACACGAAGTAGGCGATCACCGCGACGTTGGTCGTCACGCCGACACCCGTGTACCGGAGTCCGACGACAAGCCCTGCCGCCGCCAGGAGCTTGACGACCACAAGCGTCCACCACCAGTCGCGGGGGAAGCGCACTCCTTCCAGGCATTGCTGAATGAACGCCGGGGGACGCACCGACATGAGCGCGTCGGAGAACAGCACCAGGGCGAGCAGTGCGGTCGGCCACCACGGGTCGGGAGTGCTGATCATCGTTGAGCTCCTTCACGGTGGACGACGAAATGGATGACTTCCTGGAACTGGGCGATCGCGGCCCGCTGGTCGAGGGCGCCGTTGCCGACGGTCATGAGGATGCCCAGGTAGGCGAAGTAGAGGGTGCGCGCGCCGGCGCCCGCCCCGGTGGCGGTGATCGGGGTGCGGGCCAGGAGGGTCTCCAGCTCGGTGAGCAAGGCCCGGGCGAGGGCTTGGAAGACCTCTGACTCATGGGTGCCGCGGACGATGACCGCGGCGTATTCCCGGGACAGTTCGAGATCGAGGGCGAAGTAGGTGATGAAGGGTTCGACGAGATCCAGGACCTCCTGGGCCACCGCGGCGGGGGGCAGCGGTGTCTCGTCGTCCTGCTCGTCCCGGCCCTCCCGGCCGTGGTGCACGGCGGCGATCCAGGTGTCGAAGATGGCGACGAGCAGAGCGTCCTTGTCGCCGACTGACATGACGGTGCCAGTGCTCACCTCGGCGTCCGTGGCGATCTGTCGGATCGTGCTGGAGCCGAATCCCTGCTCGCGGAACAGCCGTTCAGCCGATGACAACACCTTGCGCCGTGTCGCCTCCCGTTTCGCCGCTCGTGACTGAACTTGTTCACTGAACATGTTCAGGATCGTAGGGTGTGAGGACTGCACGCGCAAGGGGACCGCTGGCCGGCGTACGCAGGGGAGTGCCCTGCGTACGCCGGCCGCACCGCTCACCGGTGCAACTCGGGCTACTACGCCTCGCGTCCGGCGTTGCCCGGGGCGGCGGCCGGACGGCTCACCGAGGTCCTGACCGCGCTGCCCGGCCAGGACCGGCGCCGCGCCGAACCGGAGTGCCGGCTCCAGGCGTTCCGCCGCCGGCCGGGGTCGGCCCAGGCGTGACGCCCCGGCATCCCGCCCGTGCCGCGCCACCGCCCTACGCGTCCCAGGCCCCGTTCCGCGCGGCCTCGGCGGCGAAGGCGGTGAACGACGACGGGTCACGCTCCAGAGCCTGCTTGACGCCCTCCGTGACCGTGGCGTTGTGCCCGTCCAGCAGCGTCGCGAACAGCTCTGCCAGGAAGCCCGCCTCCGCCTCCGGTACGCCGAACTCCGCCAGCATCGCCGCGTACTGGGGGCCCGTCACCGCGACGTAGCGCACCTCGCGCCCGGCCGCCCGGGCGATCTCCGAGGCCGCCTCGGCGAAGGTCAGCAGCCGGGGGCCGGTCAGTTCGTGCACCTGCCCCGCGCCGTCCTCCCCGCACAGCGCCGCGACCACCACGTCGGCGAGGTCCGCGGCGTCCACGAACGGCTCGGCGATGGAGCCGGCCGGGAACACCAGCTCGCCGCCCAGCACCCCGTCGAGCAGCGCGCCCTCACTGAAGTTCTGCGCGAAGAAAGCCGAGCGCACCACCGTCAGTTCGGCGTTCCCGGCCGCCTCGCGCAGCGCCTCCTCCGCGACCAGCGCCTGCGGCTCGCCCCGCCCCGACAGCAGCACCAGCCGCCGCACCCCGCAGCCCCGCGCGATCCGTCCGAAGGCCGCCATCGCCTCCGGGGCCCCGGGCGCCGCCAGATCGGGGTAGTACGCGATGTACGCCGCGTCCGCACCCCGCAGCGCGGCCTCCCAGCCCGACTCGTCCGCCCAGTCGAAGACGACCTCACCGCTGCGTGATCCGGCCCGCACCGGCACCCCGCGCGCGGCGAGCCGTTCCACCACCCGGCGGCCCGTCTTGCCCGTCCCGCTCGTCACCAGCACCGGGCGTGCCGTGCGGGTTTCCTGCTGCTGGTCCGTCTTGTCGTTTGTCATGAACCAAGGTTCGCCGGACAGCCCCGACCGTTCCATGCCTCAGCCGCTCAGCTCCCTACGCGAACGTCTACGCTGCTGCCCATGGACGCACTTGCCGGACTTCTGGACGGGCCGCGGGCCAGGGGGGCCTTCCTGCTGCGGATGGTGATGGAACCGCCGTGGTCCGTACGGATCGAGGACGGGGCCCCGCTCTGCCTGATGTCCATGACCGCGGGCGAGGCCTGGATCGTTCCCGCCGAAGGCGCCGAACCCGTGCTGCTGCGCCCCGGTGACCTGGCCATCGCGCGCGGCCCGGAGCCGTACACCGTCGCGGACCGGCCCGGCAGCGCACCGCAGACCCGGATCGGGCCGGGCGGCACCTGCACCACCCTGCGCGGCGACCCGCTGTCCCAGTCCATGCACCTGGGCGTACGCACCTGGGGCAACGCCCCGGACGGTGCGGCGAACATGCTCGTCGGCACCTATCTGCTGGACGGCGAGATCAGCAGACGGCTCCTCGACGCCCTGCCCGCACTGCTCCTCCTCCCCGGCGGCGGCCGGAGCAGCCCGCTGCTGACACTGCTCGACAACGAGATCGCCAGGGACGAGCCGGGGCAGAGCGTGGTGCTGGACCGGCTGCTCGATCTGCTGTTGATCGACGCGCTGCGCACCTGGTTCTCCCGGCCCGGGGCCGAGGCCCCCGCCTGGTACCGGGCCATGGGCGATCCGGTCGTCGGCCAGGCGCTGCGGCTGCTCCAGAACGAGCCGGCCCACCCCTGGACGGTCGCTGCCCTGGCCGACCGGACCGGAGTCTCCCGGGCCGGGCTCGCCCGGCGCTTCACCGAACTGGTGGGGGAGCCTCCGATGGCGTACCTGACGGGCTGGCGCCTCGCCGTCGCGGCGGATCTGCTGCGGGAGACGGACGCGACGGTGGAGGCGGTGGCCCGGAAGGTCGGCTACAGCCAGGCGTTCGCCTTCAGCACCGCTTTCAAACGGGTCCGCGGGGTCGGCCCGCAGGACTACCGCAACGGTGGCGGCTTGCCGGATCGGCAACAAAGTTTGCCTGTGGCCTGATGTGTGGTGAGGCTGCCCCCATGAGCAACGACACCGGTCACGGTCATCACCACGACAATGGCCACGGCCACGGCCACCGGCACGAGAGCGGCCATGCCCACCATCACGACCCCGCCGACCTCGACTGGGACGCCATCGGCCCGCTGCTGGAGCAGAACGCCGAACTCAGCACCGGGCAGTACACGGCGGCGGCCCGCTGGATCGCCGGTCTGCCCGACGCCCCGGAGGTCCGCCGGGTGCTGGACATCGGCAGCGGACCGGGCGTCATCGCCTGCCTGCTCGCCGAGGTGTTCCCGGAGGCCGAGGTGGTCGCCGTCGACGGCACCCCGGCCCTGCTGGAGCGCACCCGCGACCGCGCGAAGCGGCTCGGGCTCGGCGACCGGGTCACCACCCTGCACGCCGACCTTCCCGCCGACCTTCCCGGCGACCTGGCACGCGCTGGGGAGGCGGACCTGATCTGGGCGGGCAACGCCCTGCACCACATGGGCGACCAGCGCGCCGCGCTGGCCGGATTCGCCGGGCTGCTGCGCCCCGGAGGCACCGTCGCGCTCGTCGAGGGCGGGCTCCACCCGCGCCATCTCCCGCGCGACATCGGCTTCGGCCGGCCCGGCCTGGAGGAGCGGCTCGACGTGATCCAGGCCGAGGCCTTCGAGCAGATGCGGGCGGACCTGCCCGGCACCAAGCGGGAGACCGAGAACTGGGCCGCCCTGTTCTGCGCGGTGGGCCTCGCCCCGCAGGGCACCCGAAGCTTCCTGCTCGACCTGCCCGCACCCCTCACCGACGTGGCACGCGACCATGTCATCGCCGACTTCACCCGCCGCCGCGGGGGCCTCGGCGAGCGGCTCGGCGCCGAGGACAACGCGGTGCTCGACCGGCTGACCGACCCCGAGGACCCGGCCGGACTGCACCGGCGCACCGACACCTTCCTGCTGATGGCCCGGACGTTCCATCTGGGCCGGAAGGCCTGAGCGCGGCCGCCCTAACCGGCGGCGGACACCGGCTCCAGCCGCCACCACTGGCCGGGGGAGTCGGTGTCCTCCCACTGCTGGACGGACGCCCCCTTCGCCGTACTGCCGTCGGCGACCTCAAGGACCAGGCCGCTCACGAAGCTGACCAGGGTGACGGTGCCCGGGGCCTCCAGATGCCGCTCGACCAGCCACTCCTGGGCGCCGAAGTTATTGGCCCGCCACTGCTGGATCAGCGCGCCGTTCTCCGTTGAGGCGCCCCGCACGTCCAGACGTTTGCCGCTGTGCGCGTTGACCACGTGGTGGAGGGCCGCGCCCTCGTGGACCGGGATGAACTCCCAGTGCTGGGCCGCCGACCCGTTCTCCTCGTTCTGCTGCACCGGTGCGCCCCCGCCCTTCGCGCCGTCGCGCACCTCCAGCACCAGCCCGCTGCCGACATTGCGCAGCCGGTACTGCCCCGCCCCGGCCACGGGCGCGGTGTCCCCGGTCATGTTCCGGTCCCTTCGTACGGCGAACCGCCGCCCGGCCGGAGGCCGGACGGCGGTCACAGGCGGATCAGCGGCGGAACGCCACGGCTCAGGCGCCGAGGTTGAACTCGCCCGGGTGCGAGCCCAGACGCTTGCCCTCGTCCAGCGCCGCGAACGCGGCCAGGTCGTCGTCGTCCAGCTCGAAGCCGAACACATCGATGTTCTCCGCGATCCGCGACGGGGTCACGGACTTGGGAATCACCACATTGCCGGTCTGGAGGTGCCAGCGCAGGACCGCCTGAGCCGGCGTGCGGCCGTGCTTCCGGGCGACCGCGACCACCGTCGGGACCTCCAGTAGGCCCTTGCCCGAACCCAGCGGCGACCAGGCCTCGGTCGCGATGCCGTGCTTGGCGTGCAGTGCGCGGGACTCGGTCTGCTGGAGCTGGGGGTGCAGCTCGATCTGGTTCAGCGCCGGTACGACCGAGGTCTCGCCGAGCAGCCGCTCCAGGTGCTCGGGGAGGAAGTTCGAGACGCCGATGGCCTTCGCGCGGCCGTCGGCCTGGATCTTCTCGAACGCCCGGTACGAGTCCAGGTAGGCGTCCTTGGCCGGAACCGGCCAGTGGATCAGATACAGGTCGACGTAGTCGAGACCGAGCTTGTCCAGCGAGGCGTCGAAGGCGCGCAGCGTCGAGTCGTACCCCTGCTCGCTGTTCCACAGCTTCGTGGTCACGAAGAGCTCCTCGCGGGCGACACCGGAGGCGGCGATGGCCTTGCCGGTGCCGCCCTCGTTGCCGTAGATCGCGGCGGTGTCGATGCTCCGGTACCCGGACTCGATGGCTGTGGCGACCGCCTTCGCGGCCTCGTCGTCCGGCACCTGCCAGACTCCGAAACCGAGCTGCGGCATCTCGACGCCGTTGTTGAGGGTGAGGGAGGGGACCTGGCTCACGAGCGGTCGATCCTTACGTTGGGAGGTGGGACTCGAAACGTCAACGATCAAGTCGGCCCGCACATTCCCGTCTCCGGGCCGTTTCTTCCCGGCCCCGCGGTACGGGCTCCGGCCGGCTCAGCGGTACAGCGCGTCCACCTCGGCCGCGTACGCGGTCTCGATCGCCTTGCGCTTCAGCTTCAGGGACGGTGTCAGCAGTCCGTGCTCCTCGGTGAACTGATGCGCCAGAATCCGGAACGTCCGGATCGACTCGGCCTGCGACACGGCCGTGTTCGCCGCCACCACCGCCCGCCGGACCTCCATCTCCAGATCCGGGTCCCGCACCAGTTCGCCCGGCGACAGCTGCTGCCGCCCCTGCATGGCGAGCCAGTGCTCCACGGACTCCTGGTCCACGGTGACCAGGGCCGCGATGTACGGCCGGTCGTTGCCGACCACGATGCACTGCGCCACCAGCGGATGCGCGCGCACGCGCTCCTCCAGACCGGCCGGTGAGACGCTCTTGCCGCCGGACGTCACCAGGATCTCCTTCTTGCGCCCGGTGATCGTCAGATAGCCGTCGTCGTCCAGCGCGCCCAGGTCGCCGGTGGCCAGCCAGCCCTCGTTCAGTACCGCGTCGGTGGACTTCGGGTCGCCCAGATACCCGGAGAACACATTGCTGCCGTACACCCAGATCTCGCCGTCCTCGGCGATGTGCACCGTGGTGCCGGGGATCGGCTGCCCGACCGTGCCGTACCGGGTGCGCTCCGGCGGATTGGCGGTGGCCGCGGCGGTCGACTCGGTCAGCCCGTACCCCTCGTACACCGTGACACCGGCCCCCGCGAAGAACAGCCCGAGCTGCCGCTCCATCCCCGAGCCACCGGACATGGCGTGCCGGATCCGGCCGCCCATCGCCTCGCGCACCTTCTTGTACACGACCTTCTCGAAGAACTGGTGCTGCATCCGCAGCCCGGCGGACGGGCCGGGACCGGTCCCGAACGCCCGCGCCTCCATCGCCTCGGCGTACTTCACCGCGATGTCCACGGCCTTGTCGAAGGGGCCGGCCCTGCCCTCCGTCTCGGCCTTGCGGCGGGCCCCGTTGAAGACCTTCTCGAAGATGTACGGCACCGCCAGGATGAACGTGGGGCGAAACGTCACCAGGTCCGGCATCAGCGCCTTCGCCGACAGTTCCGGCTGGTGGCCCAGCTTCACCCGGCCGCGGATCGCCGTGACCTCCACCATCCGCCCGAAGACGTGCGCCAGCGGCAGGAAGAGCAGGGTCGAGGCCTCGTCGCCCGGCCGGGAGTGGAAGACCGACTCCCAGCGCGACGCCATCGTGTCCGTCTCGAACATGAAGTTGGCGTGCGTGATCACGCAGCCCTTGGGCCGCCCCGTCGTGCCCGACGTGTAGATGACGGTCGCCACCGAGTCGGGGGTCACGGCCCGCCGGTGCCGGTGCACCACCTCGTCCTCGACATGGGCGCCCGCCAGGACCAGCTCGGACACCGCGTCGGTGTCCAGCTGCCACAGCCGCTTCAGCTGGGGCAGCTGGCCGATGACCGAGGCGACCGTCATCGCGTGGTCCTCGTGCTCGACCATCACCGCCGAGACCTCGGCGTCGTGGAGCATCCACAGGACCTGCTCGGCCGAGGACGTCGGATAGACCGGTACGGACTGTGCGCCGACCGCCCACAGGGCGAAGTCGAAGAGCGTCCACTCGTAGCGGGTGCGCGACATCAGGGCCACCCGGTCGCCGAACCGCACGCCGTGCGCGATCAGCCCCTTGGCGAGGGCGAGCACCTCGTCGCGGAACGTCGCAGAGGTGACATCAAGCCAGCGTCCGGACGCGTCCTTGCGACCGAGGGCGACCCGGTGCGGATCCTCCTCGGCATAGTCGAAAACCACATCAGCGAGCCCGCCCACGTGGGGCGCGGCCGCCATGGGTGGGACAGTGAACTCGCGCAATGACCTGCTCCTTGTGGCGCTCCGCACAGCGCCGTGACGCTACCCCACCGGGCGCCGCCGCGGGAGAGTCCGAGACCGCCCGCACAACGTGGCGTCTGCACTGGTCAGGGGATGAAATCCGGCCAGAAGGGCAAGGCTCGGGCGTGCTTCCGACCAAGGAGTAAGTGGCTCGCGCGGGAATCTCCACCGAATCTGTACGCCGCGATCACTGCCGTTCCGTACGGTTACGGGAGGTTGATCCGCACCTGCCGGGCCTGACCGGGTTGGGCCGCCCCGGCGGAGACCGCCGCGTCCCGTGGATTCTCCCCCCTGGCCGCCCGAGTCATGCGCCGTCCCGTCCACCGATCGCGCCGATCCCGCCCGGCGGGCGGAGCAGCCGGTCGCCGCCCGCCAGGATCGCCGCCGCGAGCGCGTCCGCGGCCTGCTGCGCACCGTCCCGGCGACGGCCGTGCAGCAGCACGAAATCCACCTCGCCGAGCTCCGGCAGCCCCGCCCTGGCCGGCACCGGAACCAGTCCGGGCGGGACCAGGCCCCGGCTGTGCGCCATCACGCCGAGCCCCGCGTGGGCTGCCGCGGTCAGCCCGCTGAGGCTGCCGCTGGTGCACGCGACCCGCCAGGAGCGGCCCTGCCCCTCCAGCACCTCCAGCGCGCGGGCCCGGGTGATGCCCGGCGGCGGGAAGAGGATCAGCGGTACCGGGCGGTCCGGGTCGATCCGCAGCCGGGGCGCACCGATCCAGATCAGCGCGTCCTGCCAGACCAGCTCCCCATGGGTGTCACCGGTCCGCCGCTTGGCCAGCACCAGATCGAGCCGCCCCGCCGCCAGTTGCTGGTGCAGCGTGCCCGACAGCTCCACGGTCAGCTCCAGCTCGACCTCCGGATGGTCGCGGCGGAACGACTGGAGGATCTCCGGCAGCCGGGTCAGCACGAAGTCCTCCGAGGCCCCGAACCGCAGCCGCCCGCGCAGCCGGGTGCCGGTGAAGAACGCCGAGGCCCGCTCGTGGGCCTCCAGGATCGTCCGGGCGAAGCCCAGCATCGCCTCGCCGTCCACGGTGAGGTCGACCCGGTGCGTGTCACGGGTGAACAGCTGCCGCCCGGTCGCCTCCTCCAGCCGCCGCACGTGCTGGCTCACCGTGGACTGCCGCACCCCGAGCCGGCGGGCGGCCCGGGTGAAGCTCAGTGTCTGGGCGACGGCGAGAAAGGTGCGCAGCTGCGCGGGGTCGTACATGGGGCCACGTTATCGCGAACCGTGATCACAGTAAGAGCGGTATACCGGATTCCCGATGTCGGTGATCGGGAGCAGGATAAGGAAGGCACGACCCTGAACGAGAGAACACGTGGAGCACATGAGCCGCCGCACCCTGCAGTTGCCGTCCTGGCTGCCGATCGACCCGTACATCCTGGCGTTGATCGGCACCGTCGTACTCGCGGCGCTGCTGCCGGCCTCCGGCGCGGCCGCCGAGGTGGCGGGCGGCGCCTCCACCGGAGCGGTCGCGTTCCTCTTCTTCCTCTACGGCGCGCGGCTCTCCACCGCCGAGGCCCTCGACGGCGTCAGGCACTGGCGGCTCCACCTCACCGTCCTGGTCTGCACGTTCGTCGCGTTCCCGCTGCTGGGACTGGCGAGCGAGGGGCTGGTGCCGTACGTACTGACGCCGCAGCTCCAGAGCGGCTTCCTCTTCCTCTGCCTGGTCCCCTCGACCATCCAGTCGTCGATCGCCTTCACCTCGATGGCCCGCGGCAACGTGCCCGCGGCGATCTGCGCGGGCTCCTTCTCCTCGATCGCCGGAATCTTCATCACCCCGCTGCTCGCGGCCGCGCTGCTCGGCAACAGCGGTGGCGGGTTCTCCGGGGACGCGCTGCTGAGGATCGGCGTCCAGCTGCTGCTGCCGTTCGTCGCGGGACAGTTGCTGCGCCGCTGGATCGGCGGCTTCATCACCCGGCACAAGAAGATCCTCGGCCATGTCGACCGGGGCTCGATCCTGCTGGTCGTCTACACCGCGTTCAGCGAGGGCATGGTCGCCGGCATCTGGCACCAGGTCACCCCGGCCCGGCTCGGGGCGCTGCTCGGTGCCGAGGCGGTGCTGCTCGCGCTGATGCTGGCGCTGAGCTGGTACGGGGCGAAGCGGCTCGGTTTCGGCCGGGAGGACCGCATAGCCATCCAGTTCGCCGGTTCGAAGAAGAGCCTGGCCTCCGGCCTGCCCATGGCCAGCGTCCTGTTCGGCGCGCAGGCGGGCCTCGCCGTGCTGCCGCTGATGCTCTTCCACCAGATGCAGCTCATGGTGTGCGCGGTGATCGCGAAGCGACGTGCCCGGGACCCGGAGGAAGCGGGTGCGGACGGCGCGACGGTGGAGCCCGTCACGGTGACCTGACGGGCACCGTCCCGGTGGGCCGAGGCCGGCCGGCGCGGGGGCGCTCCCCGCCGGCCGGCCCCGGACGCGTGCGGCGGGCGGGACGCCTCAGCCCCGCACGGCCGTCGCCTCCAGGGCGATGCGGTGCTCGCCCGCGTACACGTTCATGGACGGGCCCCGAAGGAAGCCGACCAGGGTCAGCCCGGTCTCCGCCGCCAGGTCGACGGCGAGGGAGGACGGCGCCGAGACGGCCGCCAGCATCGGGATACCGGCCATCACCGCCTTCTGCGCCAGCTCGAAGGAGGCCCGCCCGGAGACCAGCAGGATCGACCGGGACAGCGGCAGCCGGTTGTCGGTGAGGGCCCGGCCGACCAGCTTGTCGACCGCGTTGTGCCGGCCCACGTCCTCCCGTATGTCCATCAGCTCGCCCGTCTCGGAGAACAGCGCCGCCGCGTGCAGGCCCCCGGTCCGGTCGAACACCGGTTGCGAGGCGCGCAGCCGGTCGGGGAGGGCGGCCAGCAGCGCCGGCTCGACCCGGACCGGGGGAGTGTCGGCGACGGGGTGCCGGGTCGTGGTGCGGACCGCGTCCAGACTGGCCTTGCCGCACAGCCCGCAGGAGGACGTCGTGTAGACGTTGCGCTCCAGCGTGATGTCGGGGACCACGACGCCGGGCGCGAGCCGCACATCCACCACGTTGTACGTGTTGACGCCGTCGGCCGTCGCCCCGGCGCAGTACGCGATCGACTGCACCTCATGGCCCTCGCCGAGCACGCCCTCGCTCACCAGGAAGCCCGCCGCCAGCGCGAAGTCGTCGCCCGGGGTGCGCATCGTGATGGCGAGCGGCTTGCCGTTCAGCCGGATCTCCAGGGGCTCCTCGGCGACGAGGGTGTCGGGGCGGGTGGAGACGACCCCGTCCCGGATACGGATAGTGCGGCGGCGCTCGGTGACCCGTCCCATGACCGTTAGACCCGATTCTGTACGTGTTGGAAGCCGAAGCGGCCGTTGACGCAGAGGTTGCCGTGGGTCACCGGGCTGTCGTGCGGCGGGGTGACCTTGGCGATCTCATTGTCCTGCACGTGGAGGGTGACGTTGCAGCCGGCACCGCAGCGGGCGCAGACGCCCGCACGGCGCGCAGCGTCGGAACGGGGACCCCGGCGGGAGCGGCCGGCTCGACGACCGCCGCGCGCAGCACGCCGAGTTCCAGGGGCTTGCCCTTCACGCTGCCAGCGACAGAATATTGTCTACAGTATGTGGTCCAGGCGGTCGAGGCTGTTGTCAAGCCTCCAATCGTCGGCCGGGAATCCTGTGGGATCACGTGCCCCTGTACCGAGCGGTAGCGACCAAGACTGGATGGTTCCTGCCATATGTAGCGAGGGGAACCTGAATATGACCGGCTCACGTGTCGTGGCGCTCGGCCACTATCAGCCCGCCAGGGTGCTCACCAACCATGACCTGGCGGCCATGGTCGACACCAGCGACGAGTGGATCACCAGCCGCGTCGGCATCAAGACCCGCCACCTCGGCGGCCCCGACGAGCCGGTGGACGAGCTGGCCGCGCACGCGGCGGCCAAGGCCCTCGCTGCCGCCGGGCTGCAGCCCGTGGACATCGACCTGGTCCTGGTCGCCACCTCCACGGCGATCGACCGGTCGCCGAGCATGTCGGCCAGGGTCGCCGCCCGGCTCGGTATGACGTCGCCCGCGGTGATGGACATCAACGTGGTCTGTTCCGGTTTCACCCACGCCCTCGCCACCGCCGACCACGCCGTGCGCGCCGGAGCGGCCAGCCGCGCTCTGGTGATCGGCGCCGACAAGATGGGCGACATCGTCGACTGGACCGACCGCTCCAGCTGTGTGCTGATGGGCGACGGCGCCGGTGCGGCGGTCGTGGTCGCCGACTCCGGTGCGGCCGGCCGGCCCGGGATCGGGCCGGTGCTGTGGGGTTCCGTGCCCGGGATGGGGGACGCGGTACGGATCGAGGGGACGCCGCCGCGCTTCGCCCAGGAGGGGCAGTCGGTCTACCGCTGGGCCACCACCCAGCTGCCGCCCATCGCGCGCAAGGTGTGCGAGAAGGCCGGAATCACCCCCGAGGATCTCGCCGCGGTGGTGCTGCACCAGGCCAATCTGAGGATCATCGAGCCGGTCGCCAGGAAGATCGGCGCGGTCAACGCCGTCATCGCCCGGGATGTCGTGGATTCCGGCAACACGTCGGCCGCCTCGATCCCGATGGCCCTGTCCAAGCTGGTGGAGCGGGGCGAGGTGGCCACCGGCGCTCCGGCGCTGCTTTTCGGCTTCGGCGGGAACCTCAGTTACGCGGGTCAGGTGATCCGCTGTCCCTGAGGGGCCTTGCGCTCGGTAGACTGTAGACGATAAGCAATTGCTCGTCGCTGGAGGGGGACCGCAATGTTGTCCGCAGGACTGCCGCAGGGGGCTGTGCCGAAGCTGGAACGGCCCGGTCCGCTGCGCGAGCGTGTCTACGAGGCGCTGCTGGAGCTCATCACCACCCGTGCGCTCCGTCCCGGCCAGCATCTGGTCGAGAGCGAGCTGGCCGGGCATCTCGGGGTGTCCCGGCAGCCGGTGCGCGAGGCGTTGCAGCGGCTCAACACCGAGGGCTGGGTCGATCTGCGGCCCGCCCAGGGTGCGTTCGTCCATGAACCCACGGAGGACGAGGCCGACCAACTGCTCTCGGTCCGTACGCTCCTGGAGGCCGAGGCCGCCCGGCTCGCCGCCGCCAACTCCGGTACGTCGGGCATCGCCGCGCTGGAGGAGCTGTGCGCCAAGGGTGAGCAGGCCGTCGCCGACGACGACGTGGACCTGGCTGTCGCGACCAACGCGGCCTTCCACGCCAAGGTCATGGAGCTGGCGGGCAACGTCGTACTCGCCGAGCTGGCCGGCCAGGTGGACCGCCGGGTCCGCTGGTACTACACCCCCGTCGCCCGCCGGCGCGGCACCGGGTCCTGGATCGAGCACCGCTCCCTGATCGCCGCGATCTCCTCGCGCGACGAGCAGCAGGCCACGGCGATCATGCGGGCCCACACGGAACACACCCGCCGGACCTACCACGAGCGCGAAGAGGGCTGACCCCCGCGCTTTCCACGCCCTCGAACGCCGGCTGAGGAATCAGCCCGTCCGGCGATCGGGGGCATTGTCGCGCCCGCCGCCGACGGCGGGCGCCGACTCCCTCCGGGGTCGACGCCGCACCCCTTTGTCCTCAGGGTGGAGAAAGTTGTGGTGGATTCCTGCGCAACTTCTTCCCACTCCGGGCGAGCGCTGCTACGTTCCCCTCCAAAGCCCGACGGACAGGCCGATGTGGCGGGGAGGGGCGCGTGAGACGTATGACGGCACGACCCGCGAATGCGCATCAGGCGCGACTGCTCCGGCTGTTGCGCGACGGCGGGCCCAACTCGCGGGCACAGCTGGGGGATCAGGTCGATCTCTCCCGCTCCAAGCTCGCCGTCGAGGTGGACAGACTGCTGGAGACCGGCCTTGTCGTGGCCGACGGACTCGCCGCATCCCGCGGCGGGCGTCGCTCGCACAACATCCGGCTCGCCCCGGCACTGCGCTTCCTCGGTGTCGACATCGGCGCCACCTCGGTCGATGTGGCGGTCACCAACGCTGAGCTGGAGGTCCTGGGCCACCTCAACCACCCCATGGACGTACGCGAGGGCCCCGTCGCCGTCTTCGAGCAGGTGCTGTCCATGGCGGCCAAGCTCCGGGCCTCCGGGCTCGCCGAAGGGTTCGACGGCGCGGGCATCGGCGTACCGGGACCGGTCCGCTTCCCCGAGGGGATTCCGGTCGCACCGCCGATCATGCCCGGCTGGGACGGCTTCCCGGTCCGCGAGGCGCTCAGCCAGGAGCTGGGCTGCCCCGTGATGGTCGACAACGATGTGAACCTGATGGCGATGGGGGAGCAGCACGCGGGCGTCGCCCGCTCCGTGGGCGACTTCCTCTGCGTCAAGATCGGCACCGGTATCGGCTGCGGCATCGTCGTCGGCGGAGAGGTCCACCGCGGTACGACGGGCAGTGCGGGCGACATCGGCCACATCCAGGTCGAACCGGACGGGCGCCCCTGCGCCTGTGGCAACCGGGGCTGCCTGGAAGCCCACTTCAGCGGCGCCGCACTGGCCCGCGACGCCGAGGACGCGGCCCGTGCCGGACAGTCCACGGAGCTCGCGGCCCGGCTGGCGGCGTCCGGGAACCTCACCGCCGTCGATGTGGCCGCCGCCGCGGCCGCGGGCGACGCCACCTCGCTCGACCTGATCCGCGAAGGCGGCAACCGGGTCGGTCAGGTCATCGCGGGACTCGTCAGCTTCTTCAACCCCGGTCTGGTGGTGATCGGCGGCGGGGTGACCGGACTGGGTCACACGCTGCTCGCCAGCGTCCGGACCCAGGTCTACCGGCAGTCACTGCCGCTGGCCACCGGCAACCTTCCCATCGTGCTGGGCGAGTTGGGACCCGCCGCCGGAGTGATCGGCGCGGCCCGGCTCATCAGCGACCACCTCTTCTCACCGGCCTGACCCGGCACCACCGGCCCGCAGCACCGTGTGAGAGCCGCGCACCACCCGCCTGATCGTTCTCCCGTCCGATCCACTTCCCGCCGGACCGACACCCGGCCGGCCAGCAACAAGGCACTGTCCCCACGCCGCGGCCGGGGTCCGGGGACACCCCGGGACTGCACTGCGCCCTGCCCGCTCACCGGCACCCGCCGAGGGGATTTGTCATGGCTCCAGAACCACCCCTGCTCACCATGTCCGGCATCACCAAGTCCTTTCCCGGCGTGCGCGCCCTCGACGGCGTCGACCTGGAGGTCCAGGCCGGCGAGGTCCACTGTCTGCTCGGCCAGAACGGGGCCGGGAAATCCACCCTCATCAAGGTGCTCGCCGGGGCCCACCAGCCCGACGGCGGCGAGATCACCTGGCGCGGCTCACCCGCCGTACTCAAGTCGCCCATCACCGCGATGCGTCTCGGGATCGCCACCATCTACCAGGAACTCGACCTGGTGGAGGGGCTGTCGGTCGCCGAGAACGTCTTCCTCGGCCATGAGCCCACCAGCGCGGGCTTCGTCGTCCGCACCCGCGAGGGCCGCACCGCGGCCGCCGCACTGCTGAAGCGCCTCGGTCACCCGGAGATCGACCCGGCCCGCCCGGTCGGTGAACTCTCCGCGGCCCAGCAGCAGATCGTCTCGATGGCCCGCGCGCTCTCCCACGACGTACGGCTCATCGTGATGGACGAACCGTCCGCGGCCCTCGACCCCGACGAGGTCGCCAATCTCTTCCGCATCGTCGCCTCCCTGACCGCCGACGGGGTTGCCGTCGTCTACATCTCCCACCGGCTGGAGGAGATCCGCCGGATCGGCGACCGGGTGACCGTCCTCAAGGACGGCCGGGCCGTCGCGGTCGGCCTTCCCGCCGAGTCCACCCCGACGCGCGACATCGTTGCCATGATGACCGGCCGCAATGTCGAGTACGTCTTCCCGCCGAGGCCCGGAGCCGTCCCCGAGGACTCCGGCGCCGAGCCCGTGCTCAAGGTCGAAGGCCTCACCAGGAAAGGCGAGTTCGCCCCCGTCGACCTGGAACTCAGGCCCGGCGAGATCGTCGGCCTCGCCGGCCTGGTCGGCTCCGGGCGCTCCGAGATCCTGGAGACGATCTACGGCGCGCGCCGTGCCACCGCCGGACGGGTCACCGTCGCCGGCCGGCCGCTACGGCCCGGCAGCGTCCGCGCCGCCGTCGCGGCCGGCGTCGGCCTCGCCCCCGAGGAACGCAAGGCGCAGGCCCTGCTGATGCTCGAATCCGTCACCCGCAATGTCTCCGTCTCCTCCATGTCCCGCTTCTCCAGGGGTGGTTGGCTCGACCGGGGCGCGGAGCGCAAGGCGGCCCGCGCCGCCACCCGTGAACTCTCGCTGCGCCCCGACAACCCGGACACCCCCGTCCGCACCCTCTCCGGCGGCAACCAGCAGAAGGCGGTCCTGGCCCGCTGGCTGCTGCGCGGCTGCCGGGTGCTGCTGCTCGACGAACCGACCCGCGGGGTGGACGTCGGCGCCCGCGCCGAGCTCTACGCCGTGATCCGACGGCTGGCCGACGAAGGCCTCGCCGTACTGCTCGTCTCCAGCGAAGTGCCCGAAGTCCTGGGCCTCGCCGACCGGGTGCTGGTGCTCCGCGAAGGCCACGTCGTGCATACGGCGGACGCCAGGGAGCTCGACGAGCACCGCGTACTCGACCTCGTGATGGAAGGGAGCCCGACGTCATGACGCAGCCCGTCTCCTCGGCACAGCAGAGCGGGCCGGACAAGGGCGCCGCGCCCGTATCCGTCCCCGCGTCCCCGAAGAAGGACAGATCCCCGCGAGCCCTCGGGCTCCGGGTGGACCTGCGCAGCCTCTCGCTGCTCGGTGTCCTCGCCGCACTGATCGTCGTCGGCGGCATCACCGAGCCAGACGCCTTCCTGGACTCCGGCAACCTTCAGCTGATCCTGACCCAGGCGTCCGTCATCGGCGTCGTGACCGTCGGGGTCACCTTCGTCATCACCAGCGGCGGCATCGATCTGTCGGTCGGTGCCATGGTCGCCCTCGCCTCGGTCTGGGCCACCACACTCGCCACCCAGGAGTACGGCTTCGCCGGCATCCTGTTCACCGCGATGCTCGTCGGCCTCGGTGCCGGACTGGTCAACGGGGTGCTCATCGCGTACGGCCGGATGGTGCCGTTCATCGCGACGCTGGCGATGCTCGCCTCCGCCCGCGGCATGGCCCTCCTGATCACCGACGGCAAGACCCAGATCGTCACGGTCAAGTCCGTCCTGGACCTGGGTCTGCCCGGCTCCTACGTCCTCGGTATTCCGCCGCTCGTCATGATGTTCGCCGTGGTCACCGTCGTCGGCTGGCTGGTGCTGAACCGTACGACCTTCGGCCGCCGCACGGTCGCCGTCGGCGGCAACGCGGAGGCGGCCCGGCTGGCGGGGATCGACGTACGGCGCCAGCGCCTCTACCTCTACCTGCTGTCCGGACTGTGCTGCGGCATCGCCGCCTTCATGCTGATCATCCTGTCCGGCTCGGGTCAGAACACCAACGGCAATCTGTACGAGCTCGACGCCATCGCCGCCGCGATCATCGGTGGCACCCTGCTCACCGGCGGCCGCGGCACCATCGTCGGCTCCGTGCTGGGCGTCCTCGTCTTCACCACGATCACCAACATCTTCGCGCTCAACAATCTGCAGAGCGACGTCCAGCAGATCGCCAAGGGCGCGATCATCGTCGCCGCCGTTCTGGTCCAGGGCCGCACGTCGGCCCACCGGGAAACCTGACCGCCGGTCATCTTCCGCTCAGTTCCTGCCTGTTCCGTATGCCCACGCACCGGATGAAGGGTTTGACAGCCATGCCAGAAACCAGCCGCAGAGGACTGCTCTTCGGTACCGCAGCAGTCTCCGCAGGCGCCTTCCTGACCGCCTGCACCAGCAACACCCCGAAGGAGAAGGACACCGCGGCGCAGAGCGACGCGCCCGCTGCCGACGACAAGCCGGGCAAGCCGATCACCATCGGCTTCGCGGGTCCGCAGGCCGACCACGGCTGGCTCAACGCGATCAACGAGAACGCCAGGTCGCGGGCGAAGAAGTACTCCGAGGTGACCCTGGAGACCACCGAGGGCTCCAACGACACCGCCGCGCAGATCGGCCAGGTCAAGACCCTCATCAACAAGAAGGTCGACGTCCTCATCATCCTCCCGGCCGACGGCAAGGCGCTCACCCAGGTCGGCCTGGAGGCCATGCGAGCGGGCATTCCCGTCGTCAACCTGGACCGCATCTTCGCCTCCCCGCAGGCCTACCGCTGCTATGTGGGCGGGGACAGCTACGGCATGGGTCTCAACGCCGGTACGTACATCGGCGAGCAGCTCAAGGACAAGTCGAACGCCAAGGTCGTCGAGCTGGCCGGCATCGACAGCCTGGAGCTCACCAAGCAGCGCAGCCAGGGCTTCGCGGACGCCCTGAAAAACTACTCCAACATCAAACTGGTGGCCCGTCAGGCCGCGGACTTCACCGTCGAGTCCGGCCAGGCGAAGATGTCCCAGCTCCTCCAGGCGCAGAAGAAGTTCGACGCCCTGTGGAATCACGACGACGACCAGGGCGTGGGCGCGCTGCGCGCGATCCAGCAGGCCGGCCGGGACGAGTTCCTGATGGTCGGCGGCGCCGGGGCCAAGTCCGCGATGGACGCCATCAAGGCCGACAACAGCGTGCTGAAGGCCACCGTTCTCTACCCGCCGACCATGGCGGCGTCGGCCGTCGACCTGGCCCGCGCACTCGGCCAGGGCAAGGGTGTCGCCGGCCTCTCCGAGCTGGAGATCCCGACCAACCTCACGCTCTACTCGGCGGTGGTCACCAAGGACAACGTCGATCAGTACCTGCCGACGGGCTTCAACTGACCGGCCCCGCAGGAGGGTGCTGACCCTCCTGCCGCACCCACCGAACCACCGATGAGGAGGAAGTCCGGATGGCCCGTAGGGAAGAGACGGAGCAGGAGGCGGCGGCGCC
>NZ_JAFMPZ010000246.1 GCF_017353455.1 Streptomyces laculatispora
CCCCCGGCCCCGGCGAGAATCCCGACGAGAACCCCGCCCCGGGCCAGAACCCGTGGCCGACCGGTAACGCATCGCGAGGCGAGTCCGAGTGAAGTCCACCAGCCTGTCCCTCATCGCGGGGGCCGTCGCCCTCGCCGCCGTCACCGGATTCGCCGCGTTCACCGTGCCCGGTGACGGGGGTGCGACGGAGGCCGGGGCAGCTTCCCGGCTGCCCGTGGAGCGGTCCAGCCTGCTCTGTCCGGCGCCCGGCCTCTCGGATCTCGCGGAGACCACGTACACGTCCTTCACCCCGGCCGCGAAAAGCGGCGGCGAGGCGGGCGCGGCCGAACTGAAGTCACCCACGGCCGCCAAGAAGGACGACAAGAAGGACGACAAGGAAAAGGCCAAGGACAAGGGCAAGAGCAAGGACAAGACGGCCGACTCGGACAAGCCCGTCGTCGCCCTCAAGGAGCCCGGCAAGCCGGCCACCGCCGACGTGTCCGGTTCGGACGCCCCCGCCCTCGTCGGCACCGCCACCGGCCGGCTGGCGCCCGGCTGGACCGCCCAGCAGACCACCACCGTCGAGGCGGGCGACTCCCGGGGCCTGCTCGGGGTCAGCTGCACGGCACCCGACACCGACTTCTGGTTCCCGGCCGCGAGCACCGCGAAGTCCCGCGAGGACTACGTCAACCTCACCAACCCGGACGACACCGCCGCGGTCGCCGACATCGAGCTGTACGGTCCGGACGGCACGCTCAAGTCCGATGTCGGCGAGGGCATCACGGTCCCCGCCGGATCCGGCGTCCGGGTCCTGATCTCGACCCTGACCAGCAAGGCGGCCGACGACGTGACCGTCCACGTCACCACTCGTACCGGACGGGTGGGCGCGGCCGTCAGGACCGCGGACAGCGAGACCGGCAGCGACTGGCTCACCGCCTCCGCCGCCCCGGCGGGCACCCTGGTGCTGCCCGGCATCCCGGCGGACGCGACCTCGGTCCGGCTGGTGGCCTTCGCCCCCGGCGAGGACGACGCGGACCTGAAGGTGCGGCTCCTCGGCAAGACGGGCGCGTTCGCCCCGGTGGGGAACGAGGACCTCCACGTCAAGTCGCGGATGACGGCCGGGGTGGACCTGAAGAACCTCACCCGGGGCGAGGCGGGTTCCCTGCTGCTGACCCCCGCCCAGAAGGACAGGGCCACCCCGGTGGTGGCCGCGCTGCGGGTGGTCCGGGGCAAGGGCGACAAGCAGGAGGTCGGGTACATCCCGGCGACCGGCCCGGTGGGCGCGCAGGCGACCGCGGCCGACAACCGGGCCAAGGGCTCGGTCCTCTCGCTCACCGCACCGGGCGCCGCCGGCACCGTGAAGGTCACGGCGTCCGCGGGCAGCAAGGGCGGCACTCCGGTCAGCAAGACGTACAAGGTCGCCGCGGGCACGACGGTCGCGGTCACCCCGCCGGTCCCGGCCGGCCTCAAGGGCACGTACGCGCTGACGGTCCAGACGCAGTCGGGCGGCCCGGTCCACGCCGCCCGCACGCTCACTCTTCCGCAGGACGGCATCCCGATGTTCACGGTGCAGACGCTGCCGGACGACGGCGGAACGGTCGAGGTACCGGCGGCCGAACAGGACCTGTCGGTCCTGGACGACTGAACGCGGGCGAGTGGCGGGGGCGGGGGCCGGTGAACGCGGCCCCCGCCCCCGCCGCGTTACTCCTGCCCGTACCGCGGGTCGACCGACTCCGGGGCGAGCCCGAGCAGTTCCGCGACCTGCTCCACCACGACCTCGTGCACCAGCAGCGCACGCTCGTCGCGGTTCTTGGTGCGGATCTCGACGGGACGCCGGTAGATGACGATCTGGGCCGGCCGTTCCTTCTCGGCGGACAGCGCGTTCCCCAGCGGAACGGTCTCCTCCCCGGTGCTCGGCACATCGAGGACCACGAAGTCGACCTCGGCCAGCTGGGGCCAGCGCCGCTCCAGCCGCTCCACGGAGTCCTGCACGAGATCACGGAAGCTGTCCGCCCGGCTGGCCGAGAGCGGCACCTGGGGCGGGGCGACGGGCCCACGCATGCCTCGGCCGTGTCGGTCTCGGCGCCGCGGTCGCGGCTCGGACGGGTGGGGCGGTACGGGACTGTCCATCACCGACGCAGCGTAACGCTCCGCGGGGCGAGCGGACGGCGGCCGCCCGGGGAGGAACAGGCCTGTCCGCTCTTGAACAATCCGGCCACGAGGGAGCCCGTTTCAGGCCCCGCTCATGACCGTTACCCTTCTGTCTCCTGACCGTTTCCGGGGCGAGTGGTGACCGGAATCGTTGCCGTGACGACCGGCGCCCTTCTGCTGCCGCGCAGGTCAGGGCAATTGCCCCGGAGGCGGCCGTACCCGAGGTCACAGGGCGACACGGTGGGGTGAGCTGAGGGAGAGTCGTCGCAGCCCGCTCAAGAGTGCGGTAGCGTCCAACATCGTGAGCCCTGTACGTCGCTGTTCGCGCACCGCGTGCGGCCGCCCTGCCGTCGCGACACTGACGTACGTCTATGCCGACTCGACTGCGGTCCTCGGCCCGCTCGCCACCTACGCCGAGCCCCACTGCTACGACCTCTGTGCCGAGCACAGTGAGCGGCTGACCGCGCCACGCGGCTGGGAGGTCGTCCGGCTCTCCGACCCCTCCGTGCCCGTCCGCCCCAGCGGTGACGACCTCGAAGCGCTCGCCAACGCCGTCCGGGAAGCGGCGCGTCCGCAGGACCGCGGCGACAGGCCCAGGGGCGGCGGCGGTCCTCGTACCGCGGATCCGGTGGAGGTCGCCCGCAGGGGCCACCTCCGCGTGCTGCGCTCGCCCGACTCCTGAGCCGGCGTCCGTCTCCCGGGCGCGGGCCCGTGACGCTCCGCGTCCCCGGAGCACGGGGTGACCCGGGCCGCCGGGTAGTTTGGCGGTCCGAAGAAACCCTCAGGAGGACCGTCCCGTGACTGCAGACCTGTCGCAGCTCGTGAAGGCGTACGACGTTCGCGGAGTCGTGCCCGACCAGTGGGACGAAGCCCTGGCCGAGCAGTTCGGAGCGGCGTTCGTCGAGGTGACGGCCGCGGACGCGATCGTGATCGGTCACGACATGCGCCCCACGTCCCCCGCCCTGTCGGGAGCCTTCGCCCGGGGCGCGGCGGCCCGGGGTGCGGACGTCACGATGATCGGTCTGTGCTCGACGGACCAGCTGTACTACGCGTCGGGGTCGCTGGACCTGCCGGGCGCGATGTTCACCGCCTCGCACAACCCGGCGCAGTACAACGGCATCAAGATGTGCCGTGCGGGCGCCGCACCGGTGGGCCAGGACACCGGGCTCGCCGAGATCCGCACTCTGGTCGAGCGGTGGTCCGTGACCGGCACCCCGCAGCCGGCCGCCGCCTCCGGCACGATCACCGCACGGGACACGCTCACCGACTACGCCGCGTACCTGCTGTCGCTGGTGGACCTGTCCGCGATCCGGCCGCTGAAGGTGGTCGTGGACGCGGGTAACGGCATGGGCGGCCACACGGTCCCCACGGTCTTCGCGGGCCTGCCCGTCGACCTCGTCCCGATGTACTTCGAGCTGGACGGCACGTTCCCGAACCACGAGGCCAACCCCCTGGACCCCAGGAACATCGTCGACCTCCAGGCCCGGGTGCTGGCCGAGGGCGCCGATCTTGGCCTGGCCTTCGACGGCGACGCGGACCGCTGCTTCGTCGTGGACGAGCGGGGCGAGGGAGTCTCCCCGTCGGCGATCACCGCCCTGGTCGCGGCCCGGGAACTGGCGCGCAACGGCGGCCGGGGCACGGTCATCCACAACCTGATCACGTCCCATTCGGTCCCGGAGGTCGTGCGCGAGAACGGCGGCACCCCGGTCCGGACGAGGGTGGGCCACTCCTTCATCAAGGCGGAGATGGCCGCACACGGGGCGATCTTCGGCGGTGAGCACTCGGCGCACTACTACTTCCGGGACTTCTGGAACGCGGATACGGGCATGCTCGCCGCCCTCCACGTCCTGGCCGCCCTGGGCGGCCAGGACGGACCCCTCTCCGCCCTGGTCGCCCAGTACGACCGCTACACCGGCTCCGGCGAGATCAACTCCACGGTCGACGACCAGCCCGCGCGTACGGCGGAGGTACGAGCGGCGTTCGCCGACCGCGAGGGCGTGACCACCGACGACCTGGACGGCCTGACGGTCACGGCCCCGGACTGGTGGTTCAACCTCCGGGCCTCCAACACGGAACCGCTGCTGCGCCTGAACGTCGAGGCCCGCGAGGAAGAGACGATGAAGGCGGTACGCGACGAGGCCCTGGCCCTGATCCGGACGCCCGGGACCCCTGGTGCTCCCAGCCCGTCCGGCGTCTGAGGAGCGGGGTCCGGGCCGGAGCCCCGGTCACGGGAGGGGACAAGGCCCGCCGCGGGCGCCCCGCCCCTTCGCCCGTCGCATCGCGCCACACCGCACTTCCGCGCACCCGGCCAGGCCGCGCCCCCACCACCCCGGCGGTAGGCTGACGTCGCCCGACCCCTGAACAAGTACACAAGCACGATCAAGATCAAAAACAAGACGCGCCCGCGCCCGCCCGAAGGGACCCACCCCATGCCGCTCGAAGCCGGCCTCCTGGAGATCCTGGCCTGCCCGGCCTGTCACTCCCCCCTCGACGACCGGTCGGCGGCCGACAGCCCCGAACTGGTCTGCACGGGCAAGGACTGCGGCCTGGCCTACCCGGTACGGGACGGCATTCCCGTCCTCCTCGTCGACGAGGCCCGCCGCCCCGCGTAACCGGGCCCCACACCCCGCTCGGTGATCAGCGCGTGATCGGAGGACCGTCCCCATGCTCGACGAGTCGTTGCTCGACGCCCCGGAAGCCCTGGCCCGAGCCGACCGCCGCGGTCTGCTGCGCGGCGCCGCCGAGGCCGGGGCCAGGGTCCGCACCGCCGCCCGGCACGCGACGGAGGCCGGAATCGCCGAGCTGAACCCGCAGGGCCGTCCGCGCGCCGTCCTGGTCGCAGGCTCCGGCACCGCCGCATCCGGCGTAGCCGACCTGATCGGCGCCCTCGCCGGCGCCTCCGCACCGGTCACGCGCATCCGCCCCACCGGCGTCGCCCCCGCCGCGGGCGCGCTGCGCTGGACGCTGCCCGGCTGGGCCGGCTCCCTCGACCTGCTGCTCATCGCCACGGCGGACGGCTCCGAACCCGGCCTGGCCCTCGTCGCCGAGCAGGCGTACCGCCGCGGCTGCACCGTCGTGGCCGTCGCGCCCCGGCAGTCACCGCTGCGCGAGGCGGTCGACGGCCTGCACGGCCTCGTCGTACCGATGGCCTCCGCCCCGCACGGCGAGTACGACGCCGAGACATCGGCCGCGGGCCCGGGCACCCTCTGGGCACTGTTCACCCCGCTGCTCGCGCTGCTCGACCGCGTCGGCCTGGTCACCGCGCCCCCGGAGACGCTGCAGAGCGTCGCCGACCGCCTGGACCGCACGGCGGAACGCTGTGGGCCCGCCATTGCCACGTACAGCAATCCGGCCAAGACCCTGGCCGCCGAACTCGCGGACAGCCTCCCTCTCGTCTGGACCGAGGGCGAGACCGCGGCCCCGGTCGGACGCCGCTTCGCCGCGGTCCTGGCCGAGCTCTCGGGGCGCCCCGCCCTCGCGGCCGAACTCCCCGAGGCGCTTCCCGCCCACGGGGGACTGCTGGCCGGGGCCTTCGCCGCCGGAGCGGACCCCGACGAGT
>NZ_JAFMPZ010000247.1 GCF_017353455.1 Streptomyces laculatispora
CCCCAGGGCCAGCAGCCGCAGGGTGAACCGCAGGGAGTCCCGGCGGGCCGCGGCCGCCGCGCAGCAGGCGGCCCCGGCCGCGAGTACCAGCAGCCCGGCGCTCGCCCCGGTGGATCCGGGCGCGGTGTCCATCGTGGCCGTGGCGCCGGGCACACCGTCGCGCCAGAGCAGCGCCATGACGAGGGCGGCCAGCGCGGCGACCGTCGTGGCGGTCACCGGCAGCAGCGTTCCGCAGATGCGCCCGCAGGCGAAACCCGCCGCCACGGCGAGGAGAGCCAGCAGCACGCCCTCCGGCCGGGTCTCCCGGCCCGCCGCACTGATCAGGGACCAGATCGCGCAGGCGGCGAGAATCACCGCTCCGGCAGCGTCGGACGCGGTGCCGCCCGCCGGCCCTCGTTCTGTGGATGAAGTCATCACGTCCGCCCCCGGCCTGTGACCCTCCCGTGCGCGACGGCCGGATCCGGCCGGTCGGCGGGGGACCGGCGCACAGATTAACGGCCCCGCGGGCATATGTGCAGAAGATGCGGAGAAACGATCCGGCGGTGAGGATTCCGCCACCAGGACAGGGCTGCCGGGCGCACAGCCGGCCACCGTAGACTCCGCCTGGTGAGCACCACCATCGCCCCGGTCGGCGACCCGCAGCAGCCTGCCTCCGTCCCCCGAGCGAGGCGCCTGCCGCCTCGGCTCGCCCGCCCCTGCGCAGCCGTGCTCTCCGGGCTGATGCTGTACGCGAGCTTCCCGCCCAGGCCCCTGTGGTGGCTGGTTCTGCCCGGGTTCGCGCTGCTCGGCTGGGTGCTGTTCGAGCGCAGGCTCCGCGCCGCGTTCGGGCTCGGTCTGCTCGCCGGGCTGGGCTTCATGCTGCCGTTGCTGCACTGGACCGGCGAAGAGGTCGGCCCGGTGCCGTGGCTGGCCCTGGCAGCCGCCGAGGCACTGTTCATCGCGGTGGGCTGCATCGGCATCTCCGCCGTGTCCCGGCTCGCCGGCTGGCCGTTCTGGGCGGCCGCGGTCTGGGCTCTGGACGAGGCGGTACGGGCCAGGGTGCCTTTCGGCGGCTTCCCCTGGGGCAGGATCGCCTTCGGCCAGGCCGACAGCGTGTTCCTGCCGCTCGCGGCGCTCGGCGGCACACCGCTGCTCTCCTTCGCCGTGGTGCTGTGCGGCTTCGGGCTCTTCGAGGCGGTGCGCCGGTTCCGAATCCGCCGTGCCACCGGTGAACTGCCGCGCCTGGCCGCCGCGGCGACCGCGGCTGCTGTCCTGGTGCCGGTCGCGGCGGCGCTCGCGTCGCTGCCGCTGGTGGACGACTCGGCCGAGGACGGCACCGCGACCGTCGCCGCGATCCAGGGCAACGTGCCGCGGCTCGGCCTCGACTTCAACTCCCAGCGCCGCGCCGTCCTGGACAACCACGCGAACCGTACGGAGCAGCTCGCCCGGGACGTGAAGGCGGGCAAGGTGCCGCAGCCCGACTTCGTCCTGTGGCCGGAGAACTCCTCCGACCTCGACCCCTACCGCAACGCCGACGCGAGGATCGTGATCGACGACGCGGTGAAGGCGATCGGGGTGCCGACCGTCGTCGGCGCGGTCGTCGAGCCCGACACCGGGAACCTGCGCAACACCCTCATCCAGTGGGACCCGGACAAGGGCCCGGTGGCCACGTACGACAAGCGCCATATCCAGCCGTTCGGCGAGTACATGCCGATGCGTTCCTTCGTGCGCGTCTTCAGCTCGGACGTGGACCGGGTGCAGCGTGACTTCGGACCGGGCAAGAAGGTCGGCGTCTTCGACCTCTCCGGCACCTACGTCGGGCTCGTCACCTGCTACGAGGCCGCGTTCGACGACGCCGTACGCGACACGGTCGAGCACGGGGCCCAGCTGATCGCGGTCCCCAGCAACAACGCGACCTTCGGCCGCAGCGAGATGACCTACCAGCAGCTGGCCATGTCCCGGGTGCGCGCGGTGGAGCACAGCCGGTCCGTCGTCGTCCCGGTCACCAGCGGTGTCAGCGCGGTCATCCGCCCCGACGGCACCGTCGTCCAGAAGACGAAGATGTTCACCCCGGACGCACTGGTGGACGAGGTGCCGCTGCGGTCCTCGCTGACCCCCGCGACCCGGATGGGACCGCTGCCCGAAGGGGTGCTGTCCCTGCTCGCCGTCATCGGCCTCGGCTGGGTGGCCGCGCGGGCGGTACGGGTGCGCCGCGGCCGCTGAGTGACTCCGCGCGCCACGTAGGGTCGGCTCATGGCAATTCCTGACTTCATCCGCGAGATCCGCGCCACAGCGGGTCAACAGTTGCTCCTGCTGCCCGGCGTCACCGCCATCGTCTTCGACGACGAGGGCAGAGTGCTGCTCGGACGGCGTGCGGACACCGGTAAGTGGTCGGTCATCGGAGGCATTTGCGAGCCGGGGGAGCAGCCGGCGACGACGGCGGAGCGCGAGGTGTACGAGGAGACGGCGGTGCACTGCGTGGCGGAGCGCGTGGTGCTGACCCAGGCACTGCCGGCCATGCAGTACGAGAACGGCGACCGGTGCCAGTACCTGGACGTCACCTTCCGCTGCCGGGCCACCGGCGGCGAGGCCCGGGTCAATGACGACGAGTCGCTGGAGGTGGGCTGGTTCGGTGTCGACGCCCTGCCGCCGCTGGAGGAGTTCGCGCTCCTGCGTATCAAGCAGTCGCTGACGGACGGACCCACCTGGTTCGAGGCCACCGACTCGCACTGAACGCGACGGACCGGGCCGGGAAGGGGCCGAGAACGGCCTCCGTCCCGGCCCGGAACACCGGCCGGATCAACGGGGTCGCCGCTCGGATGCGTGGACCCCGGCTGTTCGGGCGGCAGTTGTGGTCCGGCGTGTGCGGATGTGGCACAGTCGGGCCGTGGACGCACTGAGGCCCCAGGACCCCGCGCGCATAGGCGCCTACCAACTGCTCGCCCGTCTCGGCGCGGGCGGTATGGGGCAGGTGTATCTCGGCCGGTCGCCCGGTGGACGACTGGTGGCAGTCAAGGTCATCCGTGACGAGATCAGCGATCACCCCGACGCGCTGGCCCGGTTCCGGCGCGAGGCCGCGACCATCGAGACCGTGCGCAGCGCGTACACCGCCCAGTTGATCGAGGCGTCGCTCGACACGTCCCCCTACTGGCTGGCCACCGAGTACGTGGCAGGGCCGACGCTGCGCGGCGCCGTCGGCGCGGGCGGCCCCTTCCCGCCGGACAGCGCCCTGCGGCTGCTGGCCGCGCTCGCCGAGGGACTGGCCGCGGTCCACGTACACGGCGTCACGCACCGGGACCTGAAACCGCACAACGTCATCCTCTCGCCGCAGGGACCGCAGCTGATCGACTTCGGGATCGCACGAGGACTCGAACAGTCGGTTCTCACCCGGGACGGGATGGTGTCGGGGACGCCCGGTTACGCGGCTCCCGAGGTCCTGCTGCGCAACGAGGTGGGCCCGGCGGCGGACGTCTTCGCCCTGGGTGCGACGCTCGCGTACACGGCGACGGGCCGGCCGCCGTACGGCACGGGCGACGCCGCGTCGGTCAGTTACCGGACCGTGTACGAGAAGATCGACCTGGCGGGAGTGCGGACGGACCTGGCCGCGCTGATCCGGATGTGCGTCGACAGGGATCCGGCGGAGCGGCCGAAGCCGGCCGCCGTGATCGCGCTGTGCGGGGTGGACTCACCGCTGGCGTCGGACGCCCACTACCACGCGCTGGTGCGCGCCGCCGAACCCGTCCTCGTGCCAGGGGACTCGAACACGCCGCTCATGCCGTCCGGTTCACACGCGGAGCCGGAAACGGTGCTCGCCGCGACACGACGGGCGGGGAGTGAGCCCGCCGACCAGCCGGTGGAGAGACCCGCGACGGACGTCCCCGCGCAGCCGCCCGGCACCACCCCGTACGCCGCCCCGGACCAGCAGCGGCGCCCACGGCGGGGAAGGGCCTGGGCCGCCCTGTGCGCGGTGGCGCTCGCGGTGCCGGTCACGTTCTGGCTGCTCCCGGAGACGGACGGCAAGGGCGCCGACGCGGCACCCGGGGCCGGGGCCACCACGTCCGGCCGTCCGGCCGCGCGCCGTTCGGCGACCGCCGACAAGACGGCCCGCCCGCCGGACCACATCGTCAACGACCGCGTCTCGAAGGACCGCTGGAAGTCGGACCATTCGAAGAATGCCGCTCTGGGCGGCGGCCGCTGCGATCCGGACCATTTTCCCGAGTCCTTTCCACCGTCGGGTCTGATCTCCTCGGTCTCGCACACCACCGGCTCCGGCACCGCCTCGGTCTCGTTGCGGTTCGAGGACGCGGGGGAGGGCAAGAGACCCGCGCCCTACTACGTCTCCGTGGGGGTGCGCCCCCCGCACGAGACCGACCGCGCCACCGGACGGCCGCTCCGGTCCGAAGCCAAGGGCATCGGTTTCACCAGCAAGCCCGTCGACATCTACTCCCACTGGTCCTCCGGCGGAGCCGTCGAGCTCACGTACCCGGACGCGTTCCGGGCCCACTTCAGTGAAAAGACCCTCGACGCGATCCCGGTGGGGGATGACCGGGGCGACTGGACCGTGGTGATCTACCACGTCGAAGGCGGGCCCACGAAGTACACCTCCGTCGCGTGCAACGGCTTCCACGCCTGAGACAGCCGTCTCCGCAACCCTGTACGGGGTCGCCCGCCTCGTATAGCGTCGCCGTGACGTTTGTCATTGAAACGATTCATGTGCGCGTCCCTGAGTGATGCGCGGCTACGGAAGGACGTCGGGACGTGACGAGTGTGGGCAAGAACGAGCCGGGGCCGACGCGGCGCACCGTACTCGAAGCGGGCGTCGGCGGCGCGGCGTCCCTCGCGGCCGGGCTGCCGCTCGTCGCAGCCGGCACGGCGGCCGCCGCAGGGGCCGCCGTGCCGGAGCGCGGGGGCTCGTGGCACCGCTATGTCCAGGGGCCGTCGCACCGGACCGTGCGGCCGGTGGGGATCGTGCGGACGGCGGGGGACGTGTCCGAACCCGGGGCGCTGCTCGCACCCGGAGGCCGGGTCACCGTACTGCGGCGCGCCCGGCCGTCCGCCGCCCCCCGCTGGCCGCAGGGCACCACGGCCGAGGCGTCGTCCACGCACGCGGGCAACAACGGGAGCGACGGCCGCCCGCGTACCTACGCCGCGGACAACGCCATCGACGGCGACCCCGACACCTTCTGGAACGACGATACCGAGGGCGCGTTCCCCGACCCGCTGACCATCACCCTGCCCGGGCAACAGCGGCTGCCCGGTGTGACGGTGGTGTCCAACGCCGACGGCGTGCCCGCGGACTTCACCGTCGAGGCGTGGGTGGACACCGCCTGGCGGACCGTCGCCGCGGTCACCGGAAACACCGGCGTGCAGCGCGCCGTGCGCTTCGACGCGCCGGTCGCGACCGACCGGGTACGCATCGCCGTCACGGCCGGTCAGGACGCCGGGCAGGGAGTGTTCACCCGTGTCAACGAGGTCTGGCCGGACGCGGTGGACCCGGTCACCGCTCCCAGCGTGACCATCGACTTCGGCAAGGTCGTCGTGGGCTACCCGGAGGTGGATTTCACCCGGGCCTCCGACAACAGCCCCGGAGTGCGCCTGGCGTTCTCCGAGACGCTCCAGTACCTGACCGAACGCTCCGACTTCACCCGCGGCGACCAGGCGGGCGGCGCGGGCCGGGGCACCGACCAGTACGCCGTACCGGCCGGCGGTGCCAAGTGGAGGGACACCAAGGGCTTCGGCTCGGGCGACGACAAGCTGTACGCCGACGGGCTGCACGGCTTCCGCTACCTGAAGATCACGCTGGACGCGCTGCCGTCCGATGCGCCGGCCGCCCAGCCGTGGGGCGAAGTGGCCATCGACGCCGTGTCATTGGACTTCACCGCCTACCTCGGCACGCCGGATTCCTACCGGGGATGGTTCCTGTGCTCCGACGAGGAGCTCAACCGCTACTGGTACGGCGCCTCGTACACCAACGAACTGGTCGTCGACACCTTCCGCCGCGACGACGTGGACCCGCGCAACGCCTTCAGCCCGTCACTGGACGGAAAACTGGTGCTGCACGACGGCCCCAAGCGGGACCGGGACCCGTACGTCGGGGACGTGGCGGTGGCGGGGCGGACCCTCTACCTCACCCATGACGACGCGGCCGAGGCCGCCCGCAATGTGCTGGCCGACCTCGCCGACCACCAGCGCGACGACGGGTGGATCCCACCGGCGTCCATCAACAACTACACCCTCCCGCTGTTCGACTATCCGCTCTGGTGGGTGACGTGCAGCTGGGACTACGTGCTGTACACGGGCGACCAGGACTACGCCGCGCGCTACTACCCGCAGTTGGTGAAGGTGCTCGACACCTGGTACCCGAGCGTGACGGACGAGGCGGGGCTGCTCAGCAAGGGGCTGAACGGTACGTCCGGCTACGGCGACTACGCGTTCCTCGGCCGCACCGGCCGCGTCACCTACTACAACGCCAACTACGTGCAGGCGCTGCGCGACGCGGCACGTATCGCCGGGCTCCTGGACCACGACACGGACGCACAGCGCTGGTCGAAGCGGGCGGACAAGGTGGCCGGGGCCATCAACGACCATCTGTGGGACCCGGCTGCGGGCGCCTATCTGGACTCCGCCACCGGCCCCGTCAGGCACGCCCAGGACGGCAACGCCATCGCCATCACCGCGGGTGTCGCCGACGAGGAGCGGGCGGCCTCGGCGCTGGCCCACCTCGACGCGACGACGAGGCTCAGGTACGGCAACGCCTTCATGGACAACGACACGCTGTTCGGCGGCGCCTCCCAGCGCGTGTACGCCTTCACGTCCTACCCGGAGCTGGTGGCGCGCTTCGAGTCCGGCCGGCCGGACTCGGCGATCGACCAGATCAGACGGACCTACGGCTGGATGGACAGTCACGACCCCGGCATCACGCAGTGGGAGGGCATAGGCCCCAACGGTTCGCTGTACGAGCAGGGCTACACGAGCATGGCGCACGGCTGGTCGACGGGTGTGCTGCCCGCCCTCACCCACCAACTGCTCGGCGCGAAGCCGACCTCACCCGGCTACGCCACCTGGGAGGTGCGGCCGAACCCCGGTGAGGTCCGCTGGGCGCAGGGCCGGCTTCCCACGCCGCACGGGCCGCTCGACGTGGAGTGGAACCAGGACGGCGGGACCTTCGCCCTGACCGTGCGGGTCCCACGGGGTTCGCGCGGCTCGGTGGCCCTGCCCACGGACGGACGGCACGTCACGGTGCGCTCCGGGCGGCGGACCCTGTGGAAGGACCACCGGGCGTACGGACCCGGCGTGCACGGCGACAGCCGGCGTGTGACGGTCACCGGTCTCACCCACGGCACGCATCACCTCACCCTCGTGCACACGCGCTGAGGCGCACCGGGGCCGTGGGTAAAAGGTCCGGGGGCCGGGGAGACCGGCACCCGGCCCCCGGGAGCAGCCGGTCGTCCTTCTGCCGGCAGCCGTCGGCCGGTCGCCCTCCCGCCCGTCGCGTCCGGCGGTCCTGCTCCTGCCAGACCCTGTCAGGCGGCGTAGGCGGACATCGTCAGGGTCTCGGAGAGGACGCGCCACAGAGCCCAGGCACCCGCACGGCTCGCCGCACTGCACAGCGTCCCCTCCGTGCACCGGGTCGGTCTGTTCTGCCAGGCGCTGACCACCAGGCAGTGCAGGCCGAGGCTGCGCGCGAACGTGAAACGGATGTGCAGGCCCTCGCCCAGATCATGGCCGGGAAGCGTCGCGATCTGAAGGCTGTCGTACCCGATCGCCTCCACCCGGACCGGGTTCCCGCCCAGCAGTTCGCACTCGTCCGCCGGACGGATCACGGCCGGGCAGTCACCGCTCACCGGGAACAGCCAGAAGTTGTCGGTGAGCTGTCCGCGCACGTCGTGGGGGCTGGTGAACGGATGGAAGCCCAGCGAGTAGCCGTACCGGTACAGCTGGTCCGGAATGGTCGGCTGTGCCCCGGCGTACGACGGGGACGGCAGCGCCGCGAGCAGGAGCGCGGCAACGAGCAGACCGGCCGGTGCGGCACGGGCCGACGCGCTGCCCGCCCTCACGGCGGAGCCGCGGAACGCCCGGCGCCGAGTGCGGCCGTCCTTCCGCATCAGCACCTCCCGAAGCGCAGACATGAGCCAAGTGGAAGGTATGCGCTGATGGGGGCGTCGGCATCTCGGCACCCGTCTGTACC
>NZ_JAFMPZ010000248.1 GCF_017353455.1 Streptomyces laculatispora
AGGTTCCACAGCCCCTGCCGGCGGGCCTCGGCCTTCAGGTCCGCCACGATCTGCGGGGTGTCCCACGGCGACGCGAGCTGCTCCCGCTGCTCCTCCGCAGTCTTCTCGGCCGGGTGGACGTGCTCGTCCATGAAGGTGAGCAGCTGGGCGCGCAGTTCTTCGGTACGGGCGTCGAATGCGAAGTCCATGGGGTTGATCAGCCTTCCTGGAGGGTGGTGAGGCCGTGCGCGATGAAGACGGGGACGAGATCGCCGATGCGGTCGAAGCCGCCACCGACGGTCTGGCCCAGCGTGTAGCGGTAGTGGATGCCCTCCAGGATCACGGCGAGCTTGAACCAGGCGAACGCCGTGTACCAGGAGATCGCGGAGGTGTCCCGGCCGGAGCGTGCGGCATAGCGCTCGATCAGTTCGGCGGGGGAGGGGTGGCCGGCCGCGCCGCTGGTCGTGGAGACCGGTGACTCGGGCAGATCGAGGTCGGAGCTGTACATCACGAGCAGGCCGAGGTCGGTCAGCGGGTCGCCGAGCGTCGACATCTCCCAGTCGAGCACGGCCTTGATCCGGTCGTCGGAGCCGATCAGGACGTTGTCCAGGCGGTAGTCGCCGTGCACCACCGTCGGGGCCGGGGAGACGGGCAGTCCGCGCCCGAGCGCCGCGTGCAGCTCGTCGATGCCGGGCAGTTCGCGGTTGCGGGAGGCGTCCAGCTGCTTGCCCCAGCGGCGCAGCTGCCGGTCCAGGAAGCCCTCGGGGCGTCCGAAGTCGCCGAGCCCGACGGCCGCCGGGTCCACGGCGTGCAGCTCGACCAGTGTGTCCACCAGACCGAGCACGGCCGTGCGGGTGCGCTCGGCGCCGAGCGGGGCGAGCTGCTCGACGGTGCGGTACGGGGTGCCCTCGACGTACTCCATGACGTAGAACGGCGAGCCGATGACGGAGTCGTCCTCGCAGAGCAGCAGCGTCTCGGGGACCGGGACGGCCGTCGGGTGCAGTGCGCTGATCACCCGGTGCTCGCGCTTCATGTCGTGTGCGGTGGCCAGCACATGACCCAGCGGCGGCCGGCGGACGACCCAGCGGCCGGTGCCGTCGGTGTCCGTGACGACGTAGGTCAGGTTCGAACGGCCGCCCTCGATGAGCCGGGCGTCGAGCGGTCCGCTCACCAGACCCGGCCGTTCGCGGTCGAGATGTCCGCGCAGCCGGTCGAGGTCGAGACCTGGCGGGTGGACTGGGCTCATCGTGCGCACCTCCGGGGTGAATGAACGGTCGGTGTTCATGATGCCGACCAGTCGGTATGTCGTCCAGTGAACTTCCCGAACCGGATGTGACCGATCCGGCCCGAACGGCCGCCCAGCCTCTGGCGTTCAGTCGCATCTCTGAATAGAGTTCACGTATGGATACAGCATTGTTGATCGAAGAAGTCCGGCTGACCCCGATCCTCATTGCCGACCCGCCGCTCCTCAACACCCAGGGCGTCCACCAGCCGTACACCCCACGCCTCGTCGTGGAGGTCGTCACACGCGGCGGAGTGACCGGCATCGGGGAGACCTACGGCGACGGCAAGTACCTCGAACTGGCCGAGCCGCTCGCCGCCGCGCTGGCCGGCCGCCCGGTCAGCGATCTGAACGGGCTCTTCGCCCTCGCCGACGAGGTGTGCGCAGACTCACGCGCGGCCGACGAGCGGGTCGACGCGGGCGGGCTGCGCGGCGTCCAGACCGCGGACAAGCTGCGGCTCTCGGTGGTGTCCGGTTTCGAGGTGGCCTGCCTGGACGCGCTGGGCAAATCCCTCGGCCTGCCCGTGCACGCACTCCTCGGCGGCAAGGTGCGCGACACCGTCGAGTACAGCGCGTACCTCTTCTACCGCTGGGCCGAGCACCCCGACGGCGGCGAGCGGGACGACTGGGGGGCGGCCGTCGACCCGGCCGGGGTCGTCGCCCAGGCACGCCGCTTCGCCCGTGAGTACGGCTTCTCCTCCTTCAAGCTCAAGGGCGGCGTCTTCCCGCCCGACGAGGAGATCGCCGCGGTCCGCGCGCTGGCCGAGGCGTTCCCGGACCAGCCGCTGCGCCTCGACCCCAACGGCGCCTGGTCCGTCGAGACCTCGCTGTACGTCGCCGAGCAGCTCAAGGACGTACTCGAATACCTGGAGGACCCGGCGAGCGGCACGGAGCTGATGGCCGCCGTGGCGGCCGGCACCGACGTACCGCTGGCCACCAACATGTGCGTCACCACGCTCGCCGAGGTCCCGGAGGCCTTCGCCCGGGACGCCGTCCAGGTCATCCTCTCCGACCACCACTACTGGGGCGGGCTGCACCGCACCCGCGAACTGGCCGGGATCTGCCGCACCTTCGGCGTCGGGCTCTCCATGCACTCCAACACCCACCTCGGGATCAGCCTCGCCGCCATGACGCATGTCGCGGCCACCGTCCCCAACCTCGACTACGCCTGCGACAGCCACTACCCCTGGCAGACCGAGGACGTCATCACCACCCGCCACGTCTTCGAGGACGGCCGCCTCACCGTCTCCGACGCCCCGGGCCTGGGAGTCGAGCTCGACCGGGAACGCCTGGCCGTGCTGCACCGCCGCTGGCTCGACGACGACGGCACGATGCGCGAGCGTGACGACGCCGCCGCGATGCGCAAGGCCGAGCCGCAGTGGCGGACACCGTCGATCCCGCGCTGGTGAGAGCCCCGCGCCGGGTGGAGGGGACCGGGAGGGCCTGATTTGCGCAGCCTGCGACCTGCGCCGATGGTCGGAGGATGAAGGCGATCAGCTACAGCGCATACGGCGGTGCCGATGTCCTGGAGTACGGCGAGCGGCCCGACCCCAAGGTCGGCCCCGACACCGTCCTGGTGAAGGTGCGGGCCGCCGCGGTCAACCCGGTCGACCGACAGGCGCGGCAGGGGAACCTCGACGCCGCGCTCGACGCGGTCTTCCCCGTGATCCCCGGCTGGGACGTGTCCGGGGTGGTCGTCCAGCCCGGCGTCGCCGTGGAGGAGTTCGCCGTGGGCGACGAGGTCATCGGATACGTGCGGGAGGACTTCCTCAGCCGAGGCACCTTCGCCGAGTACGTCGCCGCGCCCGTGCGCACCCTCGCGCGCAAACCGCTGAGGCTGAGCTTCGAGGAAGCCGCGGGGCTGCCCCTGGCCGGTCTCACCGCCTACCAGGTGCTCCACCGGTCGCTGCGCATCCGCGACGGCGACACCGTCCTCGTCCACGCGGCGGCGGGCGGTGTCGGCTCGCTCGCCGTGCAGATCGCCCGGCACGCCGGCTGCCGGGTCATCGGGACCGCGAGCGCGCACAACCACGACCATCTGCGGCAGCTCGGCGCGGAACCCGTGGAGTACGGGGACGGGCTCGCCGACCGGCTGCGGGCGCTGGCCCCGGACGGGATCGACGCCGCCTTCGACACCGTGGGCGGGGAGGCCCTGCGGGTGTCCGCCGAGACGCTCGCGCCGGACGGGCGGCTGACCTCCATCGTGGACAGCGAGGTGTTCTCCTACGGCGGCAAGTACGCCTTCGTGCGGCCGGACGCCAAGGACCTCGCCCATCTGGCGGAACTGGCCGAGCGGGGCATCGTCTCGGTCCATGTGGACCGGGTCTTCCCGCTGGAACAGGCCGCCCAGGCGCACCGGCTCAATGCTGAGGGGCGCACCCGCGGCAAGATCGTCGTCACGGTCGACTGGGAGAGCTGACCGCCGCGCCCGGCCCGCGATCGCCGCGATCAGAACAGCATGGCCACCGCGAACACCGCCAGCGCGACCGTGCACGCCGCGGTCATCAGGGCCTCCCTCGCCCCCAGCTGCTGCGGACGGGCGGTTCCCATGCCCTGCACCCGGCGGTTCGCCACCCGGAGAAACCCCAGCCAGGCGAGCACGCTCAGCGACAGGGCGACGATCCCGGCCGGGCTCGCCCCGCCGTGCAGCGCCTGCTTGCCCGCCAGCAGCGCCACCACCGTGCAGGAGAGCGTGGTGCGGCGCCAGGCCAGCCTGGTCCGCTCGGGCTGCAGGCCGGGATCGCGCTCCGCGGCGCTCACCGCCCCTCCCAGCCGAAGAGGACCACCACCACCATCGCGACGGCGACGACGGCGACCGCGAGACTCAGCAGCGTCGGGAACCGGGAGACCGGCAGATCCTCGCCCCGCCGCATGGCCAGCTCACAGCGCACCCAGTGGTTGACCGCCCGCAGCGCACACAGCACACCGGCCGCGAGCAGGGCCAGCGCGAGACCGGCCCGGATGCCCCAGGAGAGTCCCGGCAGGAACTGGTCGACCGCGAAACCGCCGCCGATCAGCGCGAGTGCCGTCCGGATCCAGGCGAGAAAGGTCCGCTCGTTGGCGAGCGAGAAACGGTAGTCGGGGGTGTCGCCCTCTTCGCGGATACGCTGCGGCGCGAACCACAGCCGCAGGCTCTGTACGAATTCGTTCACGTCCGGACCATATCTGCCGCTTCGGTATGCGGTGCGGGCCGGTTCAGGGCGCTTCGCGGAGCGCCTGCAGCCGCCGGTGGCACTCCAGCCCGTCCGGCACCCACAGCCAGCCGTCGAGCCGCTCCGCCAGCTCCACGTCCGTGAGGAAGGTGTGCCAGGCGACCTCTTCCGCCTGCGGCTTCACCGGCAGCTCGCACCGTACCCGGTAGACGTACGACCACCAGCTGTGCCGGTCGCCCTCGTAGAGGAACTTGAAGAGCGGCTCGGGGCGGGGGAGCCCCGTGACACCCAGCTCCTCCTCGGCCTCCCGCAGCGCCGCCTCGTCGTACGTCTCGCCCGCGCCGACCACTCCGCCGACGAACATGTCGTAGTGGGACGGGAAGACCAGCTTGGTGGCGGTCCTGCGGTGCACGAAGATCCGGCCGTCGGCGTCCCTGACCTCGATGAACGCGCAGCGGTGGCGCAGGCCCCGCGCGGTCGCCTCGCCGCGCGTGGCCTGCCCGACGACCTCGTCGTTCTCGTCGACGATGTCCAGGATCTCGTCAGAAGGTGTCATGCACCTCATCCAACAGCAGACCGCCGCGGAGGATCACTGCCCCATGACGTACTTGACGGTCGGGCCCGTGGTCCAGCCGCCGTCCACGGCGAGTTCGGCGCCGGTGATGTAGGAGGCGGCGTCCGAGAGCAGGAAGACGACGGCCTCGGCGATCTCACCGGCCTCGCCCACCCGGCCCATCGGGGTGTTGGGGTAGTTGCCGTCGCCCTGCTGGATGCCCACGGAGGCGGTCATCGGCGTGTAGACCATGCCGGGGTGCACCGAGTTCACCCGCACCTTCGCCGTGCCGAGCTCCACCGCGCCGACCTTCGTCAGCCCGCGCACGCCCCACTTCGACGCGCCGTAGCTGGAGGTCAGGGCGAGGCCCATCAGCCCGGCGGCCGAGGAGATGTTGACGATCGAGCCGCCTCCGTTCTCCTTCATCAGCGGGATCACCGTCTTCATGCCGATGAAGACGGCCGTCAGATTGATGTCGATGACCTTGCGGAAGTGCTCGACCGTCTCGGTCTCCAGCGGCTGCCCGGTGGAGACCCCGGCGTTGTTGACCAGGCCGTCGATCCGTCCGAACTCGGCGAGGGCGAACTCGGCGACGCGCTGCCAGTCCTCCTGCGAGGTCACGTCGTGGTGAAGGAAGCGGGCCTTCGGGCCGAGCTCGGCCGCGGTCGCCGCGCCCTCCTCGTCAAGCACGTCGGTGATCACGACGTTCGCGCCGCCGGCCACGGCGAGGCGCGCGGCCTCGGCGCCGAGGCCG
>NZ_JAFMPZ010000249.1 GCF_017353455.1 Streptomyces laculatispora
CTCCGGGACGACGCTGCGCGCGGCCAGGGCGCGCAGCGCCTCCCGGAGTCCCCGGTCGGTGAGGACCGGCGGGGCGATGCCCCGTGACAGGGCCCGTAGTTCGTCCAGCGCCTCCTGGGTCCGCAGGACCGCGTCCGCGAGTGCGGCCCTGACCAGTTCCGGCCTGCTGTCGAAGTGGTGCTGGGCGCGGCCCAGTTCCATCGCCAGCCGGACCAGCTGCTGCTGGGGCCCGTCGTGGATGTCGCGCTCCAGCCGCCGCAGGGCGGCGGTCTCCGCCGTCACCGCCGCGACGGCCTGCGCACGGGCGGTGTCGCGCTCCCGCTCCAGTCCGCTGATCCTGCGGTGCAGCGCCGACATGTTGGACAGGAGCGCCTGTCCGAGACCGGCCTGGGCGGCGAAGCACACCCGGGTCACCAGCGGCAGGGACGACAGCAGCAGCACGCCGACCGAGAGGGCGAACGCGATCCGCCCGGACGGTGACGTCAGGCCCAGGCTCAGCGCGACATGGGACCGGTCGCTGCCCGCGTACAGGGTCATGGGCCGCAGCGAGCCGGGCGTGACCTGGTTGCGCAGGGGGTACGTGGCGGTCGCGACCCCCACGAACCACCACAGCCCCGTCACCACCGAGGTGACCAGGACCACGGGGAGCACCAGCACCGCGTGCGCCAGGTCGAGCCACAGCTCCGGGTCGGCCGCGCCGTCCGTCTCCTTCGACCTCGGCCGCCGGCCCGCGCCGCGCGCCCCGCCGGTCCGGGAGCGCACCGCGCCGATCCGCCACCACTCCAGATCGCCGGGCCACCGGGCCAGTGCAAGGGCACGGGCCGTGACGGGCGACCCGCTCGGCACCAGCGAACCGGCCGTCGCGGCGCACAGGCCGCCGGCCACCAGCAGCAGAGCGGCGGCCGCGGTCAACGGCGCGGTGAGGAGATACAGGGATTCCACGAGCGTGCGACGCCCTACGCGGACGGCAGGACCGGCACCCGGCCGCCACCGGCCCGCGACCACGGAGGGCAACGACTCAGCCATGTCCTCAGCATAATCGCGCTCCACGGCAGCGCTCCGGCGCGATGGCCCGGCGGCGGGCGGCACCATGGCCCGTTGCGCGCGGTGCCGGAACGGTCCGGCACGCAACAGCGCAGACGGACACGGCGTGGCCGGCCCCTCAGCGGTCCGAGGCTCCCGACAGCAGGTGCAGGCGCAGCGCCAGTTGGAGTTCCAGCGCGCGGTCCGGCTCGTTCCAGTCCCGTCCCAGCAGCACCTGGATCCGGTCCAGCCGCTGCACCACCGTGTTGACGTGCACGTGCAGTTCGTCCTTGGCCCGGATCAGGCTGCCGCCCGCGCCGAAGTACGCGCCGAGCGTGCGCACCAGGTGGGTGCCGCGCTGGGCGTCGTACTCCAGCAGCGGCCCCAGCGCCGCCGACACGAAGCCGTCGACGTCCTGCCCGTTGCCCAGCACCACGCCCAGGAAGCCCAGTTCGTCCACGCACGCACCCTCGCCCGTACGCCCCAGTACCCGCATCGCCCGCAGGCAGCGCGCCGCCTCCGCGTACGCGGCGGCCAGCTCCCGCGCGCCCCGGGCCGGGCCCGTGGCGGCGACGGTGACCGGCGTCTGGGCCAGCTGGCCGAGCTGCGCCGCCGCCGAGCGGGCCGCGGTCCCGGCCGCCGGGCCGGAGCCGTCCGACTCGATCAACAGCACCACCGCTCCCGCGTGTTCGGCGCTCACACCATGGATCTCCCCGCCGAACAGATAGCGCATCGCGGCCGGGGCCAGCCGTTCCCGGGCGCCGGTCTCCGCGACCAGCAGCAGATGCGGGCGGTCCAGGTCGATGCCGAGGCGCCGGCCGCGCTCGGCGAGGCCCGCCGGGTCGCGGCCGGTGTCCGTCAGCAGGTCGGCGATCAGTTCGCCGCGGATGCGGTTCTCCGTCTCGGCCACCGTGCGCCGCAGCAGCAGGAGGAGCCCGGTGACCACCGCCGACCGCTCGAACAGACGGCGGTCGGAGTCGTCCAGCCGCCGGCTCCGGTGCAGCACCAGACCGGCGAGGAGCTCCTGTCCCGCGAGCACCGCGCAGACCACCCGCCCGTCGCGGTGCACGGCACGGGCCCCCGTACGGGACTCCTCGGCCGCCTCCGCCAGCCACCCGGCGTCCATGCTGTCGGCGGCGAAGCCCGTACCGTCCGGGCGGACCGCCGCCAGCGGGCGCCCGCCCGGGTCGTGGATGGTCAGGGGGGAGTCGAGCAGTCCGGCGACGGCCGCCGCCACGTCCTTGACGTCCCGGCCGCGCAGCACCAGGTCCGTCAGCCGGTCGTGCGACTCCTCGGCCCGCCGCATGGCCGCCGAGTGGGCCCGTACGGAGGCGTTGGCCTCGGCCAGTTCGGCGTTCGCCTCCGCCAGTTCGGCGAGGGCCGAGGTGGTGTCGGCCAGGGCGCGGGCGGTGTCGATGGCGATCGCGGCGTGCGCGGCCAGCGAGCACAGCAGGGCGACCTCGTCGGGGCTGAAGACCCGGGGCGCCCGGTCGGCCGCGAACAGGACGCCGATCACCTTCCCCGTACCCCCGCGGCTGGAGCCGAGCAGCAGCGGCACGCCCAGAATGGCGACCAGGCCCTCGTCCAGGACCCCCGCATTGATGTTGCGGGTGTGGCGGAAGCGCTCGTCGGTGCGGTAGTCAGGGGTCGCGTACGGGCTCGCCGTCTGCGCCACGAGACCGCCGAGCCCTTCGCCGAGTTCGAGGCGCAGCCGCTGGAAGAGCAGCGACACCGACCCGTCGGTCACCCGCATATAGGTGTCGCCCGCCTCCTCGTCCGGGAGCGTGAGGTAGGCCGTGTCCGTCCCCAGCAGCATCCTGGCCCGCCGCACGATCGCCTTCAGCACGTCGTCCAGATCGCGGGAGGCCGCCAGGTCGCCCGCCGTGTCGAAGAGCGCGGTGAGCTGGAGCTCGCGGCGCCGGTGCTGACGCAGGGCGCCCCTGATCCGCAGCGCGGTGGCGGTGGCCCGCTCCACCTCGGCCAGCTCTCCCGCGGGCACCCCGTCGGCCCGCGCCGTCGAGAGGACCGCGCCCAGCGCCTCGGCGGGGGCGTCGTCGGACAGCAGGTCGAAGAGGTGCCGGAGATGGGGCGCGGCGGAGGGGGACGGTTCAGACATGGCGGCCAGCGTTCGTAGGGGTCGGGTTCGGGCGGCCGGTCAGTTGGCGGTCCAGCCGCCGTCCATGGAGAGCGAGGTGCCGGTGATGTGGCCGGTACGCGGACCGCACAGCCACAGGACGGCCTCGGCGACATCCGCCGGTTCGATCAGCCGCTTGATCGCGCTGCGCTCCAGCATCACCCGCCCCACCACCTCCTCCTCCGAGATGCCGTGCGTACGGGCCTGGTCCGCGATCTGGTTCTCCACCAGGGGGGTGCGTACGTAGCCGGGGCTGACGCAGTTGCTCGTCACCCCGTGCTCCGCCGCTTCGAGCGCCACCACCTTGCTCAGCCCCTCCAGTGCGTGCTTGGCCGTCACATAGGCCGACTTGTACGGGCTCGCGCGCAGTCCGTGCACCGACGAGATGTTGACCACGCGCCCCCAGCCGCGTTCGTACATGCCCGGCAGGGTCCGGCGCAAGATGCGGAACGGGGTCTCCACCATGACGCGCTGGATCAGCGCGAAGCGCTCCGGCGGGAACGTGTGGACGGGGGCGACGTGCTGGAGCCCCGCGTTGTTGACCACCACGTCCGCGTGGGCCGGCAGCGTGTCGACGACTCCGGGGTCGGACAGGTCCACCACCCAGGCCGTCCCGCCGATCTCCCCGGCCAGGGTCCTGGCGGCCTCCCCGGCCTTGTCCACGACGTGCACATGGGCGCCGGCCGCCGCCAGCGCCTGCGCACAGGCCCGCCCGATCCCGCTCGCCGCCCCGGTCACCAGCGCGGTCCGCCCGGCCAGGAGCGGTGCTGCGGGTACCTGCGCCGGTCCGCCGCCGGGGGAGGGGGCGGGGGGCTCGTGATCGAGTCTGCGGGAAGTCTCCATGGCCGTCACCGTAGGTACGCGGCGGCCCGTGTCACACGGGGCCGGTGCACACACCCTCCCGGCCCGGCATGGTGGCGGCGTACATGGTGCGGTGCGGCGCCGGGCAGCCCCGCCGCGCGGCCGCCGGCCCGCACAAGGGACCCGCCGCACACACCCCGCACCCGCGGGTGTCCGCCTGCCACATGGGCGCGGGGAGCCGCTGCTCATAGGTTCCCGCAGCAGTCAGTACCCGCATGTCACCACCCGGGAGGAACCCGTGCGCCCATCCGTTCCCCACCACCGCCCGCCCCGGACGCG
>NZ_JAFMPZ010000592.1 GCF_017353455.1 Streptomyces laculatispora
CCCGCCCAACCCTAATCAAATCGGACGAAACCGCGGCGCCCGGGTCGGTCAGGTCTGCCGGAGGCCGGCCAGCTGCTCCTCGAACGGGACCACCTCGTCGTCCAGGCCGAGGGCCCTGGACGCCCCGGAGACGGCCCGGCCGCCGGTGATCGCGCTCGCCAGCTCACCGCCCGCGCGCCGGATCCGGGCCGGCAGCCCGTCGGTGTACCCGTCGCCCGACGCACCCCAGTCCTCCGACGCCGCGTACACCGACGTCGGCAGCGTGACGGCCCGCAGGTAGCCGAAGAGCGGGCGCATCGCGTGCTCCAGCACCAGTGAGTGCCGGGCGGTGCCGCCGGTCGCCGCGACGACGACGGGCTTACCGGTCAGCGCGGTGTTCTCGACGAGGTCGAAGAACGACTTGAACAGCCCGCTGTACGAGGCGGTGAAGACCGGGCTGACGGCGATCAGCCCGTCCGACTCCGTCACCGCGGCGATCGCCTCCTCCAGCGTGGCCGAGGGGAACCCGGTCACCAGGTGGTTGGCGATGTCGACGGCCAGGTCGCGCAGCTCGATCACCCGGATCTCGACCGGGCGGTCCTGCTCGGCGTCCAGCCGCTCCCGGGCGGCCCCGGCCAGCCGGTCGGCCAGCAGCCTGGTCGACGAGGGGCGGCTCAGCCCGGCCGAGACGGCGACGATCCTCAGTGGTTCGGTGGCGAACACGGTGTCAGCTCTCCTTCGCGTTGGCGGCGACGACGGCCGGGTGCAGGGGCGCGGACTCGGGGACCCCGGCCGGCCGCAGGGCGGCGAACTCCTTGCGCAGCACCGGTACGACCTCCTCGCCGAGGATGTCGAGCTGCTCCAGGACGGTCTTCAGTGGCAGCCCCGCGTGGTCCATCAGGAACAGCTGGCGCTGGTAGTCGCCGACGGCGTCCCGGAAGGACAGCGTCCGCTCGATGACCTCCTGCGGGGAGCCCACGGTCAGCGGGGTCTGCTGGGTGAAGTCCTCCATCGAGGGGCCGTGCCCGTAGACCGGTGCGTTGTCGAAGTACGGGCGGAACTCCCGTACCGCGTCCTGCGAGTTCTTCCGCATGAACACCTGGCCGCCGAGGCCCACGATGGCCTGCTCGGCGGTGCCGTGCCCGTAGTGCGCGTACCGCTGCCGGTAGAGGCTCACCATCTTCTTCGTGTGCTCGATGGGCCAGAAGATGTTGTTGTGGAAGAAGCCGTCGCCGTAGTACGCGGCCTGCTCGGCGATCTCCGGGGAGCGGATGGAGCCGTGCCAGACGAACGGCGGGACGCCGTCCAGCGGGCGCGGGGTCGCGGTGAAGGACTGGAGCGGCGTACGGAACGTGCCCTCCCAGTCGACGACCTCCTCGCGCCACAGCTTGTGCAGCAGGGCGTAGTTCTCGATGGCGAGCGGCATGCCCTGGCGGATGTCCTTGCCGAACCAGGGGTAGACGGGGCCGGTGTTGCCGCGGCCCATCATCAGGTCGACGCGGCCGTCGGCGAGGTGCTGGAGCGTGGCGTAGTCCTCGGCGATCTTCACCGGGTCGTTGGTGGTGATCAGCGTCGTGGACGTGGACAGGATCAGGTTCTCGGTGCGGGCGGCGATGTAGCCGAGGGTGGTCGTGGGCGAGGACGGGACGAACGGCGGGTTGTGGTGCTCGCCGGTCGCGAAGACGTCGAGGCCGACCTCCTCCGCCTTCTGCGCGATGGCGATCGTGGCCTTGATCCGCTCGTGCTCGCTCGGCGTCCTGCCGGTCGTCGGGTCGGTGGTGACATCCCCGACGGTGAAGATCCCGAACTGCATGGCGCCCGCCTCCAATGTTGTTGAACGTTGAACTATGTGAACACACCTTACAACGGAGCACCCCCCTTCCCTATTCCGAGGGCCCGCTCCGGGCGGGCCCTGACTACGCTGAACGGGTACGGAGGCGGCCCGAGCCCCGGGCGGGACGGAGGCGAAGCGGACATGAGCGGGACCGGCCCCGGGAACGACGAGTCACCACAGCTGCTGCTGCACCGCAGGGACGGCGAGGATCTGGTCCTCACCACGGCGGTGCGGGCCGAACAGGACCGGAGCGTGGTGTCGGCCGCCACGCGCATGCTCGCCGCCATGGCCTACGGGCAGGTGCCCGACCCGCGGGAGCTCGCATGAGCGTGGGTCGCGGCGACCGGGCAGCGCCTCCCGCGCCGGAAGGGCAGTGGGAAGTCCGCTTCGCCGATGCGGCGCCGGCCAAGGGCTGGGAGAGCTTGGGCCGGCAGGCCCGCAGCAACACATACCGCGCCTGGATCACCATGCGTACGGACCCGAGGCCGGCGGCCGAGGCGCCCGGCATCACAGGCTGAAGGGCAGCCTGGCCCACGGAACCCACCGGGGGCAGACCTGCGAACAGTGGCAGATCGAGGTGACCGGGGCGGACGCGTCTGGTACCTCCTGGACACTGCCGCCGACACCTGCTGGATCACCTTCGCGAGCACAGGGCACCCACGGGCCACAGACCGGTCATGAGTCCGGCAGAAGGCGCCGAACCGCGCCCGGGGCGCGCGAAGTGCCGTGACGCAGGGATCGGGGCGCGTTGGCACGGCGGCGGACCAGGAGCACGGCGACGAGGGCCTGGCGGGGACGGTCGGCCTGCTCCGCAGCGCGTGAGGGCCGGATCCGATGCGCAGGACGGCCCCGGTATGGCTGCGGTGGGCCGGGGCTGATCCTCGTCGCCGCGCTCGCGGACAGGTGGGGGTACGGGGCGCGGTGCGGGCCCGGGAAGGTGGTGTGGGCGGAGCTGACGCCCGGCCGGTAGGTCCGGGAATGTGCCGTGCCGTGGGGCCGGGGCGCGCTACCATCCCCGTATGACCTCCGTACCGTGCCGGAACTGGTGGCGCTCCTCCTAGGAGCGGCCACCTCTTCTGCGCGGGACCAGGGCCGTTCGACATGGACGGCCCTTTTTCTCTGCCCTCTTGCGGGTACGGGCTCCTCGCCCGGCGGGCCGTCCTCCACGCACACACCGACGCGAGGAGAGACCCACTCATGACCACGACCTGTGCCGACACCGCCCCGGACGCCACTCTGGAGGAGCGAATCCGGCGCGACCCCGCCCGCTTCCGGGTCCTGACCGGCGACCGGCCCACCGGGGCGCTCCACCTCGGGCACTACTTCGGCACGCTCCACAACCGGGTGCGGCTCCAGGACCTCGGGGTGGAGACGTTCGTCGTCATCCCCGACTACCAGGTGCTGACCGACCGGGACGTCGCCGAGCGGCTCGTCGCGACCATGGAGGGGCTGCTGCTGGACTACCTGGCCGTCGGCATCGACCCGGAACGCTCGGTGATCTTCAACCACAGCGCCGTGCCCGCGCTCAACCAGCTGATGCTGCCGTTCCTGAGCCTGGTCTCCGTCGCCGAGCTGGGCCGCAACCCCACGGTCAAGGACGAGATCGCGCACTCCCGGCAGTCCTCCGTCAGCGGTCTGATGTTCACCTATCCGGTCCATCAGGCGGCCGACATCCTGTTCTGCAAGGGCAATCTGGTGCCGGTCGGCCAGGACCAGCTGCCCCACCTCGAAGTGGCCCGGACCGTCGCCCGGCGGTTCAACGAGCGGTACGGGCCCGTCTTCCCCCAACCCGAGGCGCTGCTCTCCAGCGTGCCGCAGCTGCTCGGCACCGACGGCACCAAGATGAGCAAGAGCCGCGCCAACTCCATCGCGCTCGGCGCCGACGCCGACGAGACGGCGCGGCTGGTCAAGGGCGCGACGACGGACGCCGACCGGCACATCACCTACGACCCCGGGGCGCGGCCCGGCGTGTCCGGCCTGGTGCTGCTGGCCGCGCTCTGCCTCGACCGCGATCCGCACGAAGTGGCCGGGGAGATCGGCGGCGGGGGCGCGGCCGCCCTGAAGCGGACCGTGACCGACGCGGTCAACACCCGGCTGGCACCGATGCGGGCCCGACGGGCCGAGTACGCCCGGGACATGGGGTACGTCCGGTCCGTTCTGCGGGCCGGCAACGAGCGCGCCAACGCCATCGCCGACGCGACGCTGACGCAGGTGCGGGAGGTCATGGGGAGCCTGGGCCGGGGCCTGTCGTCCTGAGCGGTCAGTGACGCGTCAACGAGTCCCGTCTGCGCAGGAGTTCGGCCAGGCCGCGCCGGGTGGCGGCGATGACCACCCGGTCGGTGGGCTGGAGTACGTACCCGGGGTGCAGGTTCCACACGAGGCCGCCGGGGCGCTCCGTGCCCGCTCCGGGGGCCTGCGGGGGC
>NZ_JAFMPZ010000250.1 GCF_017353455.1 Streptomyces laculatispora
CGGTGAGGTGGTCGAGGTCGAAGAGGCCGTCCAGCACCTCGGGGTCCTCGTGCTTGCGCTCCAGCTCGTCCAGCTTCTTCAGCTGCTGGCCGATCAACTGCTGGGTGCGGCGGGCGATGCGCTGCAGCAGCCGCTCGAAGCCGCGGTGCTGGTCGGCCTGTTTGACGGCCGCCTGCACGGCACTGGTGCGGGCCAGGTTGAGGGCGTTGCCGAGCTGCGTCAGTTCGTCGGACTTGCCGCTCTTGCTGTCGGGCGCGATGGCACGGGCCTCGGCCTCGACATCGATGCGTTCGCCCTTGGCGAGCCGGTCGATCACATCGGGCAGCGTCTTCTCCAGCTCCTCGGCCCGTTCCTGAAGCCGGCCGATCCGGCGGCGCAGGTTACGGGTGAGGCGCCAGGTGATCCAGATGACCGCGATGACCGCGAGGAGGCCGACGACGGTGGTCAGGACGACCCTGATCAGCAGCGAGATGACGCTGTCCTTGCCGTTCTCGACCACCAGCGCGGTGCGGTGCTCCATCAGCTTCACCAGCTGGGGTGTGAGCTGGTCCATCGCGCCGCGCCAGGTCTTCTCCTGGGCGCCGAGGCTGACGAATCCGGCACTGTCCGGGTCGGCGGGCCGCAGCACCCGCGTCTCCACCTGGGTCTTGGTCCGCCAGGCGGGACTGCTCGCTATCTCGTCCCACATCGCCTTCTCGTCCGGCGGAAGGTAGGGGGCGACCTTGTCGGAGTACTGGAACGACTGACTGGAGACGGCCTGCCGGACCTGCTGGAGGTCCTCCGTGCTCAGCTTGCCCTTCGGCCAGCCGCGGGCCAGCAGGGCGTCCGAGCGCGAGATCATCTCCTTGGTCCAGAACAGGTCGACCAGCGGCTGCGAGAGCGTGGTTATCTTGCCGTTGTCCACATGGCTGAGCGCGGTGAACAGCTTCAGGTCGACCGCGATCAGATCCGTGTAGTAGCCGTACACGACCTTCTGCTGGTCGTTGTCGCCCTCGTCCACGAGGGTGCGCTGCGCGGGCAGTTGGTTGATCGCCTGGCGGGCCTGGCCGACCGCTTCCCGGACCTCGCCGGGCGCGTTGTCGGCGGTCACGTCCGAGAGCGACTGGAAGCTGGTGATCGCTTCGTCGGTCAGTTTGCGCTGCTTGCGCAGCGCGTCGGTGGCACCTCCGTGGCGGGCCAGAGCCTCGGCGCTCAGCCGACGCTCCTCCTGCAGGTTGTAGTACACGATGTTGGACGGCTGGCCGGCCTTCTGGGCCAACTGCCCCTGGGCTGCCTGGCTTTGGAAGTCGAGCAGAGTCTGACCACTGGTGACGGCCCAGAGGGCGGCCAGTGCGACACCGGGGACGATGGCCAGTACGAGCAGGGCCGTCCGCAGCGACATGGTGGTCGAGTCGCTCCGCCGAGACGCGCGCGTGCGCAGGGCATGCTCCTTGACGATGATGCCAGCCTCACGACTGATCAAATCCGTTGAGAACTTCGACAGATAGATATTAGCCGCACTGTAAAAATGAAAAGGAAGTGGGCTCACATGTGCAACACCGATCGCTCACGTCTTCACCATCTACGCGCGGAGCTGCCGCGACCGATCTGAGTGCGCCCGGGTGGGCGCGGCGCGCCGTACGGGTGAAGCCGGTTCGGAGATATATCTGTACTTAGTGCCCTTTGCCCGTTCTGTAACACCCCGCGCCGGACTGCCCCGCGCCGCATCTCCCCGCGGAGCCGCATGACGGCGCTCATCGTCTGCCACTTCGTCCTGGCCGCGTGTGCCCTCCCGCTGGTCCGGCGACTGGGCACGCGCGCCTTCGTCGTGCTCGCCCTGCCACCGGCCGCCACCACCTGCTGGGCCCTCGCCCAGTGGGACACCGTGGCCGCCGGGTCCTCGGTTACCTGGTCGTGGAACTGGATCCCGGCCTACGACGTCTCCCTCGGCCTGCGCCTCGACGCGCTCGCCGAACTGATGGTGCTGCTCGCGGCCGGTGTCGGCACGCTCGTCCTGCTCTACTGCGCCTCGTACTTCACCGACGACACTCCGCAACTGGCCGGATTCGCCGGGAACCTGCTCGCCTTCGCCGGGGCGATGCTCGCCCTCGTCCTCACCGACGACCTGATCTCGCTCTATGTGTTCTGGGAGCTGACCACGGTCTTCTCCTACCTGCTGATCGGCTACAACAGCGAGCACCGGCACAGCCGCCGCTCCGCCCTCCAGGCACTCACCGTCACCACCTTCGGCGGCCTCGCCATGCTGATCGGCTTTCTGATCATCGGTCAGGCGGCAGACACCTACCGGATCTCCGCGATCCTCGCCGACCCGCCCCGGACGGGCGTCGCCGTCTCGGTGGCCGTGGTGCTGATCCTGTGCGGGGCGCTGTCCAAGTCGGCGATCTGGCCGTTCAGCCTCTGGCTCCCGAACGCGATGGCCGCGCCCACCCCCGTCAGCGCCTATCTGCACGCCGCCGCGATGGTCAAGGCGGGCGTCTACCTGGTCGCCCGCCTCGCACCCGGATTCGCCGACGTCCCCGTGTGGCGGCCCGTCGTGATGGTCCTCGGTGCCGCGACCATGCTGCTCGGCGGCTGGCGGGCGCTGCGGCTCAACGACCTCAAGCTCGTCCTCGCCTACGGCACCGTCAGCCAGCTCGGCTTCCTCACGCTGCTCGCCGGCGTCGGCAGCCGTGACGCGGCGCTGGCCGCAGCCGTGATGATCCTCGGTCACGCCCTGTTCAAGGCACCGCTGTTCCTGGTCACCGGCATCGTCGACCACGCGGCCGGCACCCGGGACCTGCGCAGACTCTCCGGCGTCGGACGGGCGCTTCCGCACGTCTGCGCCGTCGCCGTGATCGCCGCCGCATCCATGGCCGCACTGCCCCCACTGCTGGGCTTCGCCGCGAAGGAGGCCGCCTTCGACGCGCTGCTGCACGGCGACACCGCGGACCGCTGGGCGCTGGGCATCACGGTCGCGGGATCGATGCTGACCGTCGCGTACACCGTCCGGTTCGTCTGGGGGGCCTTCCTGCGCAAGCCCGGCGTCACCGACACCCCGGTCCACCGGGTCGGCTGGGCCTTCCTCGCCCCGCCCGCGCTGCTCGCCGCCTGCGGTCTTGTCCTCGGGCCCGGTGTCGGGTGGACCGACCGGCTGCTGAGCGCTTACGCGGACACCTTCCCCGTCCCCGCGCACCCCTACCATCTCGCGCTCTGGCACGGATTCGGCACCGCGGTGCTGCTCTCGGCCGTCGCCCTGGCGGGCGGCGCCGCGCTCTTCGCGTGGCGGGGCGAGGTCACCCGGCTCTCCCGGCGGATCGCCTGGCCCACCGCCGACAACGTCTTCGGCCATCTGCTGCTCGGCCTGGAGCGGCTCTCCCTCCAGATCACCGGATTCGTCCAGCGCGGCTCGCTCTCCGTCTACCTCGCCACCACGCTGCTCGTGATGCTCGGCGGGCAACTGGCCGTGCTCGCCGCCGACCGCCCCTGGCAGGGGGCCGCGGCACCCCGGCTCTGGGACGTACCGCTGCAGGGTGCCGTCGCCGTGCTGACCTGCGCGGCGGCCCTGCTCTGCCTCACCGTCAGACGGCGCATGAAGGCCGTGGTGCTGGCCGGCCTCACCGGATACGGGACCGCGTTGCTCTTCGTCGTCCAGGGCGGTCCGGACCTGGCGCTCACGCAGTTCTGCGTGGAGACCGTGTCGATGATCGTGTTCGTGCTGGTGCTGCGGCGGATGCCGGTGCACTTCCAGGAGTCGGTCAGCAGCTGGCGCCGTGCCGTGCGCATCCCGGTGGCGCTGGCCGCGGCGGCGACTCTGAGCGTGGTCGTCTGGGTCGCGGCGGCCGCGCGCACCGCGAAACCGGCGGGCGCCGCCATGGTCGAGGAGACTGCGCACCACGGACTCAAGGACGTGGTGGCCACCATCCTGGTCGACCTGCGGGCCTGGGACACGATGGGGGAGTCCGCCGTGCTCGCCGCCGCGGCGATCGGTGTGACGAGCCTGATCTATCTGCACCGCCGCGCCGAGGGGGCCGCATCGCCCCTGGAGCGACAGGGGCACACCGCCTGGTCGGTGACCGCCGCCCGGCTGACGGGGTTGCCGCAGGGCGACGAAGCGGCACCGGAGCGCGCTTGGCTGGCGGCCGGCGCCACGCTCGCGCCCGAGCACCGCTCCGTGGTCTTCGAGGTGGTGGCCCGGCTGCTGTTCCACCCGGTCCTGGTGCTCTCGGTGTACCTGCTGTTCTGCGCCGAGAACATGCCGGGCGGCGGCTTCGTCGCCGGACTGGTCGCCGGAGTCGCCCTGATCACCCGGTACCTGGCGGGCGGCCGCTTCGAACTCGCCGAGGCCGCCCCGCTGCAGCCGGGACTCTTCACCGGTCTGGGCCTGTTCCTCTCCACCGGGGTCGCTCTGCTGGGTCTCGCCGACGGCACGGTCCTGCACGCCTGGACCCACCGGGGACATCTGCCGCTGATCGGCGAGTACCACTTCGGTACGCCGGTGATCTTCGACTTCGGCGTCTATCTCCTGGTACTGGGCGTGGTGCTGGACATCGTGCGGGCCCTCGGCGCCAAGATCGACCGGCAGATCGAGCGGGCCGCCGCCGAACAGGCCGCCGGAGCGCTGTCGGGGCCCGCTTCCGGACCGGCACCCGGGACGGGAGGCGCGGGATGACCGTCAGCGCCTCGCTCCTCGCCACCGCCGCGGTGCTGTGCGCGGTCGGCGGCATCCTCATGCTCACCCGGCCCCTCACCCGGATCCTGCTGGGCGCGGTGATCGCGGGCAACGGCATCAACCTGCTCGTCCTGTCCGCGACCGGAACCGCCGGCCGCGAACCCCTGCTCTACGGCGTCGCGCTGGGCAAGGTCACCGATCCGCTGCCCCAGGCCATCGCCCTCACCGCCATCGTCATCACACTCGCCACCACCGCGTTCCTCCTGGCCATGGCCTACCGCAGCCACCAGCTGACCGGCACGGACGAGGTCCACGACGACCTGGAGGACCGGCGCATCGTGCTGCGCGCCGAGGTGCGGGGGGAGCGCGACGAACTGCGCCAGCAGTACCGGGCCGAGTCCGATCGTTCGGACGAGGAACGCCGCCGCTACCGGGCGGAGCGCCGCCGGCTGAGAGCCAGGCTGCGCGCCGACCGTGCCCTGCAGGCCCGCGGCCGGGACGCGTCCGGGGACCTGTGGCACGACGTCCTGGGCGCGGACCCGGAGCACTACGCGGCGGAGGAGGACGACGGGAGCCCCGGCGCGGCGCCCGGTCCCGGCGCCGCGCCGGGCCCGGACCCCGCCCCCGACCCCGACGACGCGAACCGAGGAGACACCGGGTGAACGTACTCGTCCCGCTGCCGGTGCTGCTGCCGCTCTGCGCCACCGGCCTGAGCCTGGCCTTCGGCACCCGGCTCAAACAGTTCCAGCGCTTCATCAGCGTCGCCGTGCTCACCGCCGTACTGGGACTCTCGGTCACCCTGATGGTCGCCGCCGACATGGACGGCCCGCTCACCGTCCACCTCGGCGACTTCGCCCCGCCGCTCGGCATCACCCTGGTCGCCGACCGGCTCTCCGGGCTGATGCTGACGGTCTCCTCGGCCGTCACCCTCTGCGTCCTCGTCTACTCCCTCGGCCAGGGCATGGCCGACCGGGACGAGGAGACGCCCGTGGCGGTCTTCCACCCCGCCTACCTGATCCTGGTCGCCGGGGTCTCCTGCACCTTTCTCGCCGGTGACCTGGTCAACCTCTACGTCGGCTTCGAGATCATGCTGGTCGCCAGCTTCGTCCTGCTCACGCTCGGCGGCACCGGCTCCCGGGTCCGCGCGGGCTCCACCTACGTGATCATTTCGCTGTTCTCCTCGATGCTCTTCCTCACCGCCATCGCGATGACGTACGCGGCCACCGGTACCGCCAACTTCGCCCAGCTGGCCGGGCGCCTCGCCGCACTCCCACTGGGCGTCCAGACCCTGATCCAGGCGATGCTGCTGACCGTCTTCGCCATCAAGGCCGCCGTCTTCCCGCTCGCCGCATGGCTCCCCGACTCCTACCCGACCGCGCCCGCCCCGGTCACCGCGGTCTTCGCCGGACTGCTCACCAAGGTCGGCGTCTACTGCATGCTGCGCACCGAGACCCTGCTCTTCCCCGGAAACCGGCTGGGCGATCTGCTGATGGCGGCCGCCCTCGCCTCGATGGTCGTCGGCATCCTGGGGGCCGTCGCCCAGACCGACCTGAAGCGGCTGCTCTCCTTCACCCTCATCAGCCACATCGGTTACATGGTCTTCGGTATCGGGCTCGCCACCCGGGAGGCGTACGGCGGTGCGATCGTCTACGTCGTCCACCACATCACCGTGCAGACCACGCTCTTCCTGGTGGCCGGTCTGATCGAACGGCGCGGCGGCACCACCGAACTGACCCGGCTCGGCGGAATCGCCAAGGCCGCACCGCTCCTGGCCGTCCTCTTCTTCGTACCCGCGATGAACCTGGCCGGGATCCCGCCGCTGTCCGGATTCATCGGCAAGCTCGGACTCATGCGCGCCGGTGTCGCCGACGGCAGTGTCTGGGCCTGGACCCTCGTCATCGGATCGACGGCGACCAGCCTTCTCACGCTGTACGTGATGGCCAAGGTGTGGAACCTGGCGTTCTGGCGGGCCGCTCCTCCGGGGCAGGCGCTGGACGGCACGGTCCTGGAGTCCGACGAGGAGGACGACAGCGACGCCGACGAGGGCCCGGACCGGATGCGCGGCACCGGCGACGAAGGCGTACGGCTCCGCCACCAGCCGGCCGGCCGCGCGGTCGCCGCCACCCTGCACGGTCACGCCGTCACCACGACGACGAAGCTGCCGCGGCCGATGACCTGGGCCACCGCCGCGACGGTCGCGCTCGGACTCGCCTTCACCGTGTTCGCCGGGCCGCTGACGTCGTACACCGACCGCTCGGCCGCCGAACTCATCGCACGCTCCCCCTATGTCGAGGCGGTGCTCGGACGGTGAGACGACTGATCAGGTTCTCCTACCGGAACAAGGACCTGCCGCCGTTCAGCTGTGAGTTCGGCCGCGGCCGCCGCCGGCGCGTGCTCGACCTCCCGCTGATCGCCTGGCTCACCGTCATCTGGGTGCTGCTCTGGTCCGGTCTGCACTGGGCCAATGTGCTGACCGGCGCGGTGGTCGCGGTCGCGGTCTGCCTGGCGTTCCCGTTGCCGCAGGTGGACCTCGGGCTTCGCCTGCACCCCTGGGGCATGCTGCGGCTGGGCGGCTTTCTGCTCTACGACATGTACACCTCCGGCGTGCGGGTCACCCGGCAGATCTTCGGCGACCGTCCGCACCGGGCCGCCGTGATCGCCGTACCACTGCGCTGCCGCTCGGACCTGATGCTCACGGCGACCGCGGTCGCCGTGTCCAACGTGCCCGGCGGATCGGTCGTCGAGGTGCGCCGCGCCACAGCCACCCTCTTCCTGCACGTCCTCGACGCGGACCGGCCCGCCGAACTGGACGCCGCCCGGCGTTCCGTATGGCGCCTGGAGGAGTTGACGGTCCGGGCCTTCGGCACCCGCGACGAGATCGCCCGCGTCGCCGTCGCGCCACCTACGGCACCACACACCGGCGGGCAGCCGGGAGACCAGGGGGAGGACGCATGAGCGTTCCGGAGACCGTCGACCGGGTGCTGCTCACCGCGGCCGTCGTCGTGATCGTCATCGCCGGAGCGGGCCTGCTGACCCGCATCTGGCGAGGTCCCTCGATGCTGGACCGCGCGATCTCGCTCGATGTCTGCGCGGCCCTGATCATCGCCGGCCTCGGCGCCAAGTCGGCTTTCGCGCGCGACCCGTTCTACTTCCCGATCATGCTGGTGCTGGCCTTCCTCGGTTTCACCGGTTCGGTCGGCATCGCGCGCTTCATCGCCGTACGCGACCGGCCGCCGGGCCGCCCTCGCGCCGACGGCCCCAAGAGGACGGGCAGGGAAACGCCATGAGCGTCTGGCTCCAGATCACCGACACGGCAGGCGCGGTCCTGGTCCTCCTCGGCGCGGCCATCTGCCTGCTGGGCGTGATCGGCATGCTGAAACTGCCGGACGTCCTGTCCCGCAGCCATGCGGCCACCAAGCCGCAGTCCCTCGGCATGCTGATCGTGCTGGCCGGGGTCGCGCTGCGACTGCGCAGCGGCATGGACCTGGCAACCCTGGCGCTGATCGGCTTCTTCCAGCTGATGACCGGCCCGGTCGCCGCGCACCTGGTCGCGCGCTCCGCGTACCGGACCGGGCAGATCGACCACGGCGAACTGCTCTTCGACGAATTGGACGAGCAACTGACCGAGGAGAACTGAGAGCCCAGGCCTGACCGCGCAGGACAACGCGGGTATCAAGGAACCTGGTTGCCACGGATGTTGGACAGGCCGCGGCCCCGGTCGGCCGGTCCGCCGTCCATCACCTCGGCGAGGAGCGCGAGCGCGTCCAGCACCCTCGTCCGGTCCTCGCCCAGACCGGACAGCAGCTCCGCCTCGATGGCGAGTTGGCGCGGGAAGAGCTGGTCGATGGCCTGCTTCCCCGACTCCGTGATGGTCACGAGCGCGGCCCGCCGGTCGGCGGGATTCCGGGTGCGTTCGATATGGCCGCGCTTCTCCAGCTTGGCCAGCGTCTTGCTCACTCCGGCGCGCGACATACCCATGTTGTCGGCCAGTCGGCGCGCGATGGACGGTTCGGTCGCCCAGCGGAGCGGAATGAGCAGGTCCGCCTCGGGTGCGGTGAGCGGGGCACCCTCGTAGAGCGGTTCGAGGGCGCGGTCGAACAGCGAGGAAACCTGCTTGACCAGTGCCACCACCTCCATGGCGGAGACGTTCAGACCGGGGTTGTGGCTGACCCACTGATCGCGGACACCATCGGGATGGGACTGCACCAACACTCCTTTGTTAACCAGTGAACCATCGGTTATCTTTCGCTCCATGCTAACCCCTTCACCCGCCTCCGACGAGGCGGCGTCCCAGGCTGCGCAGACCTCGGTCGTCATACAGCCGCTCACCCCGCTCGCCTCGCCCAAGCAGGTATCCGCCCTGGTCGCCGTGCTGGGCGCACTGACCGCCGTGGCCCCGCTGGCCACCGACATGTACGTGCCCGGCTTCCCCTCGATGGGGGCCGCGCTGCACGCGAGCAGCGCGGCTGTGCAGCTCACCCTCACCGCGTTCCTGGCCGGCCTGGTGGTGGGGCAGCTCCTGATCGGCCCGATGAGCGACGGCTGGGGCCGCCGCCGGCTCCTGCTGTCCGGAGTCGCGGGCTTCATCCTCTTCTCACTGCTCTGCGCCGTCGCGCCGAACGTGGAACTGCTCACCGCGGCCCGCTTCCTCCAGGGCGTCGCGGGCGCGGCCGGCATGGTGCTGGCCCGAGCGGTGATCACCGACTGCTTCCGGGGTGCGGACGTGCCGCGCTACTTCGCGCTGCTCTCCCAGATCATCGGCATCGCACCGATCGCCGCACCCGTCATCGGCGGCGCCGTCCTGTCGTTCTCGACCTGGCGCACCGTCTTCCTCGTCCTCGCCGTGATCGGCGTACTGCTCCGGGCCGCCGTACTGCGCAAGGTCCCCGAGACGCTGCCTCCCGAACGAAGGCACAGCGGCGGACTGGCCGGCACCCTGCGCACGATGGGCACGCTGCTCACCCACCGGGCCTTCATGGGGTACGTGCTCGTGCTCGGCTTCACCTCGGCCGCGCTGTTCGCGTACATCAGCGGATCCAGTTTCGTCTTCGAGAACGTGCACGGTGTCTCGGCCACGGTGTACTCGCTGATCTTCGCGTCGAACGCGGTGGGCATGCTCATCGCCGGTGCCACGTTCGCGCGGCTCTCCCGCCGGGTCCGGATGAACACGCTCCTGATCGCCGGGCTCACGGTCTCCGGCGCCGGCGCGGTGGCGCTGCTCGTGGTCCCGGCCCTGGCGGGGGAGACCCTCGCGGCCACCTGGATCTGCCTCTTCGTCACCATGGCCGGCATCGGCCTGGTCTTCCCCGCCACCATGAGCATCGGCCAGACCCTCGGGCGCGTCGCCCCGGGTGCGGCCTCGGCGCTGCTCGGCGGCCTCCAGTTCCTGTTCGGCGCGCTCGCCTCACCGCTCGTCGGCGTCTTCGGCGAGGACAGCGCCACCCCCATGGCCCTCATCGTGCTCACCGCGCTCGCCCTGGCGGGCCTCGCCCTGGTCCTGCTCGCCCGGCCGTGGCTCAGCCACGGCGAGGTCGCCGCCGAACCGCAGTCCGGGGACGACCGCGGCTGACGGCAGCACCGCGGGTGCCCGGGGAACGGCGGAAATTCCCGGCGCGGCGGCCGGAAAGGGCGGAGACTCGTCCCGTGGCCGACATGGAGGCGTTCCGGGACGCGGTTGTCGCGTGGGTGGCAGGTGGCCCCGGTGATCCCGCGCGTGAGCTGGCCGCGCGACTGCCCGCCCGGACAGCTGTCCTGCTGGAAGGGCCCAGTGACGCCGCGGCGCTCGACGCGCTGGCCGCGAACCGCGGCCGGGACCTGGCGGCCGAAGGCGTCTGCGTCCTGCCGATGGGCGGTGCGATGAGCGTTGGGCGCTTCGCCCGCCTCCTCGGGCCGCCCGGCCTGGACCTCCGTCTCACGGGGCTGTGCGACGAGGCGGAGCGTGGCCACTACGCCCGCGGTCTGCGGCGGTCCGACGCGGCGCGGTCGGAGTTCTTCGTCTGCGCCGCGGATCTGGAGGACGAGCTCATCCGCGCCCTGGGCGTGGCACGGGTGGAGGAAGTCGTCAGGGAGCAGGGCGACGGGCGAGCCCTGCAGACCTTCCAACGGCAGCCCGCGCAGCAGGGCCGCACCGCGCACCAGCAGTTGAGGCGCTTCCTCGGCACGAAGAAGGGGCGCAAGATCCACTACGGCCGCGTCCTCGTCGAGGCCCTCGCCGCCGACCGCGTACCGGCCCCGCTCGACGGCCTGCTCGCCGCCCTTTGACCCCCGGGCGGAGCCCGGCACGAGTACCGGCGCTCAGGACACCCGGCGCGCCAGAGGTCCCGCCACGCACCCCGAACCGCTCCTCCCGGGGCGCCGACCGGTCCCGTATTCTCTGCGCGCATGGCTGACGACGGCGCGAGGGAAGAACCCGTGGACGAGAACCGCATGAGGGCACGCGAGTTGGGCATACCCCTGACCGGCGAGCCGGGGCCGTGGAACGCGATCACGGACGTTCCCGGTGTCGAGGTCGGTTATGTGACCCTCTGCGAGGGCGACGACGTGCGCACCGGAGTGACCGCGCTCCTGCCGCGCGGCCGGGACGGTGTGGGCCTGCCCTGCGCGGCCGGCTGGCACTCGTTCAACGGCAACGGTGAGATGACCGGCACCGCCTGGATCGAGGAGAGCGGCTCACTCGCCGTGCCGGTGCTCATCACCAACACGTACGCGGTCGGCCCGGTGCACCGCGGCGTGATCGAGTGGGTGCGCGCCAACTGCCGCGGCATGGCGCCGGAGTGGCTGCTGCCGGTGGTCACCGAGACCTGGGACGGCCACCTCAACGACATCCACGGCACGGCCGTGGAGTCCCGCCACGCCGCGGCCGCCATCGAGGCGGCGTCGACCGGCCCGGTCGAGGAAGGCTGCGTCGGCGGCGGGACGGGGATGCGCTGCTACGGCTTCAAGGGCGGCTCGGGGACCGCGTCGCGGGTGGTGGAGTACGGCGAGGACCGCTATACCGTGGGCGCGTTCGTCCAGGCCAACTTCGGTGCGCGTCGCGAACTGGTGGTGGCCGGTGTACCGGTGGGACCCGAACTGCCGGACCGCCCCGGACCGGCAGCCGAGGGCGAGCGTCAGGTGCCGCCCGGTGCGGGCTCGGTGATCGTGGTGGTGGCGACGGACGCCCCGCTGCTCCCGGGGCAGTGCAAGGCGCTGGCCCGCCGCGTCACCCTGGGCCTCGCCCGCACCGGCACCACCGGAAGCCACTTCTCCGGGGACATCTTCCTGGCCTTCTCCACGGCCAACGAGTCCGCGCTGACCAGCACATTCCCCGCCGACGACGGCAGCGCCCCGTACGAGTCGATGCGATTCGTGCCGTGGGGCCGGATGGACCCCTTCTACGGCGCGGTCGTCGAGTCGGTCGAGGAGGCGGTGCTCAATGTGCTCACCGGCGCCCACTCGATGACCGGCCGCGACGGCCACCACGTTCAGGCACTGCCGCTGGACAGGGTGTCCGAACTGCTGGCGGCACGCGGGGCCGGGCTGTCCGCCGCCCACGAACCGCGCCCTTGACCCGGACTCCACCCTGGGGGCGGCCCGCCGCGATCGGCCCCGCCGATGAGCTGACCGTATGCGCCACCCGAATCCGACGGGTTCGCGGAATCCCGCAGCAGTGGGCAGGGGAACTCACGGAACACACTGCTCAACTACGCGGACTGACAGGCGGGTTCGGTCTGGTGAAAGGGCGTGCGAACCGGGTTCAGAACAACGCCGTGCCGCTTGGCGGCTCAGTCTCCGGTCCGCGTAGTTGTTCGTCGGCGTACGTGCGCCAAGTGTTCCGGGGATGAGGTTGTCCGATCCGAGGAGGTCGGTGCGCGCGATCGACCGCTCGAACGCGGGGACACTCCCGGGCGGGGGCAGGCGCCCGAGCACTCTGGAACCAGGATCCAGGCCGTGAATGGGATCGCCGTCGTTGCAGACAGAGCTGAGAAGCCCCACGGATGCCGCCGCACCCCTCCCTGATTCCCCGAGTAGCGGGTCAGGCGGGGTGCGGCGGCTTTCGCCCGCTAAATGTCGCGGAAGGTCTCGATCTGTGCGCCCACCGAGTTCAGCCGTTCCGCCAGCTCTTCGTAACCGCGGTTGATCACATACACGTTGCGCAGCACGGAGGTTCCCTCGGCCGCCATCATCGCGAGGAGCACTACCACGGCCGGCCGCAGTGCGGGCGGGCACATCATCTCGGCCGCGCGCCACCGGGTCGGACCCTCGACGAGTACCCGGTGCGGGTCCAGGAGCTGGAGCCGGCCGCCGAGGCGGTTGAGGTCGGTGAGGTAGATGGCGCGGTTGTCGTAGACCCAGTCATGGATGAGGGTCTGGCCCTGGGCCGAGGCGGCGATGGCCGCGAAGAACGGCACGTTGTCGATGTTGAGGCCGGGGAACGGCATCGGGTGGATCTTGTCGATCGGCGCCTCCAGCTTGGAGGGCCTGACCGTCAGGTCAACCAGCCGGGTGCGTCCGTTGTCGGCCGCGTACTCCGACGTGCGGCCGCAGTCGACGCCCATCTCCTCCAGCACCGCGAGCTCGATCTCCAGGAACTCGATCGGCACCCGGCGGATCGTCAGCTCGGACTCCGTGACGACGGCGGCGGCGAGCAGGCTCATCGCCTCGACCGGGTCCTCGGAGGGGGAGTAGTCGACATCCACGTCGATGGTCGGCACACCGTGCACGGTCAGCGTCGTCGTGCCGACGCCGTCCACCCGTACGCCCAGCGCTTCCAGGAAGAAGCAGAGGTCCTGGACCATGTAGTTGGAGGACGCGTTGCGGATGACGGTGGTGCCGTCGTGCCGGGCGGCGGCCAGCAGTGCGTTCTCGGTCACGGTGTCGCCGCGCTCGGTCAGCACGATGGGGCGGCCGGGTATGACGGTGTGGTCGACCTGGGCGTGATATATGCCCTCGGTCGCGGCGATCTCCAGGCCGAAGCGGCGCAGCGCGATCATGTGCGGCTCGATGGTCCGGGTGCCGAGGTCGCAACCGCCCGCGTACGGCAGCTTGAACTGGTCCAGCCGGTGCAGGAGCGGCCCGAGGAACATGATGATCGACCGGGTCCGGCGGGCGGCGTCCGCGTCGATGGCGTCCATGTCGAGCCGGGCGGGCGGCACGATCTCCAGATCGGTGCCGTCGTTGATCCACCGGGTGCGCACCCCGATGGAGTTCAGGACCTCCAGGAGGCGGTAGACCTCCTCGATGCGGGCCACCCGGCGCAGCACCGTACGGCCCTTGTTGAGCAGCGAGGCGCAGAGCAGCGCCACGCAGGCGTTCTTGCTGGTCTTCACGTCGATGGAGCCGGAGAGCCGGCGCCCGCCGACCACCCGCAGGTGCATGGGTCCGGCATAGCCGAGCGACACGATCTCACTGTCGAGTGCTTCACCGATGCGGGCAATCATCTCAAGGCTGATGTTTTGATTGCCGCGCTCGATGCGGTTCACGGCGCTCTGGCTGGTGGCGAGCGCCTCGGCGAGCTGGCTCTGTGTCCAGCCCCGGTGCTGACGGGCGTCACGTATGAGCTTGCCGATACGTACGAGGTAGTCATCTGACATACCGAAAGGCTATCTCAGATATGAGATGAGACTGTCGGCGGGGTGTGGCATTCGAGTGACGGGCAGGTGCACGGCCGCGGCTCGGGGCACGGCTGAGCGCGGGCACCGCCGCCCGACTCCATGGTCCGCCCGCCGTACAGATCCGGCACGTGGAGCGCGTCCATCCGGTGCCTTCGTCGGAGCGCCGGGCTGTCGGCGCCGGGTGGCGCAATATATGTGTCGCCCCGGCGCTGGGGATGATCGTATGGTCCCCTGAATGAAGCTGCTCTCCGTCAATATCGGCCGCCCCCGTCCCAACCCCTGGAAGGGGCTGAGTTCCACCGGTATCGACAAGCGCCCCGTCGGCGGGCCGGTCGCTGTCACGGCCCCCGGCCCCAAGGGCACGGGTGCCGTCGGCCTCGCCGGTGACCGGGTCTATGACGTGAAGCACCACGGCGGCTCCGACCAGGCCGTCTACGCCTACGCCCGCGAGGACCTCGACGGCTGGGAGGCCGAGCTGGGCCGGTCGCTGGCCGACGGGGTCTTCGGGGAGAACCTCACGACCCTGGGACTGGACGTCAACGGCGCCCTGATCGGGGAGCGTTGGCGGATCGGGCCGGATGTGATCCTGGAGGTCTCCTGCCCGCGGATCCCGTGCGGGACGTTCCAGGGCTGGTTGGGGCGTGATGGCTGGATCAAGCGGTTCACGCAGGCCGCGCTGCCCGGGGCGTACCTGCGCGTGATCGAGCCCGGCGACATCCGCGCCGACGACCTGGTCGAGGTCGTGCACCGGCCGGATCACGACGTGACCGTCGCGCTCGCCTTCCGGGCCCTGACCCTGGACGGTGACCTGCTGCCGCGCCTGCTGGCCGCCGACGCGCTGCCGGAGGAGGGCAAGGAGCTGGTCCGCAGGCGGACCTCTGCGTAGGCGGCCACCGTAGCCCGGGAGCGGGAACCGGGACGGCGGCGGGAGTTGGCGGCGGGGCAGGGTGCCGGGTTGATGTGCAAGTGCTCCCGCCACCCCGCCCCGTTTCGTGGCCCTCCTCCTGTCCCGCCGTCAGGTTCAGCCGATCCTGTCCGTGAAGCCCATCGACAGGATCGTGTCGTGGGTGACCTTGCCCTTGCTCGGCCCCGACGTCCACGTGAAGGTGTACTCCAGGATCGCGCTCGTCTTCGGGTCGACGGTCACCCGGCCGAGGCTCCTGGCCTCCTGGAACTCAAGGGCCGTCCCGCCGCGCCCGGTGCTGTCCTTGACGGCCCCGACGAGCCTGACGCCCTTCAGTCCGGCCATCGCCTTGAACACCCCCGCCCGCAGCTTCGGGCTCGCAGGGGTGTCGCCGAGCAGGGCGGTCGCCTGGTCGAAGGGGGCGATGTCGTTGGTCTTCGCCGGTGTCCGCAGTAGCTGGAGCAGTTTCGCCGGGTCCGTGGTCAGCTGATCCAGACCCTTCCAGTCGACGTTCTTCGGCCCGAACTGCCAGTCGGGCCGGCGTCCCTTCTTGTAGGCCTTGCCGTCGTTCATGACGTAGAAGTCCATGGACTGCGAAAGATAGGTGTCCCCGGCCTTCGTGTGCGTCTTCCAGTACTTCCCTGTGGTGGCCGACTGGCTCGCGGCAACGGTGGACATGTCGTTCAGGAAGACGCCCGCGCCCGCCGCCCGCGTCTCGCCCCGTGTCCCCGTGCCCGTGGGCGCCGCGGACCCGGCACCGGCGTTCGCGTACGTCACCGCGCCGGCCGCGACGGCGGCGGCGGTGAACATGCCGACGAGGACCCGGCGGCGCGCGGACAGCCGCCGCACCGGCGTCGCCGCAACGTCGCCCGTACCGCGCCCGGCCGCCTCCGCTGCCGCCGCCGTCCCGACCCGCGCCAGCGCACCGGACAGCGCCTGTGCCGACGGCTCCCCGACCTGCCCCGCGGCCATCAGCTCATCGGCTCCCGGGAAGTCCAGCAGCGTCGCTCGCTCGTCCATACCGCTCTCCTTCGCGCCGTGCGTCCCCATGCCGGTCTGCTCCACGTCGTCGTACGGACTCATGCCAGGTCTCCCGTCACGCTCAGTCGCCGGCCCGCCGGGCGGGGCGGGGCGAGCCGGTCACGCAGCCGGCCCCGGGCCCGGTGCAGCCGCGAGCGGGCCGTGCCCGCCGGGATGCCCACGGCGGTGGCCGCCTCCCCCGGGGTGAGCTGCTCCCAGCTGACCAGGAGCAGCAACTCACGTTCCTCGGCTGGTAGTTCGGCCAGCGCCTGGCGCAGCGCGGGTGCCAGTGCGGCCGCGTCGAGGCGCTGGTCCACCGCCTGCCAGGGGTCGACGACCTCCGGTCCCGGTACGGCCTCCTTCCGTCCCGCCCGCCGCAGGTGCTGGGACAGTACGTTGCGGGCCACCCCGAACAGCCAGCCCCGCGCCGAGCCGCGCGAGGGGTCGAACGTGCGCCGCGCGGCGAACGCCTGCAACCACGCCTCGGCCAGCAGATCGTCGGCCGCGCCGGGCATGCGCCGGGCGAAGTAGCCGTGCAGGGCGGTCGAGTACCTCTCGACCAGCGGGGTGAACGCCGCCGCGTCACCGGCCGCCGACCGCGTCAGCCGGGCGTCGCTGTCGGCGTCGCCGCCGTGGTCGGGAGCGCGCTCACCGCGCCCCTCGTGTTCCCGGGTATCCGGTATCACGGAATCTCCGTCTCCGACCGCCGGACGACGGTCTCACCCTGTACTTGGCACCGGGCGCCGGTTCCGTTCGCGCTCTGCCGGAGAGGAGGGAGGGGAAGGGGAGAGGACAGGGGCTCCGCCGTTCGCCGGCAGACGCCGTTCGTCGTCACATCAGGGCGCGAGTGCCGGCGACGCGGCCTCCCAGGCGAACCCGTCCGGGTCGGTGAAAGGACCGGCGTCGCCGCCGATCACGAGCCGGTGCGATCCGGTGCCGTCGGGGGAGACCCCGACGTCCTTCGCCAGGGCGCGGCGTCTGTACAGCGCCAGCTTGACGGGACTCGGGCCGGCGGCGAACTCGACGTACATGCGGCTGAAGCTCTTCGCCACGGCAAGGCCCTGGCCGACGTAGAACCGCTTGCTCGCGACCACGTCCTCGACGCCCAGCAGGAGCACGATCTCGTCGATCTCCCGGGTGGCTGGGCCGGTGTCCTTCTTCGCCGAGGTCGCGACCTTCCAGATCGTGCCGTCCGGGGTCCGCACGACACCGCCGTAGCCCCAGAACGACTTGGCGGCGGGCTTCAGCGACGTGGCGCCAGCTTCGAGGGCCGAGTCGATGAGGCTGTTGACGGTGGCCGGCTGGGACACCGTGAGCGACAGTGTGAACCCGCGGAAGCCGGTCGTGGGCGTCTCCGAGGCCCGCAGACGCAGCTGCGTGTCCAGTCCGAAGGCGCTGGTGCAGAAGCGGTGGGCGGCTGTGGGATCGGTTACTTCGAGGGTGACGGATTCGATGGATGCCATGCCCATCACGCTAGTTGCGGCTCGGGGACGGGCGCTTCTCGATTCCTGACCGGTCGTGTCACCTGTTTCGCCACGCAGGGAGGCATCCCCGGCGCAGCGCCCGTCGCACGGCGCCGGTAGGTGCTGGGCGGCATCCCGACCAGCTCGTTGAAGCGGGTGCTGAAGGTGCCCAGGGACGAGCAGCCGACCGCGAAGCAGATCTCGGTGACGCTGAGGCCGTCACGGAGCAGCAGCGCCTTCGCGCGCTCGATACGACGCGTCATCAGGTACGAGTAAGGCGACTCGCCGTACGCCAGCCGGAACTGGCGGCTGAGGTGCCCCGCGGACATGTTCGCGCCGCGGGCGAGCGCCTCGACGTCCAGCGGCTGCGCGTACTCCCGGTCGATCCGGTCACGGACCCGGCGCAGCAGTGCCAGGTCGCGCAGCCGCTGCTCCGCGGCGCGGGCCCGCGCCCACGA
>NZ_JAFMPZ010000251.1 GCF_017353455.1 Streptomyces laculatispora
CGGTAGCGGACCAGGAACAGTTCCTCGCCGCCGATGCCGCGAAGCACACGCAGCCCGGCCACGGTGTCCGAGGCCAGCTCGGTGGCCTTGCCGGACTGCTCGCGCTGGACGTCGGCGCGGCGGGTGGCGCGGGGGAGGAGCGGCAGGACACCCAGGGCGAGCAGCGGCATGGCGAGTGCCACGAGCACGCCCAGCGAGGGCAGATAGAGGACGAGGCCGACACAGATGATGACGAGGGCGGCAGCGGCGGAGGCGAAGCGGGAGAGGGCCTCGACGAACCAGCCGATCTTCTCCACATCGCCTGTCGAGACCGCGACGACCTCGCCCGCGGCGACCCGGCGGGTCAGTGCCGAGCCGAGCTCCGCGGTCTTGCGGGCCAGCAGTTGCTGGACCCGCGCGGCCGCGGTGATCCAGTTGGTGACGGCGGTCCGGTGCAGCATGGTGTCGCCCACGGCGATCAGCACGCCGAGAACCGCGATCAGAGCGCCGGCCAGCGCGAGCCGCCCGCCCGACCGGTCGACGACCGCCTGGACGGCGAACCCGACGGCGAGCGGCAGTCCGGCGATGGAGCACTGGTGAAGCAGGCCCCACGACATGGACTTGAGCTGTCCGCGGATCTGGTTGCGGCCGAGCCAGATCAGAAAGCGAGGGCCCGACCGGACATCGGGATCGCCGGGATCCGGGTACGGAAGATCGCGAATTTGCATGACGTCCCAAAGATCGGAAGGAGCTGAGGTCCGCGAGGGACCTCCAGAATCACGTGGGGAGAAGCATGTGGGGGGACCAAACCGTCCAATCCTCGCGTCTCGTCGGTGGTGCGGCAAACCCTTTTACGCGCCGGGAGACCCGCCCGAGCGCAGACCCGCTCAGGCCGAGCGGCAGCTACCGGTGGGTGCGGGGGTAAAGATTCGGCACGCATTCGCCGCGGTCCGCACAGGTGGGCGGGGCCGAACGCCACGGAGTGCGACCATGACCGGATGCATATAGCCGGTGCGGTACGAGTGGTGGTCTCGGCGGCCGCCTGCGGTGTCCTGATCACGACCCTGACGTCGTGTGGTGGGCAGGACGCGGACAAGGACGGAGCGCGGTCGGCCGATGCCGGGAAGCCGAAGGGCAAGGACAAGGCGCAGACCGTCGACCTGAAGCGCATTCCGGATGTCGGCGACCGGTTGCAGTCGCAGATCCCGGCCAACTCCCGTCAGGTCGTCGCCGTCTACGGCGCGGGCAAGGACTCCGCCGACTCCACGGTCGTGTTCTACACCAGAACCGGCACCACCTGGGACAAGGTCGCCGGCTGGAAGGCCCACAACGGCAAGAAGGGCTGGGCCGCCGACCATCACGAGGACGACAAGCGCAGCCCGGTCGGTGTCTTCAGCCTCACCGACGCGGGCGGGGTGCTGCCCGATCCCGGTGCGCTGCTCCCGTACACGGAGTCGGCGTCCATCCAGGCCCCGCACTACTGGGCCAAGTCGCACTGGCACGACTTCGACTACGTCATCGCCATCGACTACAACCGCGTCAAGGGCACCGCCCCCAACGATCCGACGCGGCCCGAGGGCCAGTCCAAGGGCGGCAGCATCTGGCTGCACATGGACCACGGCAGCGGCACATCGGCCTGTGTGAGCCTGCCGAAGGCGGGCATGGAGAAGCTGTTGCGCACCCTGGACCCGCAGCAGCACCCGGTCGTCGTCATGGGTGACCGCGCAGGCCTTCAGACCTGACCGGGACCGGGCCGGGTCGCCCGCTCCAGCTCCATCAGCACCGAGTAGTACGAACGGCCCGTCGCCCGGTCCATGCCGATCTCGCACATCCGGTTGGCCGAGAGATACGTGTCGTACTCCCGGGTGTTCACCTCGGCGGCCTCCTTCGCGGTCGCCGAGGCCGTCAGCTCCTCGTGCAGCATGCCGCGGTCGCCCGCGAATCCGCAGCACGCGGCGTCGTCCGGGATCACGACCTCCCGCGCGCAGGCCTCCGCGACCGCGCGCAGGTGCTCCACATCGCCCAGATGCTCCATCGAGCAGGTCGGGTGCAGGACCGCGGAGCCGGCTCGGCGCAGCACCGTCAGCTCCGGCAGGAGTTCGTCGGCGGCCCAGACCAGGGAGTCGACGACGGTCAGTTCGCTGTGCAAGGCCCGGTTGTCCTCGGTCAGATACGGCACCACCTCATGGGCGATGCCCAGCGTGCACGAGGAGGCGTCGACGACCAACGGCAGTCTTCCGCCCGCGGTCCAGCCCCAGGCCGCAGCCACGATCCGGTTGGCCATCACGGCGTTCGCGGCGTCGTACCCCTTCGAGTGCCAGATCGTCGCGCAGCAGGTCCCGGCGACGTCCGGCGGGATCCAGACCGGCTTTCCGGCGCGCGCCGACACGGCGACCACGGCCTGCGGCAGGGACGGGACGTGCTGTCCCTCGGGGCCGGCGAAGATGCGGTTGACGCAGGCCGGGTAGTAGACGGCGCTCGCTCCCGTCCTGGAGGTGCGCGGCAGCTTCCGGGCGGCGGCCCCGGGGATCTCCGGCAGCCAGGCGGGCATCAGGTCGGGGCGCACGGCCCGGCGGGCGAGACCGGTGACGCCTGCGAGCAGCCGGTCGTCGATCCGGCTCGCCGCGGCGACCGCGAGCCGGGCCGCCGCCTCCACGGCGCGGAAGTTCTTCGCGGTGAGCGCGGCGACCCGTTCCTCGCGCGGGGAGTGCCGTTGATGGCGGAAGGCCTTCATCATGGCGCCGGTGTCGATCCCGACCGGACAGGCGAGTTTGCAGGTGGAGTCGCCCGCGCAGGTGTCGACGGCGTCGTAGCCGTACGCGTCGAGCAGCCCGGTCTCCACCGGCGAACCGGCCGGCTGCCGCATCATCTCCCGGCGCAGCACGATGCGTTGGCGCGGTGACGTGGTCAGGTCGTGGCTGGGGCACGTCGGTTCGCAGAATCCGCACTCGATGCACGGGTCGGCCACCGGCTCAACCCGGGGGATGGTCTTCAGGCCGCGCAGATGGGCCTTCGGGTCGCGGTCCAGGACGATCCGGGGCGCCAGCACCCCGTCGGGGTCGATGAGCTGCTTGGTCCGCCACATCAGTTCGGTCGCCCGCGGTCCCCACTCCAGCTCCAGGAAGGGCGCGATATTGCGGCCGGTGGCGTGTTCCGCCTTGAGCGATCCGTCGAACCGCTCCACGGTCAGCCGGCAGAAGTCCGCCATGAATGCGGCGTACCGGTCGACGTCGGAGGGCTTCGCCGCGTCGAAGGCGAGCAGGAAGTGCAGGTTGCCGTGGGCCGCGTGGCCCGCGACGGCGGCGTCGAAACCGTGCTCGGCCTGGAGTGCCAGCAGCGCCTCGCACGCGTCGGCCAGCCGGGAGGGCGGGACGGCGAAGTCCTCCGTGATCAGTGTCGTACCGGACGGCCGGGAGCCGCCGACCGCGGTGACGAAGGCCTTGCGGGCCTTCCAGTAGCCGGAGATGGTCCCGGCGTCCCGGGTGAACTCATTGGTCACCGAGGTGACGGGCCTAACCAGCTCCAGCCGGCGCACGACACCGGCCGCCGCCCGCTCGTAGGCCTCCTGGCCCTCCTCGTCCGGGGCGCGGAACTCCACCAGCAGCGCCGCGGTCTCCTTCGGCAGCCCGGCCCAGTCGGCGGGCACCCCCTGGACGCTGACGGAGGCCCGCAGGGTGTTCCCGTCCATCAGCTCCACGGCGATGGCACCCGCTTCGTTGAACAGCGGGACGGCGGCCGCCGCCGCGGTCAGGGACGGGAAGAAGAGCAGCGCGGTGGAGACGCGGCGGTCCAGCGGCAGCGTGTCGAAGACGACCTCGGAGATGAAACCGAAGGTCCCCTCCGAGCCGACCATGAGCCCGCGCAGGATCTTCACGGGTGTCGTGCCGTCCAGGAAGGCGTCGAGCCGGTACCCATTGGTGTTCTTGATCTCGTACTTGGCCCGGATCCGGGCGGTGAGCCCGGGATCGGCCTCGATCTCCGCCTTCAGCGCGAGGAGCCCCGCGCAGAGCTGCGGCTCCGCGTGCGCCAGGTCCTCGTCCGCCGAGGGATCGCCGGTGTCCACCACCGTGCCGCCGGGCAGTACGAAGGTGAGCGACGAGACGGTCCGGTACGAATTGCGGCTGGTGCCCGCGGTCATCCCGGAGGCGTTGTTGGCGACGACCCCGCCGATCGTGCAGGCGATCGCGCTCGCCGGGTCGGGGCCGAGCAGCCGGCCGTGCCGGGCGAGGGTGGCGTTGGCCCGCATGATCGTCGTCCCCGGCCGGATGCGGGCCCGCGCACCGCCGTCCAGGACCTCGATGCCGGCCCAGTGGTGCCGTACGTCGACGAGGATGTCCTCGCCCTGTGCCTGGCCGTTCAGGCTGGTGCCCGCGGCCCGGAAGACGATGTTGCGGCCCTTGCCGTGCGCGTACGACAGGATCGCCGAGACGTCGTCGATGTCCTCGGGTACGACGACGACCTGGGGCACGAAGCGGTAGGGGCTGGCATCGGAGGCGTACCGCACCAGGTCGGAGATCTTCCACAGCACCTTCTGCGGCCCCAACAGGTCGGTCAGCTCGCTCCGCAGCGGCTCAGGTGTGCCCGGCGCCTGCTCGTCGGGCACCCGGTCGTGGGTGGGGCTGCGCATCGCACCGGGGCGCAGGGCTTCCGGCTTCGGCTCCAGCAGCGGCATTCGAGATCCCCTCGGCGGCTCGGCGCGGTGCTCCGCACCCGGTCAGCAGCGGCGCTCCGGCATTCCGTTGACCAGAGCGGTCAGCAGCCCGCCGAGCACTTCGCGCTGATCGGCGGTCAATGGAGCCAGGATCTCCTCTGCGGCCGCGCGGCGCCCGTTGCGCAGCGACCGGAGAGTGGCGATGCCCTCGTCGGTGATCTCGATCCGGACCACCCGGCGGCTGTCCGGATCGGGTGCCCGGCGCACCCGGCCGCTGGCCTCCAGGCCGTCCACCAGAGTGGTCACGGCGCGCGGGACCACATCGAGGCGCTGCGCGAGATCCGCCATCCGCGGCGCGCCGTCGTAGTGCGCGACGGTGCGCAGCAGCCGGAACTGCGCGGGGGTGATACCGACCGGCTCCAGCTGACGGCTCTGGATGCGCTGGAGCCTGCGGGTCAGCCGCAGCAGCTGTTCGGCGAGCAGGCCGTCGGGGTCGGGGGAATCCATGCGAGGAACAATATCAGGACCTGGTTCATTGTGAGTACAGGTAACAATGAGCTATGCTCCTATCCACTCGCCTGTTACGGACCGTGGATCCCGACGGGCCGACGATCCGGACCGTCGCGGACCGCTGACGCGCAGGTCGTTGCAGGCGGTCGCAGCCTTCCCTCCCTGTTGTCGCACGCCTGACGAAGGAGCCCATGAAACCCGACGAACCCACGTGGACGCCCCCGCCGAAGGACGCCGAGCAGCCGCCCGCCGAGCTGCGCCGCATCCTGCGCCTCTTCCATCCTTACCGTGGCCGCCTCGCGGTGGTCGGACTGCTCGTCGGCGCCTCGTCGCTGGTGTCGGTCGCCTCGCCGTTCCTGCTGCGCGAAATCCTCGACACCGCCATCCCGCAGGGGCGGACCGGACTGCTCTCGCTGCTCGCTCTCGGCATGATCCTCACCGCCGTGATGAACAGTGTCTTCGGCGTGCTCCAGACCCTCATCTCGACCACCGTCGGCCAGCGCGTGATGCATGACCTGCGCACCGCGGTCTACACCCAGCTCCAGCGGATGCCGCTCGCCTTCTTCACCAGGACCCGTACGGGCGAGGTCCAGTCCCGGATCGCCAACGACATCGGAGGCATGCAGGCCACCGTCACCTCGACGGCTACCTCGCTGGTCTCCAACCTCACCGCGGTCATCGCCACCGTCGTCGCCATGCTCGCGCTCGACTGGCGGCTCACCGTCGTCTCGCTGCTCCTGCTGCCGGTCTTCGTCTGGATCAGCCGCCGGGTCGGCCGGGAGCGCAAGAAGATCACCACCCAGCGGCAGAAGCAGATGGCCGCGATGGCGGCCACGGTCACCGAGTCGCTCTCCGTCAGCGGCATCCTGCTCGGCCGCACCATGGGCCGGTCGGACTCGCTCACCAAGGGCTTCACCGAGGAGTCCGAGCGGCTGGTCGACCTCGAAGTGCGCTCCAGCATGGCCGGACGCTGGCGGATGTCGACGATCGGCATCGTCATGGCCGCCATGCCGGCCGTCATCTACTGGGCCGCGGGTATGACCCTGCAGTCCAGCGGACCCGCCGTCTCCATCGGTACGCTCGTCGCCTTCGTCTCGCTCCAGCAGGGCCTCTTCCGGCCCGCCGTGAGCCTGCTCTCCACCGGCGTGCAGATGCAGACCTCCCTCGCCCTCTTCCAACGGATCTTCGAATACCTCGACCTCACGGTGGACATCACCGAGCCGGAGAACCCGGTCCGGCTGGAGAAGATCCGCGGCGAGATCCGCTTCGAGAACGTCGACTTCAGCTACGACGAGAAGAGCGGCCCCACCCTCAGCGGCGTCGACGTGGCCGTGCCCGCCGGCGGCAGCCTGGCCGTCGTGGGTCCCACCGGCTCCGGAAAGTCCACCCTCAGCTATCTGGTGCCGAGGCTGTACGACGTCTCCGGCGGACGGGTCACGCTCGACGGCGTCGATGTGCGTGATCTGGACTTCGACACCCTCGCCAGGGCCATCGGGGTGGTCTCCCAGGAGACGTACCTCTTCCATGCCTCCGTCGCCGAGAACCTGCGCTTCGCCAAGCCGGAGGCCACCGATGATGAGATCGAGGCAGCGGCCCGCGCGGCACAGATCCATGACCACATCGCCTCGCTGCCCGACGGCTACGACACCCTGGTCGGTGAACGCGGCTACCGGTTCTCGGGCGGTGAGAAGCAGCGCCTGGCCATCGCCCGCACGATCCTGCGCGACCCGCCGGTGCTGATCCTCGACGAGGCGACGAGCGCCCTCGACACCCGTACCGAATTCGCCGTGCAGGAAGCGATCGACGCGCTCTCCGCCGGGCGCACCACTCTTACCATCGCTCACCGGCTGTCCACCGTGCGTGACGCGGATCAGATCGTCGTCCTGGACGGCGGGCGGGCGGCGGAGCGCGGCAGTCACGAGGAACTGCTCGACCGGGACGGGCGCTATGCCGCCCTGGTCCGCAGGGACACTCAGCTGGCCCCCGCAACAGGCTGAACGACCGGGTCGGACGCACCTCATCCACGGGAACGAACTTGTTCGTGACGAACGTGTTCGTTATGGTGCGTGTGTGCCCCTCGCCCTTCCGTTGCCGCCGAGGGGATGGGCCCGCAGCGAACCCTGGGCCGGTATTCCGCACGAGCTGGAGGCGCCACCATGAGCACCGCACACCACCCCATCGCGATCATCGGCGCCGGCCTCGGCGGCCTCACTCTCGCCCGCGTACTGCATGTGAACGGGATCGAGGCAGCCGTCTTCGACCTGGAGGCCGACCGGAACGCCCGCACTCAGGGCGGCATGCTCGACATCCATGAGGAAACCGGCCAGGCCGCCCTGCGCGCCGCCGAGTTGCACGAGCGGTTCCGGGAGAAGGTCCATCCCGGTGGCCAAGCGGTGCGGGTCCTCGACAAGCGGGCCCAGGTACTGCATGAGCAGGCGGACGACGGTCAGGGTGGGCGTCCCGAGATCGACCGCGGAGACCTGCGCGACCTGCTGCTCGACTCGCTGCCCGAGGGCACCGTGCGCTGGGGCAGCAAGATCACCGGTGCCGAGCCGACCGGCGCAGGACGGCACGAGGTCACGCTCGCCGACGGCACCGCCTTCACGGCCGGACTGCTCGTCGGGGCGGATGGCGCCTGGTCCCGTATCCGTCCGCTGCTCTCCGACGCCGTCCCCGCCTACACCGGCATCTCCTTCGTGGAACTGGACTTCCTCGATGCCGACACCCGCCACCCCGAGTGCGCCGAACTCATCGGCGGCGGGATGTTCTTCGCGCTCGGCGACAACCGGGGATTCCTCGCGCACCGCGAATCCGACGGCAGCCTCCATGTCTACGCCGCGCTGCGCGCGGCCGAGGGCCGGCTGTCGACGATCGACTTCACCGACGCCGAGGCGTCCAGGGCCGAACTGGCCGAGCATTTCGCGGACTGGGCGCCCGGACTCCGGCGGCTGATCACCGACTGTGACGGCCTGCCGGTGCCGCGTCTCATTCACGCGCTGCCCGCGGGGCACTGCTGGAAGCGCACCCCGGGCGTCACCCTGCTCGGCGACGCGGCCCATCTGATGTCTCCTTTCGCGGGCGAAGGCGCCAACCTCGCGATGACCGACGGCGCCGACCTGGGCCGGGCGCTCGTCGCTCACCCGGGTGACCTCGAATCCGCGCTGGCCGACTACGAGGCACCCCTCTTCGCGCGGAGCGGGAAGAGCGCTCAGGAGTCCGCCGAAGGCCTGGAGGCGATCTTCAACGACCGGGCACCGCAGCCGCTCATCGACATGTTCTCCTCGTTCGCGGCGTGAACCCCCAACGGCGGCCCCCCGCACGGAACGGACGGCGCACACGACGGCGCCGCCGCTCCCGTGGGACGGGGAGCGACGGCGCCTGATCGAGCAATGGTCAGATGAGCCAACCCGCGAAGTGGACGACGCCGGCAAGCAGGTTGGTGAGGAAGTTCATCTGGTGATTCTCCTTGTGCATGGTGCATCTCTGGGACAGCACAGTCGCGGTCTGCAGCCGGTCGCTTGCGCCCTGTAATCATCATGTACCGCACAGCAGTTGAGCAATGAACGCCGATACGGCCACACGTTCCAGCGAACATCCAATCCCCTGTTCGTGTGTTCCCCTCTCTCGGTGCGGGGCGCGTATCGCCCGAAGGCGGGGCGCCGACGAGGGGATCGGTGCGGGACAGCGTGCCCGCACGGTGAACGAGTCCCCGGACTCCCCGCCCCGTCGCACGTTCCGCCGGACCCGGCGCGGCCGGCGGGCGCTGCTCATCGCCGCCGTGCTCGTCCTCGTGGTGGCCGTCGCCGTACTCGTACCGAGTTGAGCGGCCCGGTACTCAGGCCGCTGAAGCCGCCCGTTCCGCGGCCGGCTCGGCCCGGTCCAGCAGCCGTCCGATCGCCCGCACGGCGGCCCGCCCCGCCCGGTTGGCGCCGATCGTGCTGGCGGACGGTCCGTACCCGACGAGATGGACGCGCGCGTCGCGTGCCGCCTGGGTCCCCTCGACCCGGATGCCGCCACCCGGCTCGCGCAGTCTCAGCGGGGCGAGGTGGTCGACGGCGGGCCGGAAGCCGGTCGCCCAGAGGATGACATCTGCCTCGACGGTGCGACCGTCGTCCCAGGCGATGCCGGTCGGTGTGATCCGGTCGAACATCGGCAGGCGGTCGAGCACCCCCGACTCGCGGGCGCGCCGGACGGCGTCGGTGACCGGCAGCCCGGTCACGCTCACCACGCTCTGCGGCGGCAGCCCGCGTCGCACCCGGTCCGCCACCATCGCGACGGCGGCCCGACCCTGGTCGGCGCCGAACGGGCCCTCGCGGAAGACCGGCGGCCGGCGCGTGACCCAGTGGGTGTCCGCGGCCACCTCGGCGATCTCCATCAGATGCTGGGTGCCGGAGGCCCCGCCGCCCACCACGACCACGCGCTGCCCGGCGAACTCGGCGGGCCCCGGATAGTTCGCCGTGTGCAGCTGGCGGCCCCGGAAGGTGTCCTGGCCCGGGTAGCGCGGCCAGAACGGACGGTCCCAGGTCCCCGTCGCACTGATCAGGGCCCGCGTCGCGTACGTACCCTCGGATGTCTCCACGAGCAGCCGCCCGCCGCCGCCCTCGCGCACCGCGCTCACCTCGACCGGCCGGTGCACCCGAAGGCCGAAGGCGCGCTCGTACGAGTCGAAGTACTCGCCGATCACCTCGGAGGAGGGCCTGCTGTCATCGGCACCGGTCAGCTCCATGCCGGGCAGGGCGTGCATCCCGTGCACCTTGCCGTACGTCAGCGACGGCCAGCGGAACTGCCAGGCGCCACCGGCGCGCGGGGCGTGGTCGAGCACCACGAAATCGCGGTCCGGCTCCAGGCCGGTACGGCGCAGATGGTAGGCGCCGGACAGACCCGCCTGCCCGGCGCCTACCACCACGACATCCACTGAGTGCACCCCGATGTTGTTCACGCTTCTACCAACTCTGGCGGGGCCGTGCATCTTCCCGCGGCTCCCGGGAGGCTCAGCGCCCCCCGGCGAACAGCAGCGGAGCCCCGCCCGGCGCGGAGGCCGGGCGGCCGTTCGCCGCGGGCACCGCCAGCAGCGGGGAGGCCGGCACGGTCGACAGCAGTCCCCGGGCCGCCAGTTCCGGAGTGACGCCCTCACCGAACCAGTACGCCTCCTCCAGATGCGGATATCCGGACAGCACGAAGTGCTCCGCACCCAGGGAGTGGTACTCCTCGATCCGGTCCGCGACCTCCGCGTGGCTGCCGACCAGCGCGGTGCCGGCACCACCCCGCACCAGACCCACGCCGGCCCACAGATTGGGCGCGATCTCCAGTTTGTCGCGGGAGCCTCCGTGCAACGCCAGCATCCGCTGCTGCCCCACGGACTCGCTCCGTCCGAGCGCCTGCTGGGCCGCGGCGACCGTGTCGGCGTCGAGATCGCCGAGCAGCCGGTCGGCGGTCGCCCACGCCTCACGCGACGAGTCGCGCGAAATGGTGTGCAGCCGGATGCCGAACCGGACCGTGCGGCCCTGCTCCTCGGCCAGCCCCCGGATCCAGCCGATCTTCTTCTTCACATCGGCGGGAGGCTCGCCCCAGGTCAGATAGACATCGGCGTGCTTCGCCGCGACCGGGCCGGCCGCGGCCGACGAGCCGCCGAAGAAGACCTCCGGCAGCGGGTCCGGCGGCAGCGCCGTCAGCCCGCCCTCCACCTGGTAGTGCTCACCGTCGAAGTCGAACGGCTGACCGCTCCACGCGCCTCGCACCACCGACAGGAACTCCGCGGTCCTGGCATAGCGCCGGTCGTGGTCCAGATGGTCGCCGAACCTCCGCTGCTCCGTGGAGTCACCGCCCGTCACGACGTTGAGCAGCAGCCGTCCCCGGGTGATCCGCTGATACGTCGCGGCCATCTGGGCGGCGAGCACCGGCGAGATCACGCCCGGACGGAACGCCACCAGGAACTTCAGCCGCTCGGTGTGCTGGGCCAGCGCCACCGTCGTCAGCCAGGCATCCTCGCACCAGGTCCCGGTCGGCGTCAGCACGGCCTCGAACCCCAGCTGCTCGGCGGCCTTGGCGATCTGCGCCAGATACTCGATGTCGGGTGCGCGCACCCCGCTGACCGGGGTGATCCGGTCCCGCTTGATCCCGCCGTCGGTGTAGGCGTGCCGGTCGACGAGCGTGCGCCCGTCGCCGCCCGTGGGCAGGAACCAGTGGAGATGCACATTCATGAGGAGACCTTTCCGTACGAGCGGGGAGTTGCCGAGGACGCGGGGAGATCGCGGTTGAAGCGGGTGTCGACGTAGTCCTTGAAGGCGAAGCGGTGCGGGATGAGCTTCAGGCCGGCGAAGGTGTCCGCGATCTCCTGCTCGGAGGCGATCGCGGCCGGATCGACGGCGACGGGGACCCGGGTGCCGTACGTCAGCTTCACCGCGTCCAGCGCCACCTCGTAGGGCAGCCCGGTCTCCTTCGCCCAGACCTTCGCCCACGCCTCGGGGTGCTTGAACACCCAGTTCTGAGCCCGGTTCAGCCGGACCAGCAGATCGCCGATGGCCCTGGACTTCCCGGACTCCTTGAGCGCGGCGGGCGAGGCGACCTGGAACCCGAGGCCGTTGACGACCCCTTCACCCGTGGTCAGCACCCGGGCCCTGCCGCCGCGCAGCACCTGCGAGGTGTACGGGTCCCAGATCGCCCAGGCGTCGACCTTGCCCCGGCTGAACGCGGCCGGCGCGTCGGCCGGCTGAAGGTACTTCAGCTTCACGTCGGAGATGCCGAGCCCCGCCTTCCTCAGCGAGCTGATCAGCTGGAAATGGGCGGAGCTGCCCTGGGCGACAGCGATCGACGCGCCCTTGAGCTGGGCCGGTCTCCGCAGCGGCGAGTCCTCGGGGACCACGATCGCCTCGCCGGCCGACAAACCGTGTGTGGCACCCACCACCACGACCTTGGAACCGGCGCCGGCGGCGAACACCGGCGGGGTGTTGCCGACCCCGCCGACGTCCACGGCCCCGGCGTTGACCGCTTCGAGAAGAGGCGGGCCGGAGGTGAAGGTGGACCATGTGACGCGGTAGTCGAGGTCGTCCAGCTCGCCGGAGGCGCGCAGGATGGCTTCGTAACCACCCTTCTGGTCGCCGATGTTGAGCGTGACACTGCCCTTTCCGTCGGTGCCGCTCGCCGTGGAGGCGGAGGTCGCGCCGCCGCAGGCGGTGAGCAGCAGGGCCAAGGGCAGCAGCAGGGAGGGCAGGGTGCGGCGATTCATGTCGTCTCTCTCCGGTCCGGACAGGGGAGGTTCAGGAGGTTTGGGCGGGCGTGGGGACTGTCTCCACGCCGAGTTCCGTGAGCAGCCGGGTACGCAGCGCGGCGAACTCCGGAGTGCCGGGGCTGCGGGGGCGGTCCAGGGCGACCGGCGTCTCGTACGCGATGACGCCGTCCCGCATCACCAGCGCACGGTCGGCGAGGAGCAGCGCCTCGTCCACATCGTGCGTGACGAGCAGCACGGCGCAGCCGCGGCGCTGCCAGAGCTCGGCGACCAGCTGCTGGGCCTTGATCCTGGTCAGCGCGTCGAGCGCGCCGAACGGCTCGTCGAGCAGCAGCAGATCGGGCTCGCGGACCAGCGCGCGGGCGAGCGAGGCACGCTGCGCCTCACCGCCCGAGAGCGTCCTGGGCCAGGCCCCGGACCGCTCGGAGAGCCCCACCTCCGCCAACGCCTTCTCGGCCACGGCGCGTTCGGGCTTCCCGGGCAGTCCGAGCAGTACGTTGCGCCAGACCCGCTTCCACGGCATCAGCCGCGGCGCCTGGAACGCGACCGCCCGGCGCCGGGGAACCAGTACCGTGCCCCGGATCTCCCGGTCCAGGCCGGCGAGCACCCGCAGCAGGGTCGACTTCCCGCATCCGCTGCGCCCGAGCAGCACGGTGAACTCCCCGGCGCGCAGGGTCAGATCGAGCCCGTCGACGACCGCCCGGCCGTCGAAGGAGCGGGTCAGCCCCTCGACCCGGACGGCTGCCTCCGGCAGTGCGCCGGCGAGGGCGGGGGAGCGGGTGGTCACTGGCCCGTGAAGGTCGGTCGCCATTGCAGCAGCAGCCTTTCGAGAATGCGGACGATGACATCGGCGGCGAGGCCGAGGAAGGCGTAGACGACCAGGCAGACGACGATGACGTCGGTACGGAAGAACTCCCGGGCCTGGTTCATCAGGAAGCCGATTCCGGCATCGGCATTGACCGACTCGCCGAACACCAGCGCCAGCCAGGCGGTCGCCAGCGAGTAGCGCAGCCCCGTCATGGCTCCGGGCAGCGCCCCCGGCAGCACCACATGCCGCACCAGGCCCCAGCGCCCAAGCCCCAACGACTGCCCTGCTTCGATGAGTTGGGGGTCCACACCGCGAATGCCCGCGTAGACGTTGAGATACAGATGAAAGGCCACCCCGAGCGCGATCAGCGCCACCTTCGGGGCCTCGCCGATTCCCAGCCAGATGATGAACAGGGGGATCAGCCCCACCCAGGGAACGGTGCGCAGCATCTGGACGCTCGCGTCGACCAGATCCTCGCCCAGCCGGGAGAGCCCCGAGACCAGTGCGAGCGCGGTCCCGACGGCGCCTCCGAGCACCAGCCCCACGGCGACCCGCTGGAGCGAGACGGCCATCGCCGAGGACAGGGTCCCGTCGGCGATCAGGCCGGATCCCGCGCGGGCGATGGTGCCGGGCGAGGCCAGCACGTCCGGATGCAGTACACCGGTGGCGCTGAACACCTGCCACAGGATCAGCAGCAACAGCGGCCCGACGGTGCGCCGAAGCCACCGCGGCACGTTCCGGAGCCGCGTTCCGCGGGCGGCGGCCGGAGTCACGGGCTCCAGGTCGAGCGGACGGTGGCCGACCGAACCCTCCGGCGAGCCGGATTTCATTACTTCAGGGGATATTCCGGGTGGGGCGAGAGCATGGTCGAGAGTCATGAGGGCTCCACGAGCGGTTCATGGGGAGGGGTGTGCCCAGGCACCCGGGCAGGCGACAGCCACGCCGTACCCGCTGAGGACACGGAGGATCCACCGCGGGCGTTCGGCGGGCTGAGCGTCACGGGAGAGGCAGGGCAGGACGCGTGCGACGTCAGGAGCAGGCGGGCGTCCCGGCCCCGGTCACTGACGGGAAACGAGCTGGGGGAACGTCAGCAGCCGCGACAACACGCGGCGGAGGCCACTCGCAGCAGGTCGATATGACCGCGCGAAGTGAGCAGAGCTGATCGGAACATGGCGCTGAAGGTAGCGATCCCCTAAGGAAACGGTCAATGGTGTCTCGGCACGTGGACGCGCGATCTTGCCGTACGGGCTGGAGAATGAAGCCATGCCCACCGCCTTCACCACCAGCGTCCTGCACATCACCACGGGAAGCACGGAGACCGTCACCGACCTGACGTCCGACTGCGAACAGTTCCTCACCCGGACGGCCGCAGGCCGGGACGGCCTGCTCAACATCTTCGTACCGCACGCGACAGCCGGGATCGCGGTCCTGGAAACCGGCGCGGGCAGCGACGACGACCTCCTCTCCGCCCTGCACACACTGCTCCCGGCCGACGACCGCTGGCAGCACCGCCACGGCAGCCCCGGCCACGGCCGCGACCACGTGCTCCCGGCCCTCGTTCCGCCGCACGCGACGCTGCCGGTGATCGCGGGGCGGCTGGATCTGGGGACGTGGCAGTCGGTGTGCCTGGTCGACACGAACGTCTCTAAAGACAACCGTCAGGTTCGTCTGAGCTTCCTGGGCTGATCAAGATCACTCCCAGGGGTCGTGCCGCCAATTCTCCGTACCATGCGTGCGCGAGCCGGATCCGGGGTTTGCGGGCGAAGGCACGGCGACCGAACCGCTGCGGGGTGGCGGGATGACGACGGCCGGGCCGGTGCTGGCGCCCCGTTGAGTGGGCTGCTTCCCGTTCGGCATCGGCGGGGCGGAAGTCCGCTGTGCGCGTCGGCGCAGTTCTTCGGCGAGCCGCTGCCGTTCTTCGCGGTCCCGCTGCCCCGACGAGGTGAGCGCGGTCCCGGACTCTGCTTCCACCAGGTGTTCCTCCCAGACGTCCCGCCAGTTGTGGCCCACGCGCGACCATTCCTCCGCGAAGTGGGCGGCGATGGCCGTGCCCGCACCCGCCTTGCTGGTCAGAGCCGTGATCGATTGCAGGAACAGAGTGTGGCGGCCGCGGTCGATCTGCGCTTCGACAGGGAGCTCGATGGGCGCGTGGGTGCTTCCCGGATCGAGGCGGATCATCAGGCCGGGGAGCGGTCGGACTTCCAGGCCCGCCAGTCAGGTCCAACCGGGTGAAGGCCTCGGCCGTTTCAGGCTCGTCGCGTACCAGAAGGTCCTGGAGCGCGGCGACCCCCTCCGGAACACCTCTGTGAGGCTCGCGTCCGCCGACTCGTTCAGGACTGCGTCCCCAGCCTTGTCCACGCCTCCGGGCTCGTACGTGACCTGGGCGCCCGCGACGTCCAACGGTGTGATGTGAGGTGGACCGAACACCGCCGTGAACTGCTGCACGTTCCCTCCCGGCTGCCACCGCGGCAGACGGTTCGCCAAGACCCGCTCGACCCCGGAGTCGGCCACGGCGAACGCCGCTCCGCCCTTGCCCTTGACCCAGCCTGCCGTGGTCCACAGCGGCAGACTCCGCGGTCTGCTCTGCAGCCCGGGCGACATGGGCTTCTCGTCGGAGCGGATCACGTCCCGCAGGCGACGCAGAGCCTCGAGCATGACCCATTCGTGCTCGGCGTCGGGGGTCGCGCCGGTCCCGGAGATCTCCTTCAGCACGTCGATGAGGCCATCGAGCCCGGGCTCGGGGATGCCCAGTACCTGCCACAGAGGATCGATGTCGGACCCGGTAGGTTCAGGCCAAGCCGGGCCTCACTCCGGCGGGCCCGCCCACGACCGTGAGCAGGTCCACGACGAAGATCAGCGTCGAGCCCGCGGGGATCAACGGAGAGGGCGACTGCTTGCCGTAACCGAGACGCGGGGGAACGATGATCTCGCGCCGGCCGCCGACCTTCATCCCCCTCACTCCCCGGTCCCAGCCCTTGATGACCCTGCCACCGCCTACGGCGAACTTGAACGGCCGGTCCCGCTCCCAGGAGGAGTCGAACTCCCTTCCGGACGCGAACGTGACCCCTACATAGTGAACCTGGACGACCTTGCCCGGCTGCGCCTCGGGTCCGTCCCCAACCACGAGGTCCCGGATCGTCAGCTCGGTGGGCGCGTCACCCTCCAGAACCTCAATTCTGGGCTTCGTCAGTTCGCTCATCACTGTCCTATCGCTCGCCACCGAAGTCCCCCGCACAGCCGGCCGGGCACATGGACATTCCATATGGCAGGCGATCACGCTACCGGCAATGCACAGGCTCCCGTGCCACGGAACACGGCTCTCGCACCGAAGGATGTACCGGATCGGGAGCTGGCCTCACACCCGCGGGCGACGGGGCGGGTGCCCGGGCCCCGGAGGCGGGCCAAGAACCGATCGGTGCGTGCCCCGGAGTGACCGCGTAAGCACCTGCCGGCCGTCGCCTTTGAGGCGTGCCCCGGCGAAGACTGCGTCACGGCCGAAGGTCACCTTGCTGAACCGTGCCCGCTGATTGACCTGTACCGAGACGAAGGTGATCCCGTCGATGAATGTCACGCCGCCGAAGGTGTTGCCGACCGCCACTTTGAGTTCTTCCAGCAGTTCACGGCCGAAGGGCACCCCGCAGCGGTCCACCGTGGCACCGGGCGATGACGCCCCGAGCGCGTGGTGCCGTTCCTCCCGTTCCAGGTGGGCCAGGCAGCGGTCGTACGGATTCCAAGGCACACGGAAGCAATCGCCGTCCTCGCCCAGGGAACATGATCTTTCCTTTGAACCGGAACTGCTCTCCAAAGAAGCGAGACGGGCCTTGGCCTCCTTGGCCGCGGGACCGTCCTGCCAGTCTGATGGTCACCTTCGCGGACCAGCTCCCCATGCTCCGCTACTGCGAGGAGCACTTGCTCGCCGGCGTGGCCCGCTGGCTCAAGCGCGGGATCGACCAGATCCCGGCCTCGTCTTCTCACAGGTGCAGGACCATGTCGTCGCGGTCGCCCACGCGCACGCCGAGCGGCTGGTGCTGGACGCGTTCGTCGACAAGACGCGTGCGCTGCCGGAGGGCGGCAACAAGGGCGCCCTGGGCTTGCTGTTCGCCCTGATGTGGCGCGGCGCCGCGTCCGGTGACGGTGCAGCGCCGGGCACGCGGCCCCCGGCGCAGCGCCCCGGCGTCCGATGGCCGGTGCCTCCGGCGGCGTGCCTCGTGACCGCACCGGGTCGCGTTTCGGTGAGCCTCTTTCAGAGATTCTCGGTGGACGAGAGATTCTCGGCGGACGGAGGAAGGCCGACCAACGCCTTCAGATGATGGGGCCGGAACGGGGTCGGGCCGTGCCACTCCACCAGCATGACGGTGGCATCGTCGTTGAGGCGGCCGTTGTGATAGTCCAGATGGTGTCTGATCAGCCGTCGCAGGGTCTCCGGCACGGAGAGGCCGTCGGCGTGGTGGCGGACGAGGAAGTCGATCAGCCGGTCGAGGCCGAACTCCTGCCCGTCCTGGTTCCGCGCCTCGGTGATGCCGTCCGTGTAGAGCAGCAGGCGGTCCCCGGGTTCCAACTGGTCGCGGCGCAGGGTGCCGGGCAGGCCCAGCCCTGTTCCCATGGGAGGGGCCGGCGGGCAGGACATGTGCACGACGGCCCGGTTGCCGCGGATGACGAACGGGGGATGGTGGCCGTAGTTCGTCCAGGTCAGCACGCCTGTGGGCAGGTGAAGTTCGGCCAGGAGGCTCGTGACGTACCGGCGGCCGGCGAACTGCCCGGTCAAGGTCTCTCCGACGCCCTCCGCGGCCTGCAGGAGTTCGGCGCCCTGACGGCGCCGGTTGCGGGCTGCGGCCAGCGCGAGGTTCACGGTCAGTCCGGCGGCCGTGTCGTGCCCCATGGCGTCGAAGATCGAAAGATGCAGGGTCTCATCGGCCAGGGCGTAGTCGAAGGCGTCGCCGCTGATCTGGTAAGCCGGTTCCATGATCGCGCTGACCAGGACCCGGTCGGTGGCGAAGGTTCGCGGCGGCATCAGCTGCCACTCCATCTCGGCAGCCACCTTCATCTTCCGGCGGCGGACCAACTGGGAATACGAGTCACTCGCTTCACGCTTGCTCACCAGGAGGAGGGCGACCAGTCCGGCGAGAACGTTCAGATCCTCGTCCATCTCCACCCGCGCTCCGGGGAAACCGACTCGGAGTACCCCCAGACGTTCGGCGCCGTCCAGCAGGGGGACCCACCACTCGCCCTGCGCGGTGGACGAGGCCGGAAGGATCCGTCCCAGCTGGAAGGCTCTTCCCGCCACGGTCCCTTCCACGGACCACGAAGGCTGCGCGTCGGGATCACCGGGATCAGCACCGGCACGGGCAGTCAGCAGATACAACCGTTCCTGCTGGAGATCGGCCAGATAGATCAGGACACGGGGCCAGCCCACCAGGGCGGCGCGCGACGCCACCGCGTCCGGCAACTGCTCCAGGGGCATCAGATGGCTCGCGGAAATCAGCTCCGCCAATGCCCCTGCACGCGTCATTCCCGCGCTGTTCATTCACGAGCACCCTTCTGGACGGCCGGCCTGCTCACCGGCCGGGCTACCGGCGTCACCACACCGGCCGGGGCACCGACACCCCGGACAGTAGGAGAATGACCGATTTGGCCGCGGAAAGCCGTGACCGCCTCGTCGTGGCCGGTGAGCCGCAGCGGCCGGGCCGCTCCGCGAAGGCCCCGGGGAAAACCCCGGCGATGACGCCAGGGAAGCCCTTGAAGAAGGAAGCCCCCGCCAACTTCCGCCAACTCCCGCGAACTTCTGTGAACTTAACCCACCCGCCAGTAACATCCGACCGGCCAGTAGCACGCCGGCCCAAGCCGCCACCCCCGAAAGGGTCTCCTGAATGCGCTTGACCTCCCG
>NZ_JAFMPZ010000252.1 GCF_017353455.1 Streptomyces laculatispora
CCGGTGCGGGCGGGCGACGGCTGCCTCAACCTCAATGTGTGGACGCCGTCGCCCGCCCGCACCGGGCTGCCCGTCCTCGTCTGGATCCACGGCGGCTCACTGCTGCACGGCTCGTCCGCCGTCCCGCTGTACGACGGGGCCGCCTTCGCGCGCGACGGTGTGGTGCTCGTGTCGCTCAACTACCGGCTCGGCATCGAGGGCTTCGGGGTGTTCCCGGACGCGCCCGCCAACCGGGGGCTGCTCGACCAGCTCGCGGCGCTCGGCTGGGTCCGGGACAACATCGCGGGCTTCGGCGGCGATCCGGACCTGGTGACGGTGTGCGGGGAGTCGGCGGGTGCCATCAGCATCGGCGCGCTGCTCGCCGCGCCGCGGGCCCGGGGTCTGTTCCGGCGCGCGGTGCTGCAGAGCGGGGCCCCGTCCGCGCTCCCCCTGGACAAGGGCCGTCGCACCACCGAGCTGATCGCGAAACGGCTCGGGGTGGCGGCGACGGCGCGAGACCTGGCCGCCGTGGACCCGGCCGCGCTCCTGGCGGCGCAGACCTCGGTGACGAGCGGCGGCTCCCCGCTGACCGGCGGGAACTCCTTCCAGATCGTGGTGGACGGCGATCTGCTGCCCCGCGAGCCGGCCGAGGCGCTGCGGGACGGCGCCGCGTCCGGCGTCGATCTGCTGATGGGTTCCAACACCGAGGAGTACCGGCTCTGGTTCGTGCCCAGCGGGCTCACCGAACGGCTCTCCCGTACGAAACTCCGGCTGGCCCTGATGAAGTTCAAGGTGCCGGGCGCCACGGCCCGTACCTACCGCGCGAACCGGCCCGGCGCCACCCCCGGCGAACTGCTCGGCGCCCTCGCCACCGACCTGCTGCTGCGCGTACCGCTGAACCGGCTGGCGGACGCCCGCACCGGCGCGGTCGGCGGCACGCACCTCTACGAGTTCGGCTGGCCGTCCCCCGTCCAGCGGCTCGGCGCCTGCCACGGGCTGGAGATCGGCTTCGTCTTCGACAACCTGGACCGGCCGGACGCGGTCGCGCTCGCGGGCCGGGACGCCCCGCAGGAGCTTGCCGACGCGATGCACGCGGCATGGGTGCGGTTCGCCGTCTCCGGCGACCCGGGGTGGCCCGCCTGGGACGTGTCGCGTCCGGTGATGCTCTTCGGCCCCGGCGCCCCCGGGACGGTGCGCGCCCCGCGCGACGACGAACTGCGCGGCTGGGCGCCCTACCGCGGGCGGCGCTGAGCGGGCGGCCCCGGACCGGAAGCGCCCGGTGGCGGTCAGCGGGTGCTGAGCCAGTGCGGGTCGGGTACGACGGTCAGGACCGCCGACACCAGGACGACCGCCGCCAGGGCGACCAGTTCGCGGCGTGCCCGGCGCCGGGCGACCGCGGGGTCCGGGTCCGACCCCAGCCTCCGGCGCGCTCCCAGCGCCAGCGCGCTCACTACGGCCATCAGCGCCAGCTTGACCAGCAGGGCGCGCCCGTACGCCGAGGTGAGGACGACATCCGGCGGCAGTCGGCGCAGGGCGCTGAACGTGCCGGTCACCGCCAGGGCCGCGTACAGCCACCCGGCGAGCCGGGCGTAGCGGCCGAGCAGCGCGCGGGCAGCCCCGGGCCCGGTCCGCCGCCACAGCCGCATGGTGCGCAGCACCTGGAGCAGCCCGCCGCACCAGAGCGATGCGGCGGTCAGGTGGACGACGGTGAGCGCGGCGCCCACCACGGGGCTGTACGCCTCGGGGTGGGCGCGCAACGCCTCCGCGCCGATGACCAGGGCGAGCGGGGCGGCGGCCAGTGCCGGGCGGCTGCTCGCGGCGCAGCACGCGGCGAGGGCGAAGCCGTTGGCGGTGAGGAGGAGGAGCCCGCCCTCGCGGGTGCCGTAGGTCTCGACGAGGCCGAGATCGCTTATCTGGGCGAGCCGGAGGATCTGTCCGGCCGCGGCCAGTGCCCCGGCGACGGAGGCCGCCGCGGCCCAGCCGCGCGGTGCGGTTTCCGGCCGGTCGGGCAGCGAGCGGGCCAGCGCGGTGGCGGCGAGGCCGCCGAGGTGAACGGCGAGCGCGCCGAAGAGGACCGTACGCAGCAGGGTGGCGGTTCCGGCGGCGGGTATGCGCAGTTCACCGGTGCCGCGGGCGACGGCGGTGGCGCCCAGCAGAGCGGCCGCCACGGCCAGGAGGCAGGCCCCCGCCCTGATGAGTACGGCCGCCGCGGACCTGCGGCGGGCGGGTGCGGGCACACGTGAGTGGAGCACCGCCCACCCCCTTTCCTGACCGACAACCACACAAATAGCCCCCCGCCGTCCACGGCGCCATCGAACATTCACCCGGAAGGACGCATTACGAGAGGCTCGAACGTTTCTGCACCCCCACCCGCCGCGGGTCTCGGGTTAGGTTCACCGACTGTCACCTCACTGACAGCCACCCAGGCCCGGGTGCTTCCGCGGATTCGGCGCTGCGAGGAGAGGCATCATGACCGAGAGGCTGTCCCCCACGGCATCCCCTGCGCTGGTCCCCCTGCCCGAGCCGTGCGGCCGCGTCTACCGCAGGAACGGCCGGACGGTGGTGGCGCTGCGCGACGAGATCGATATCGCGACCGCGACCCTCATCGCACCGGCCCTCGACGTCGCCACGTCGGACGGGTCACCGCATGTGGTGGTCGACCTGACCGAGGTGAGTTTCCTCGACTGCTCGGGACTGACGCTGCTGTGCCGGGCCCGTCGGCGGGTGCTGGACCGGGACGGGCGGTTCTGGCTCGTCTGCGACTGCCCGAGGATCCTGCGGCTGCTGCGGGCCGGCCGGCTGCACGACCTGTTCCACCCGGTGGCGACGCCGGACGAGGCCTTCGACGGGGACGGTCCCGCCGGCCCGTCCGGCTCGTGAGGGAAGCGGGTCCGCGGCCCCCGGCCCGCCGGCCGGGGGTCCTCGGCCGTCAGCCCTTGTTCTGCGCGGCCCAGAACTCGTCGAAGGTGAGGAGGCCGTCACCGTTCGCGTCGTGGGAGTTGATCACGGCCTGCGCGACCGGCTCGGTGACATAGGGGTCCCCCAGCTGAGCCATGACGCTCTTGTACTCGGCAGCCGATATCAGCCCGTCGCCGTTCAGGTCGAACCGCTCGAACGCCTTGCGCGCCGACTCGATGTCCGCCACTGTTCCGCCCCTTCGTAATGCCTATATGACGGAGGTCAGATTAACGGGCCTGACGGATGGCGATCGCGGCGGCCGGTCATCGATCATGGGTGGGTCCGTCCGCCGCCCGGCGGGCGGTGGCCCGGAGCGGGGAGAGTACGGCGCGATGACCGATGCACTGGCGGGGATCCTGGCAGCCGCGGCGCAGGGGCGGTTTCCGCCGCCGGACGGGGCCACGACGGTGGTGCGGCAGCCGAACGTACGGGATGCCGGGGTGCTGGCGTTCACCGCGCACTCGGTGGTGTTCACGGACGAGGACCCGCGGTGGGTGCGGGCCGCCCTGGGCGCCACCCCCGGTGACGCGCTCGCCGCGACGATGAATCCGCACTTCCTGGGCGCGCTGCTGGCCCGGACCGGCCGGCGGATGAACACGATCGACCTGCTCACGGTCGCACCCGCGCTGCCGGGTGCACCGGAGTTGGAGCTGCGGGAGATCCGCGACCCCGGACACCCCCGGGTGGCGAGGGCGATGAAGTTCCGTGACGAGGTGCGGGTCTGGGGGGCCGAGGGCGGTGTGCTGATCCTCGGACGCGGCGTCGCGGGGCGCTGGGAGACCGCGATCGAGGTGGCCGAGGAGGCGCGCGGGCAGCGGCTCGGCGAACGGCTGGCGCGGGCGGCCCGGCATCTGGTGCCGGACACGGTGGTGTGGGCGCAGCAGTCGCCCGGCAACGCCCGCAGTGTGCGGACGTTCCAGGCGGCGGGCTACCGGCCGGTGGGCTCGGAGGCGCTGCTGATCGAGGGGTGAGCCACCGGCCGGCCGGTGGGCA
>NZ_JAFMPZ010000253.1 GCF_017353455.1 Streptomyces laculatispora
GCCAGCACCAGCGCGCGATTGGTGACCGACTTCGATCCGGGCACGGTGACGGTCGCTTCTACGGCTCCGCTCGCGTGAGGGGCGGGCCAGAGGGCGGGCTGCACGGAACTTTCGGTCATGGGGCCACTTTAATGGCTCTCCGCAAACCCGGATCTTGATCAAACATGACGAAACCGGGATGTAACGCGGCAGTGGTAAGGGAAGCGAGTCACAGGCCCAGCAGCCAGCGCCCGCCGCCGATCAGCGAGCAGAGCGACACGGCGTGGAACAGGAAGAGCCACAGCGCCGCCGGTACGTCCGTCAGCCGTGACAGCTGGTCCGCGTCCGAGTCCGGCGCACCGCCGTGCCGCCGCTTGGACTGCAGCTCGAACGCCGGACGCACGCCGCCCAGCAGCAGGAACCAGACCGCGCTGTACGCGAACACCGACTGCCAGGCGGGCGAGGCCAGCCACGACATCAGCAGGAAGAGCGAACCGGTGAAAATCACCGTCAGCGCCCCGTACACATTGCGGATCATCACCAGCATCACCGCGAGCAGCGCCGTGGCCAGCCAGAGCAGCAGGGTGATCCGGCCGTTGACCAGCAGCCACGCGCCGCCGAGCCCCAGCAGCGGCGGTGCGGTGTAGCCCGCCGCCGCGGTCAGCACCATGCCGATGCCGGTCGGCTTGCCGCGGCTCACCGTCAGCCCGCTGGTGTCCGAGTGCAGCCGGATGCCCGAGAGCTGCCGCCCGGTGAGCAGCGCGACCAGCCCGTGACCGCCCTCGTGGGCGATGGTGATCGCGTTGCGGGTCAGCCGCCATATGAAATTGGGCACGACGGCGATGAGCGCGGCCGTGGCGGTCACCACGACCAGCCACTGCTCGGGGGCCGGCTGGGTGCCGAAGACGCGGTCCCACAGATTGCCGAGATCGGTGCTGTCCATGGCGCGGGCGGCTCCTTGCGGTATTGACGTCCGGTCGGGATGACGGTCGTGGCAGTCTGGCACTTATGTGCGGACGGTATGCAGCGAGTCGGCGGCCCGAGGATCTGACCGGACTCTTCCAGGTGGAGAAGTGGGAACCGGCCGAGACGCTGGAGCCCGATTACAACGTGGCGCCGACCAAGGAGGTCTACGCCGTACTGGAGCGTCCGGTGAAAGACGCGGATGACCAGCGTCCGGTTCGCCAGCTGCGCGCACTGAAATGGGGGCTCGTCCCCTCCTGGGCCACATCGCCGGAGGGCGGCGCCCGGATGATCAACGCCCGCGCCGAGACGGTGCACGAGAAGCCGTCCTTCCGCCGCCCCTTCGTCTCGCGGCGCTGCATCCTGCCGGCCGACGGCTATTACGAGTGGGTGACCGGCAGCGAGGAACGGCAGCTGGAGGAGAAGGGACGCAAGAAGCGGCCCCGCAAGCAGCCGTACTTCGTGACACCCGCCGACGGATCGGTCTTCGCCATGGCCGGTCTGTACGAGTTCTGGCGCGACCGGACCCTGCCGGACGACCATCCGCAGGCCTGGTGGGTGACCTGCTCGGTGATCACGACCGAGGCGGAGACGAGCCCGCTCGCCGTCGCCCCGGCCGAGGGCCCGGCCGCGCTCGCCGACATCCACCCCCGGATGCCGCTGATGCTCACCCCGGACCGCTGGGACGACTGGCTGGACCCCTCGCACACCGACATCGAGGGGCTGCGGGGGCTGCTCGCACCGCCGCCCGGCGGGCTGATGCGGGCCTATCCGGTGGCCACCGCCGTCAGCAACGTCCGCAACAACGGCCCCGAGCTGTTGGACGAGCTGGCCGCGCCCGAGGTCAGCACGCTCTTCTGAGGCCCGGGTCGTACCGGTGCCGGCCGCACCGGCCTTGGTTGGATGGGCCCGTGAAAGCCACCGAGACAGCCCCACGCACCGAAACGGTCGACACCGAGGCCGGGACCGCCCGGATCAGCTGGCTGCCCGCGCGCGAACCCCGCCTCCTGCTCGCCCTCGGCCACGGCGCCGGCGGGGGCATCGAGGCCCGGGACCTGCGGGCGCTGGCCGCCGCGCTGCCCGCCCACGGGGTGAGCGTCGCTCTGGTGGAGCAGCCCTGGCGGGTCGCCGGGAAGAAGCTCGCGCCCGCCCCGAAGACCCTGGACACCGGCTGGCGCGGCCTGTGGCCGGTCCTGGCGGCTTCCGGGCTCCCGGTCGTCGCCGCGGGACGCAGTGCCGGGGCCCGGGTGGCCTGCCGCACGGCGTCCGGACTCGGCGCCCGTGCGGTCCTCGCACTCAGCTTCCCGCTGCACCCCCCGGGCCGGCCGGAGAAGTCCCGGAAGGACGAACTCCTGGCCTCCGGCGTACCCACCCTCGTCGTCCAGGGCGGCAACGACCCGTTCGGCAGGCCCGCCGAATTTCCCCCGGGGGAGTACCGGATCGCCGAGGTGCCGCACGGGGACCACGGCTTCGCCGTACCGAAGCGGTCGGGGGTGACCGAGGATCAGGCGATGGAGATCCTCACCTCGGCCGTGACCGGATGGCTGGCCGGAATCGTGTGACGTACGGCCCGGGAATGTTGGGCGGGGGGCCACTGTTGTGTGGGGTGTCGGTACACCAACGTCGTCTGTGGAGAGGGAGTCCGTCGCATGGGTTCGACCATCTGCCCGCGTCGCTCGAACGCCGCTGACCTGGAGTGGACAGTGCTGCATGCGGCCAAGACCACTCCCGATCGGGCACTGAGCGGATCGGATCGACAGCCCGCGCCGGACCAAGGTCGACTATTCTCCGATTCGAGCGGGTCCGGTTTCGGCACCGCCACAGCGTTGGAGGAGGTGGGTCCGGTCACTGGGACCGACACAGGGACCGACGACGGCCGCCCGCAGGAGACGACCGCCGAGCGCAACGCGCGCTTCGAGCGCGATGCCCTCGGTTTCCTCGACCAGATGTACTCGGCCGCGCTGCGCATGACGCGCAACCCCGCGGATGCCGAGGACCTGGTCCAGGAGACGTACGCCAAGGCATACGGCTCCTTCCACCAGTTCCGTGAGGGAACCAACCTCAAGGCGTGGATGTACCGCATCCTCACCAACACGTTCATCAACTCGTACCGCAAGAAGCAGCGCGAACCCCAGCGCAGTGCCGCCGAGGAGATCGAGGACTGGCAGCTGGCCCGCGCCGAGTCGCACATGTCGACCGGTCTGCGCTCCGCCGAGTCCCAGGCCCTCGACCACCTGCCCGACTCCGATGTGAAGTCTGCTCTGCAGGCGATTCCCGAAGAGTTCCGCATCGCGGTCTATCTCGCCGATGTAGAGGGCTTTGCCTACAAGGAGATCGCGGACATCATGGGGACTCCCATCGGTACGGTGATGTCCCGACTGCACCGGGGCCGCCGTCAACTGCGCGGCATGCTGGAGGACTACGCCCGTGACCGCGGGCTCGTCCCGGCGGGTGCCGGTGAGTCGGACGATCGGAAAGGCTCGGGCTCATGAGCTGCGGAGAGCCGCACGAGACGGATTGCTCAGAGGTCCTTGACCACCTCTACGAGTTCCTCGACCGGGAGATGCCGGACAGCGACTGCACCAAGTTCGAGACGCACTTCGGTGAGTGCTCCCCCTGCCTGGAGAAGTACGGGCTGGAGCAGGCCGTGAAGAAGCTGGTCAAGCGCTGCTGCGGTCAGGACGACGTGCCGACCGACCTGCGCTCCAAGGTGATGGGGCGGATCGACCTGATCCGCTCCGGCCAGGCGGTGCCCGAGCAGGACGTGTCGGTCTCCGGTGCCGAGCTGCCGGCCACCGCCAAGGAATGACGCATCACCCGAACGTGCTAATCGCGGCCGTCGGCCCTCAGTCGGGACGCCCAACTCGCTAGCCTGGCGCATCCATTGGCGATGCTGGGGGGCGGGCGGAACGGGTGAGAGCCTCACGCGGCGCGGCGCGGGCGTACATCCTGGCCGTCTCGCTCTGCGCCACCCTGTGCGTGCTGCCCGCGCTGCGTCCCGGCGCGGGCACCCCGTGGACCACCCTCGCACTGCTCGCCGGGCTCTACCTGGTCTGCGAACTTCCCGGCCGCCGCCCCTTCTTCGGCAGCTCCGTGCCGGTCAGTGCCGGATCGTTCTTCCCATTGCTGCTCGCCGCCGCCTTTCTGCTGCCGCCTGCCGCCGCGGCGCTGGTCGCGATACCCGGCTCGCTCGTCGGCCGGGTGGAGAAACCCCCGGTCGCTGCCCGCCGCGTCTGGCGGGCGGCGCAGCTCGCGCTCACCGTCCGGGTCGCCTCCGGCGTCCACGCCCTGCTCGGCGGCCCCGCCGCGCTCGGCGGCTCCGGACCCGGGCGGCTGCCCGAACTCCCGTACGCGCTGCTGCCCGCCTGCGCGGCCGCTCTGGCCTTCAGCCTCGTGCTGACCGCGCTGGACGGTTCGATCCTGGCCGCCGCCGAGCACCTGCCCGTCCGGCGCGCCTGGAGCGGGCTGCTGCCGCGCTCGCTCGGCCCGCACCTCGTGCACGGCCTCGCCGGACTGATGATGGCGGTCCTGTGGAGCAGCTCGTACGGGCCGCTGGCCGCGCTCTTCGTCCTGCTGCCGATGTACATCTCCTGCTGGGCCTTCGCCCAGTACCACCGCGAGCACGCCGCGCACCGCGCCACGATCAGGGCCCTGGTGCAGGCCGTCGACATCAAGGACACCTACACCCGGGGCCACAGCGAGCGGGTGGGGCGCGCCTGCGTGCTGATCGCCCATGAGCTGGGCATGGCCCGGGACCGCGTCGAAGTGCTCCGGTTCGCCGGCATCCTGCACGACGTCGGCAAGCTCGGCGTGCCGACCCGGGTGCTGCGCAAGGACGGGCCGCTGACACCCGAGGAGCGGCGGGTGATCGAACTGCACCCGGAGTACGGGCACGAGATCGTCCGCGGCATCGGCTTCCTCGGCGAGGCGCGCGCCGCGATCCTGCACCACCACGAACGGCTCGACGGCAGCGGGTACCCGTACGGGCTCGCCGGCCGCGAGATCCCCGAGTTCGCCCGCGTGGTCGCCGTCGCCGACGCCTTCGACGCGATGACCTCGACCCGGTCCTACCGGCGGGGGCGTCCGGTGCCGGTCGCCGTGGAGGAGCTCAAGCGGTGTGCCGGTACCCAGTTCGATCGGCAGATGGTGCGGGCGCTGGCGCGCGGCCTGGAAAGGCACGGGTGGTCGGGGGCGGCGTCGGCCGTGACGGCGGACGACGCCCCCGACCACCCG
>NZ_JAFMPZ010000254.1 GCF_017353455.1 Streptomyces laculatispora
GATCAGCCAGCGCATCCCGCCGGCGGCCCGCCCCGGGTAGGGCACCACGATCCAGGTGCCCTGGCCCGCGCCCCGTACCCCCGTCCCGATCCAGCGGTCGACGGTGCCCGGCGGCACGAAGAACCCCGTGCGGGCGTCGCCGAAGTCGGCGAGGACCGGCCCCGGCCGGTCGACGATCCGGGTGATCACATCGAGCGTCGGACAGCCCAGCCTCCCCGGAAGAATCAGCACGTCCCAGCGCCGGCCGGCGGGAAGGAGCGCGATCCCCCGCGGATCGCGCTCCCACTCCCACCGGCAGGCGTCGGGGTCCGGTGCCACCGACACAAGCCACTCGACCGCTGCCCTGACCCTCGAGCCAGCCATGCCCCGCCTCCGTTCCGTATCGCACCGGCAGGGAGTTGCCGGTGCGTTCACGGGAGAGAGCGGGTCAGGGCCGATCCATGACGTGGGTTCGGCTACCTACCGGTAGTGAACTGGGTCACGCCCCGGCTCAGCTGTCGAAGCCGAGCCCCATCCGGTCCATCGTCCGCAGCCACAGATTGCGGTGGCCGCCGTTGTCGTCGGCCCTGGCCAGGGAGCGCTTCGTCAGCTCGATGCCGGCCCAGGCGAGCGGCTCCGGCGGAAACGGCATCGGCTTGGTGCGCACCATCTCCAGCGTGGTCCGCTCCGTCCGCTCGCCGGCGAGGAGGTCGAGCATCACATCGGCGCCGAACCGGGTGGCTCCGACGCCGAGTCCGGTGTATCCGGCCGCATAGGCGACCCGGCCCTGATGGGCCGTACCGAAGAATGCGGAGAATCGGGAGCAGGTGTCGATCGCACCGCCCCAGGCATGACTGAAACGCACTCCCGCCAATTGCGGGAAGCATTCGAAGAACTGCCCGGCGAGCTTCAGGAACGTTTCCGGCCGCTGGTCGAGATCGGCGCTGAGCCGGCCCCCGTACGGATAGATCGCGTCGTATCCGCCCCACAGGATCCGGTTGTCGGCGGAGAGCCGGAAGTAATGGAACTGGTTGGCGCTGTCCCCCAGCCCCTGCCGGTTCTTCCAGCCGATGGCGGCGAGCTGGTCGGCGGTCAGCGGCTCCGTCATCAGTGCGTAGTCGTAGACCGGGACGGTGTACGGGCGCACCCGCTTCACGAGCGACGGGAAGATGTTCGTGCCGAGGGCGACGCGGCGGGCGAGCACCTTTCCGTACGGGGTGCGGACCGCCATTCCGGTTCCGGTTCTGGCCAGCTCCAGGCCGCGGGTGTGCTCGTAGATCCGTACACCCAGGTCGAGACAGACCTGCTTGAGGCCCCAGGCCAGCTTGGCGGGGTGCAGCATCGCGACGCCCCGGCGGTCCCAGAGGCCGCCCAGGAATGTCGGTGAGTCGACATGGGCGCGCAGCGCGTCGCCGTCGAGGAACTCGACCCCGTCGAAGCCGCGCCGCTCCAGCTCCTGGTGCCATTCCCGCAGCTCTTCGAGCTGGTGGGGCTGGGTGGCGACATCGATTTCACCGGTGCGCTCGAATTCGCAGTCGATGCCGTAGCGGGCGACCGCCTCCTCGATGGCGTCGAGGTTGCGTGCGCCCAGCCCCTCCAGCTTCTTGATCTCCTCGGGCCAGCGCTCCAGCCCGTTGGGCAGGCCGTGGGTGAGGGAGGAGGCGCAGAATCCGCCGTTGCGGCCCGAGGCGGCCCAGCCCGTCTCGTGCCCCTCGATCAGTACGACATCGCGTTCCGGTTCGCGCTCCTTGGCGAGCAGCGCGGTCCACAGTCCGCTGTAGCCGGCGCCGATGACGAGGAGATCGCAGTGCTCGTCGCCGGTGAGCGCGGGAAGCGCCTCGGGCCTGCCGGGGTCGTCCAGCCAGAACGAGAGCGGCTTCGCGTCGGCGAGTGACTGGGCGGCGGTGCTCATGGCAACTGGGGCCATGGTTTCCAACTCCTTCGGGACTTTCAGGGTCGTGCGCTGTTCTTACGCCGGTTCGCGATGAGCTGGCCGGCGAGAACCACCAGTACCGCAATGATGAACATTGCCGTACCGATGACGTTGATCTGCACGGGTGTACCGCGCTGTGCCGAGCCCCAGACGAACATGGGGAAGGTCACGGTCGAGCCCGCGTTGAAATTGGTGATGATGAAATCGTCGAAGGAGAGCGCGAATGCGAGCAGCGCTCCCGCGGCGATTCCGGGGGCGGCGATCGGCAGGGTCACCCGTACGAAGGTCTGTACCGGCCCGGCGTACAGATCGCGCGCCGCCTCCTCCAGCCTGGGGTCCATCGACATGACACGCGCCTTGACTGCCGTCACGACGAAGCTGAGGCAGAACATGATGTGCGCGATGAGGATCGTCCAGAAGCCCAGCTGCGCACCCATGTTGAGGAACAGCGTGAGCAGCGACGCGGCCATGACGACCTCGGGCATCGCCATCGGCAGGAAGATCAGCGAGTTGATCGCGCCGCGCGCCCGGAAGCGGTAGCGGACCAGGGCGAACGCGATCATCGTGCCGAGCACGGTCGCGCCGACGGTGGCCCAGAAGGCGATCTGGAGGGAGAGCGAGAGCGAGCCGCACATGTCGGCCACGCCGCAGGGGTCCTTCCAGGCATCCACCGAGAAGCGCTGCCAGGAGTAGTTGAACCGCCCGTTGGGCTTGTTGAAGGAGAACACCATCACGACGATGTTCGGAAGGATCATGTAGGCGAGGGTCAGCAGACCCGCGATGACGATGATATGGCGTCGCAGCCAGCGCAGTACGGGCATCAGACCAGGTCCTCCGTCCCGGAGCGGCGGATGTAGAGGGAGACCGCGATCAGGACGACCGCCATGAGGATGAAGGAGAGCGCGGCCGCCGTCGGATAGTCGAGGACGCGCAGGAACTGGGTCTGGATCACGCTGCCGACCATCTTGGTGTCGGTGGAGCCGAGCAGTTCCGCGTTCACGTAGTCACCGCTGGCCGGGATGAAGGTCAGCAGGGTGCCGGAGACGACGCCCGGCATGGAGAGCCGGAACGTCACCTTGCGGAAGGTGGTGGCGGGGGTGGCGTACAGGTCCCCGGCCGCCTCGTGCAGCCGGCCGTCGATCCGCTCGAGCGAGGTGTAGAGCGGCAGGATCATGAACGGCAGGAAGTTGTACGTGAGACCGCAGACCACCGCCATCGGCGTGGCCAGCACCCGGTTGGACTCGGTCCAGCCGAGCCAGCTGGTGACGTCCAGGACGTGCAGGGTGTTCAGTACGTCGACGACCGCGCCGCCGTCCGCGAGGATCGTCTTCCAGGCGAGCGTGCGGATCAGGAAGCTGGTGAAGAACGGTGCGATGACCAGCACCAGCACCAGGTTGCGCCAGCGGCCGGCCTTGAACGCGATGAGGTAGGCGAGCGGGTAGCCGAGCAGCAGGCACAGGATCGTCGCGGTGCCCGCGTACAGCAGGGACCGGATGAACTGCGGGTAGTAGTCGGTCAGCGCGTCCCAGTACGTCTGGAAGTGCCAGGTGACCTCGAACCCCTTCTCCAGGGATCCGGTCTGTACCGAGGTCGACCCCTGGTAGATCAGTGGCAGCGCGAAGAAGACGACGAGCCACAGGATGCCGGGGAGCAGCAGCCAGTAGGGGACGAGGCGCTTGCGGGTGGAGGGCTTGCGCGTCTTCGGCTCCTCGACGGGAGCGGGCGGCGCCTCCTGGGTGACGCTCACGCCGCGTCCTCCACCGTCTCCACACCGGCGTCGATGTCCTGGGTGGCGTCCAGGCCGAAGGTGTGCGCCGGGTTCCAGTGCAGGACGACCTCGGCACCCGCGGTGAGCCCCGCGCGCCGATCGACGTTCTGCTCGTACACATGGAGCGACTTGCCGGCCGGGCTCTCCACCACGTACTGCGTGGAGACGCCGATGAAGCTGGAGTCGACGATCCGTCCGGTGACCCGGTTGCGGCCCTCCGCTATCGCGTCCGCGTCGTCGCGGTGCGCGAGGGAGATCTTCTCGGGGCGGATGCCGAGCAGCAGCTTGCCGCCGTTCGCGGTCGGCGCCGGACAGCGGCCGGTGGGCAGCCGCAGCTTCCCGCCGCCGGCCGATACGACGATGTCGGTGCCGGTGGAGACGACTTCGCCCTCGATGAGGTTCGAGGTGCCGAGGAAGTTGGCGACGAACGTCGTCCTCGGGTTCTCGTAGAGATCGGCGGGGTCGCCGAGCTGCTCGACCCGGCCGCCGTTCATCACCGCGACGGTGTCGGCCATGGTCATGGCCTCCTCCTGGTCGTGGGTGACATGGACGAACGTGATACCGACCTCGGTCTGGATGCGCTTGAGTTCGAGCTGCATCTGGCGGCGCAGCTTGAGGTCGAGGGCGCCGAGCGGCTCGTCGAGGAGCAGCACCTGCGGGTGGTTGATCAGGGCGCGGGCGACGGCGACGCGCTGTTGCTGGCCGCCGGAGAGCTGGTGCGGTTTGCGCCGGGCGAAGTCGCCGAGCTGGACGAGCTCCAGCATGTCGTCGACCTGCTTCTTGACCGACTTGATGCCGCGCCGGCGCAGTCCGAAGGCGACGTTCTCCGTGATGTCGAGGTGCGGGAAGAGCGCGTAGCTCTGGAAGACCGTGTTGACGGGCCGCTTGTACGGGGGGAGGTCGGTGATGTCCCGGCCGCCGAGCGAAACGGTGCCGGTGGTGGCCTCCTCCAGACCCGCGATCATCCGCAGGGTGGTGGTCTTGCCGCAGCCGGACGCGCCGAGCAGCGCGAAGAAGGAGCCCTGCGGGACGGTCAGATCGAGCGGTTGGACGGCGGCGAAGGAGCCGTACGTCTTGCTGATCCCGGTGAGGCGGACATCGCCGCCTGTCTGCTGCTGTGTCATGGATCGCAGTCCCAGTGGTGTCAGAGATCAGGGGGGGAGGGCGTGGCGTCAGGCGCCGATGAGCTTGGCGAACTTCTCCTCGTACGCCGTCTCTTCCTCGGCGGTGAGGGACCGGAAGGCGTGCGAGGCGGACGCCATCTTCTTGTCCGGGAGAATCAGCGGGTTGTCGGCCATCGACCGGTCGATCTTGGCCAGTTCCTCGCGGACACCGTCGACCGGGCAGACGAAGTTGATGTAGGCGGCGAGCTCGGCGGCGACCGGTGGCCGGTAGTAGTGGTCGATGAGCTTCTCGGCGTTGGTCTTGTGCCGTGCCTTCACCGGGACCAGCATGTTGTCGCTGGATATGACGTAGCCCGCGGCGGGTATCGCGTATTTGATGTCCGGGTTCCCGGCCTGGAGCTGGATGATGTCGCCGGCCCAGGCGACGCAGGCGGCGATGTCGCCCTTGTCGAGGTCCGCGGTGTAGTCGTTGCCGGTGAAACGGCGGATCTGGTTTCTGTCGACGCCCTTCTGGAGCCGCCCAATCGCGGCGTCGTAGTCGGCGTCGGTGAAGGTGCCGGGGTCCTTGCCCATGTCGAGCAGGGTCATGCCGATGGAGTCACGCATCTCCGAGAGGAAGCTGACCCGGCCCTTGAGCTGGGGGTCGTCGAGCAGTTGGCTGACGGAGTCGATCCTGCGGCCGCCGGTCGCCTTGGAGTTGTAGGCGATGACGGTGGGAATCCCGGCCCAGGGATAGGAGTAGGCGCGGCCGGGGTCCCAGTCCGGGGAGCGGAACTGGGCCGAGAGGTTGGCGTAGGCGTGCGGCAGGTTCGACGGGTCGAGCTTCTGCGCCCAGCCGAGGCGGACGATGCGGGCGGCCAGCCAGTCCGTGACGCAGATGATGTCGCGGCCGGTGTCCTGGCCGGCCGCGAGCTGCGGCTTGATCTTGCCGAAGAACTCGACGTTGTCGTTGATGTCCTCGGTGTACTTGACCTTGATCCCGGTCCGCTGGGTGAACTGCTCCAGGGTGGGCCGGTGCTTGCCGTCGTCGGTGACGTCCATGTACTCGGTCCAGTTGGAGAAGTTGACCTGCTTCTCCTTGGCCGAGTGGTCGTCGGAGGCCGCCGCGGCGTCGCCCTCCCGCTTCGCGGGAGGGATTCCGCACGCGCTGAGCGCGCCCAGCCCGCCGAGCGTGAGCGCGCCGGTACCGGAGGCGCGCAGCAGCGATCGGCGGGTGAGTGCTCCCCTGCCGCTGGTCAGAGTGCGACGCATCGCGGCCAGCTGGGCCGCCGAGAGACGCTCGGGCTCGTACTGCTCCATGCGCGTTGCCCTTTCGGGTGGGTGTGCGGCCGGAACGGCCGGGTTATCGGTCCCCGAAGATCGTGCGGTGCCAGTCCTTGCGGGCGACCGCGGTGTTGTCGTACATGACGTGCTTGACCTGCGTGTACTCCTCGAAGGAGTACGACGACATGTCCTTGCCGAAGCCGCTGGCCTTGTACCCGCCGTGCGGCATCTCACTGATGATCGGAATGTGGTCGTTCACCCAGACACAGCCCGCCTTGATCTCGCGGGTGGCGCGGTTGGCCCGGTAGAGGTCGCGGCTCCAGGCGGAGGCGGCGAGCCCGTAGGGGGTGTCGTTGGCCAGCGCGATGCCTTCGTCGTCGGTGTCGAAGGGCAGCACGACCAGGACCGGGCCGAAGATCTCGGACTGGACGATCTCGCTGTCCTGGGCCGCTCCGGCGACCAGGGTCGGCCGGTAGTAGGCGCCGTCGGACAATTCGCCGCCGGGGGCCTCGCCGCCGGTGACGACGGTGGCGTAGGCGCGGGCGCGCTCGACGAATCCGGCGACCCGGTCGCGCTGGGCGTGGCTGATCAGCGGGCCGAGGTCGGTGTCCGGGGCGAACGGGTCGCCGACCCGGACGGTCTCCATCAGCTCGGCGACCCCCTGCACGAAGGCGTCGTACAGCGGGCGCTGGACGTAGGCGCGGGTGGCCGCCGTGCAGTCCTGGCCGGTGTTGATGAGGGAGCCGGCGACCGCTCCGTTGACCGCGGCCTCCAGGTCGGCGTCGTCGAAGACCAGGAAGGGGGCCTTGCCGCCGAGTTCGAGGTGGAGCCGCTTGACGGTGGAGGTGGCGATCTCGGCGACCCGCTTGCCGACGGCGGTGGATCCGGTGAAGGAGGTCATCACGACGTCGGGGTGGCCGACGAGGTGTTCTCCGGCGTCCTTGCCTGCGCCGGTGACGATGTTGATCACGCCGTCCGGGATGCCCGCCTCGGTGGCCGCCTGCGCGAACATCAGCGAGGTCAGCGGGGTGATCTCGGCGGGCTTGAGCACGATGGTGTTGCCCGCGGCGATGGCCGGGAGGACCTTCCAGGCCGCCATCTGGAGCGGGTAGTTCCAGGGGGCGATGGAGCCGATGACGCCGATCGCCTCACGCCGCACGTACGAGGTGTGGTCGCCGTCGTACTCGGCGGCGGACTTGCCCTCCAGATGGCGGGCGGCGCCCGCGAAGAACGAGGTGTTGTCGACCGTTCCGGGCACATCGAACTCGGTGGAGAGCTTGACCGGCTTGCCGCACTGGAGGGACTCGGCGTACGCGAAGTCGTCCGCCTGCTCGGCGAGGACGGCGGCGAAGCGGTGCATCGCCTCGGACCGCTCGGCCGGGGTGGCCCCCGACCAGCCGGGGAAGGCCGCACGTGCGGCGGCGACGGCCGCGTCGACATCGGCGGTGCCCGCCAGCTCGTACGTGTAGACGGTCTTGCCCGTGGCCGGGTTGACCACGTCGTGGCTGCGTCCCGATGTGCCGGGTCGCAGTCTTCCGCCGATGTACTGCGCGCCGTCCGCGAAGCGGTCCTGTACCTGGAAGCTGTTGCCCATCACGCTCTCCTCCGCCGCTGTCCCCGGAGTGCGGGTGCGGCGTAGCTTCTGCTCGATTTGAGTGCCGATCCTGACAGAGGGGACCCAGCCCAACAAGTGATTCCGTTGTTGCCTTTTGGTTACGCAACGGAATCTGTCGACCATGTGTCGCGTCAGTGCGGAATTCCCCGTACGTAGTGTCAGTGGCGGATGCCAGACTCGCGTGTCATGGAGCACATCAGCGACCTCGTCGCGCGGGCCGGCCGGGGCGAGAAAGTGAAGTATCTGAGGTTCTGGGGGCACCGGCCGCGGCCCGACGGCACGATCGGCGCGAACTGCCTCAGTCAGTGGTGGCCGTCGCCGTTCACGGTGGACGGGGTGACGTACGCGTCGGCCGAGCACTGGATGATGGCCGGCAAGGCGCGGCTGTTCGGTGACGCCGCGGCGGCGCGGACGGCGGTGGCGGCGAAGAGCCCGGCCGAGGCGAAGAAGGCGGGCCGGCTGGTCCGCGGTTTCGACGAGGCCGTCTGGGAGCGCGAGCGGTACGCGCTCGTGGTGGCGGGCAGCCTCCACAAGTTCGGCCAGGATCCGGCGCTGCGGGAGTTCCTGCTGACCACCGGCGACCGGGTACTGGTCGAGGCGAGCCCGATGGACCGGATCTGGGGCATCGGGCTGGCCGCGGACGATCCGCGTGCGCAGGACCCGGCGGCCTGGCGGGGGCTGAATCTGCTCGGGTTCGCGCTGATGGACGCGCGGACCGGACTGCGTGCCGGGCTGCCTGCCGCGACGGGGACCGGGACCATATGAAACGGCCCGTGGGGCGGCGGGATGAATTCCCGCCGCCCCACGGATGACCGGCGGCCTGGGGTCTTTCGTTTGGATCAGGCCGGAACCCGCGAGCCCGGCATGATCCAAACGAGAGGCCCTAGCGCACCACTCCGGCCGGGGAATCCACGACCAGGGAAGCCGACATCGGCTCGTAACCGGAGTCGCTCTCCTCCTCGAAGCGGTCGCTGGTGGCGGCCCAGATGACCATCCCCAGGAACGCGGCACTGACGACGATGCCGATCGAGCCGAGGATGATGCCGGCGAGGGCCACTCCGCCGTTGTCGGCCTCGCCCCGGTTGACCCGGCCCCGGCCTATCAGACCGAAGATCAGCGCGAGGATGCCGAGGATGACGCCGAGCCCGTACATGCAGAAGACCGCCACCGCGATGATGCCGAGCACCATGGAGGCGATCCCCAGCCCGTTCGCGGGCTGGGGCCCGCCCCAGGCGTTCTGGCCGTAGCCGGGGTATCCCGGGTAGCCGCCGTACTGCGGGGCCTGCGGGGCCGGGTAGCCGTACTGGCCGGCGGGCTGCTGAGGCGGTGCCGCGGCCGGGTAGCCGTACTGGCCGGCGNNCCCGGGCCGTACCAGCCGCCGGGGCCGGACGGCTGCCCCGCCTCGGGCGGGGCACCGAAGCCGGCCATGGGCGCGGGGCCGTTCCCGGCGCCCGGCTGCCCGCTCGCGTCCGGCGTCGGTGTGACGGCCTGCTGGTCGTGGACGGCCGACGGGCGGGTGTCAGCGGCGTCCTTCTTGTCCAGCGGCACCCTGTTGTCCGGCGGAGCCCACGGATCGCGCGGCACGGCCCCGTCCGCGGGCTGCTCTGTGTTGTCTGACATGGGCCTCCCCCATCGTGATGCCCGTCATGCTACGGCCAGCCCCCGTCCTACGATGACTTCCGTCCCCTGCCCGGTTCCCACGCGTATCCGGGCCC
>NZ_JAFMPZ010000255.1 GCF_017353455.1 Streptomyces laculatispora
CTCTCCATGGGCCCGCGCCGCTTCCCCGCCGTCGTCGCCCATGTCGCGGCGCGGGCGGGCGTCCCGGAGGCCGAGGCCGACCGCCGGGTGCGCCGCGCCCTGCACCAGGGCGTCCTGTGCACGTTCAACGAGGCGGAGGACGGCGCCGCCGACTACGAGGACCTCCTCACCCCCGAGCTCCCCGACACCGAACACACCCCCGGACTGCGGGAACTGGCCGGGGCGATCCGCGCGGGCATGCCCCGCGTGGTCGGGGCCCCGGCCGCGGAGCGCGGCGCCGCCCTGACCGAACTGCGCACCACGCTGGGCCGGTTCAGCCAGGCCGCGGGCCGCCCGGCGCAGATCACGGTCGAGGAGGACTACGTCATGCCGCCCCTGAAGGTGGCGGCCTCCCACTGGCACACCCCGCTGGCCGACCTCGGCCCCGCCGTCGAACTGCTCTCCGTCTTCGACTGGCTGCACGACGTCCGGGTCCTGATGACCGCCGCGTTCACCGAACGCTTCGGCGCCGGAGCCAACGTCCCGCTCGCCGAGCACGCCGCGTTCGTCGTCGGCGAGGTCTCCCGGCGGGCCGCCGCGATGGACGCGGTCTACGGTCCCCGGGGCACCGGCGACGCCTCCGCGCTGACCGGGATCGGGCCGGCCGACGGGTGCCTGGAGCGCATGTTCCGGCTGCGCCGCGAGCTCTCCGAGGAGATCCACACCCGGCTCACCAAGACGGCCGACGCGGGCGAGGACACCCTCGCCCTCACCGCGGCCGACGTCGCCGACCTGACGCGGTCGCTGCCCGGCCGCTTCCGCCAGGACCCGCTGATCTACGGGGTGCTGCTGCAGGAGGCCGGCGACCGGCTCGTCCTCAACGACGGACTGCCGGGCCACGGGATGCTGTACGCGCGCTTCCTGGACGCCGACCGGCGCCTCGGCGGCGAGGCCCTGCCCCGGCTGGCCGCGCACCTCCAGCGCTTCTACGGCCACGACGGCGCACGCGTCACCGAGGACCTGGGCCTGCACCGGCTCAACGTCAACGCGCACGCCCCGATCCTGCCCGGCGGCCTCACCCCGGAGGACTGGTTCGCCCTCCGGCTGGCGCACGACCCGGCCACCGACACCCTGCGCGTCGAGGACGCGGAGGGGGCGCCGCTGCGGGTACTGCCCCTGGGCACCGGCCACCCCGGCCTCTTCCCGCCCCCGCTGTCGGTCGCCTCCGGCCTCGCGATCAGCGGCCGGCTCTTCAACAGCTTCCCGAACTCCTGGCACGCGTCGCTCCCCTGGGACGGCAAGGAGACCCGCGTCGCCCCGCGGATGAGCGTCGGCAACGTCCTCATCGGCCGCCGCCGCTGGTACGGGGGCGCCGAGCTGGAGACGGCGGTCGCCACCGGCCAGGACGGCCCCGAGCGGCTGTTCGCCCTCACGGCGTGGCGGGCCAGGCACGGAGTCCCGGAGGAGGTCGTCATCAAGTCGGCCCCCGAGGACGAGGGCCCGCTCTCGGTGGGCGCCCCCGACGTCCAGTCCAAACGCCTCCAGCAGAAGCCCCAGTACGTGGACCTCACCAGCGCGCTGGCGGTCCGGGTGCTGCCCCGGATGCTGGAACGCCGCGGCGACGGCCCGGCCGGCGGCTACCTGGAGGAGGCCCTGCCCGGCGTCACGGACGGCACCCACGCCACCGAGTGGGTCGTCGAGGTCGGGCGCACGGCCGGCGGCACCTTCACCTACGACCCGGTGAACCACGCGGAAGGAGCGCGGTCGTGACGATCACCACCACGGCCCCGGCGGCCGTCGACGGGGCAGCCCCCGGCGTACTGAGGTCGCGGCCCGGACTGCACTGCGCACCGGTCCCCTCAGGCGTCTACTTCAGCGGGACGCGCGGACAGTTCGTGCTGCGAGGGTCCGACGTGCTGTACGCCGTCGCCGAGGGCTGCCTGCCCCTCCTGGAGGCGGGCACGACCCTGGACGCGCTGGTCACCGCGATCGGCACGGAGCGGGCCCGTCCCGCCGTGGTCCACATCGTGGGCCGCCTCCGGGCGAACGGACTGCTGCTGGACAGCGCGGCGTTCACCGCGCCACAACCCCCGGCCGCGGTGCGTGAGCGGTACGCCGACTCCCTGGCCCGCCTGGAGTCCCGCCTCGACGACCCGTACGCGGCGTTCGCCCGGCTGCACGGGACGGCCGTCGAGCTGCGGGGCCCCGGGACGGCGACCGCCCCGGCGGAACGCGGGCTGCGGCGCGCCGGAGTACGACGCGTGACGGCCATCGGGACCCCGGCCCCCCGCGCTCCCCACACTTCCGTCGGCGACCCGGCGGCGCACGAAACGCACGACCCGATCCCCGCCGGCGACCCGGCGGTGCGCGGTACGGATGCTCCGATTCCCGCCGGCGGCCCGGCGGTGCGTGTCATGGGTGACCTGATTCCCGCCGGCGGCCCGGCGGTGCGTGAGGCGTACGACCTGATCCCCGCCGGCGACCCGGCGGCACGGCCGTCCCCCTCCACCCGGACCGCCATCCGGTTCCTCACCGGGGACGAGACCTGGCCCGGGCCCACCGGCACGTTCGACGTGCCCGTGCTGCTCGGCCCCGGTCTCACCCTCGTCGGTCCCGTCGGCGCGACCCCCGCCACCTGGGCGGCGTTCCGGGACCGTGCCCTGTCCTGGGCGGCGGCCGAAGGCGCCGGACCCGCACCGGGACCCGTCGCCCACGCCCTCGCCGGGGCCCTCGCCGCCCAGCTCCTGGCCGACACCCTCACGGGTGTCGCGGAGCCCGGTGAGGCCCATGTCGTGCACGGCGACGACCTGACGGCCGACCGCGTCACCGTCACGGGCGCTCCCGTGACCGAAGCGGCGGCCCTCACTCTCCACGAGGCCCCCGTCCGGCCGTTCCCCGAAGCGGAGGCGGCCCTCGCCTCCGCCGGTGAACTCGCCACCCGCTGGACCGGGCTGTTCGCCTCGGCCGAGGGCGAGGACCTGCCCCAGATGCCGCTCGCCCTGCGCGCGGCCGAACACCGCGCGGCGCCGCGGACCGGCGGTTCCGTCACCGCGTGGGCGGCCCACCAGGAGACGGTCACCCTGGCCGCCGCCCTCGCCGCCCTCCGCGACCGCGGCTCCCGCTCCCCGGGCAGCGCGGCCGCCGGTCTCACCGAGGAGCACTGGCTCCTCGACGGGGCGCTGCGTCAACTAGCCGCATCAACAACAGGGTTCACCGAGTTGGACGCCACCGCGCACCCGCTCACCGCCGAGAGTCAACGCGTCCTGAGTGAACTCCGCGTGTTGGACGACCGGTTCAGCCCCGGCATCGCCGTGGCGCCGAGCCCGGAGACCGGCTGGCACCTGGCCCGCGTCACCGCCGGCGGCGACCGGCTCGGCGCGGGCTGGGGCCCGACGCCCGCCGAGGCGACGCACGCGGCCCTGTGCACGGCCCTCGCCGCCGCCCAGGCACGCGTCACCGGCAGCGGCACCGTCGTCGACCCCCTCTCCACCGACGCTCTCCTCTCCACCGGCGACGCCGCCCGCGCCGCACTCCGCGCCCGGCTCGCCGCACCCGCCCCCGGGACGGACCGCACCGGCACCGCCTACCGAGGACGCGCCTCGCGCACGGACCCGGTGCTCGGTGACATCCCCTTCTGGTACGGCCCCGTGGAGGCCGTCGCCCGTACCGCGCAGGAGCAGGAGAACCACGATGCCGACTGACACGATCGCGCCCGCCGCCGTGGCGGCGGGCCCGTCCCTGGCCCCGGCGGCGCACGGCGACTGGCTGCCCGCACTCGGCCGGCTGGCCGCCGCCACCGGCGCCACCGTCTCGGCCAACACCGGCTGGGACCTCGACTGGGAGCGGGACCGGGTGGTCCGCGCCGGGGCGGACCCGCACCGCACCCCGCACCTCTCCGTCCGCATCCACGAGGACGAGGTCATGATCGGCCCGCTGTGGGCCCCCGGCACCGACGCGGGCTGCGCCGCCTGCGCCGAGGTCCGTGAGCGGACGGTCCTGGACCACCCGCTCGTCGGCGACCTCACCCGGCCCGCCGCCACCCCGGCCGCGCCCGCCGCCGTGCTTCCCGGCCTCCTCGGCATCGCCGTCGACCACCTGGCGGCCCGGCCGCTCGCCCCGGGCGATGCGGTGGCGGCGGGTGCCGTGGACGGTCACCGCGTACGCCTCGCCCGGGGCGAGCGGCCGGGCCGCCAGGTGGTCGACGGCGATGCCGAGGAGGCCGGGAAGGACGGCGGCGGGCGCGGCCGGGGTGGCGGCGGGCCGGGTGAGGGCGCCGACGAGGGGGTGGTCCTGGAC
>NZ_JAFMPZ010000593.1 GCF_017353455.1 Streptomyces laculatispora
GCCGTGGGCGAGCTGACGGCATGACGGGTCCGACGGCTTCCACGGCCGCCCCGGTAGGCCGGCACCTGTGAGCGGCATCGGCCGAACCGGGGCGGCCGTGGAAGCCGTCGGACCCGTCATGCCGTCAGCTCGCCCACGGCCGTGGCTGCCGCCGTTGGGTGGTCGTGGCTATCGCCTGCGAACGGCCGTGGCTATCGCCAGCGACATGCCCACGACCAGCACCGACACCACGAGCGAGGCGAAGAACAGGGCCACCAGCCATCCGGCGTTCGCGCCGGTGAGCGTTCCGTTGGCGGACGCGCACGCCACCTCCGGCGGGAAGCTCTGCCTTCGTACGTCGTTGCAGGTGTGGGGCAGGTCGTCGTTGATCACGTACGCGTTCAGCCAGAGCAGGACCCAGGTGGCCAGGAAGACGCCCATCGAGGCGAGCGAGACGCCCCACAGCAGCGTCGGGCGATCCGGTGCGGCCTTCGTGGCTGCGGGAGCGTCCGCCTCGGCGCCTGCCTCCGCGTCTTGTTGAGGTGGTGTCATGGGGCGGCAGCGTACTGGCAGTGCGGCGCCGAAAGCCGTCGAGCCTTGTCAGTCGACGTCGGTGCCGGTGCCTGTGCCGGTGTCAGTGCCTGTGCCGGCGTCGACCTCGGCCAGGAACTTCAGCACCCGGTCGTTGACGTCGGCGGCGTGGTCGATCTGTGGCCCGTGTCCGGTGTGGCCGACAATCTCGGCGACCGCCCCCGGCACCAGGCGCGGGACGCGCTCCAACTGCCGCCGCGGGTGCACCAGCAGGCTCCGCTGTCCCAGCACCAGGTAGAGCGGCGTGCGGATGGTGCGCAGTTCGTCCTCGGTGAGGGGCAGCGGGGCCGGGCGGCGTACGCGGTAGGCGCGGACGCTCGCCCTGATCATCGCGCGCAGTTCCGGCACGATGATCACCGGTTGCTCCAGCCAGGCCGCCAGGCGGGGGCGCAGCGCCTTGGGGGCGGAGGTCGCGAAGAGGCTGACGAAGATCCAGACGAAGAAGCGGAGCCCGACCTTCTCCAGCCCGCCGGGGTCCAGCAGGGTGACCGACGCAAGGCGATGGGGGGGCGCGATGGGCCTGGTTCAGGGTGAGCCAGCCGCCGTACGACGAGCCCATCAGGTGTACGCGGTCGAGGCCCAGGCCGGACAGCGTCTCGTCCAGCCACTGCGCGGCGCGCTCCGGCTGGTGGATGGGCTCGCGCTGCACGCTGCGGCCCGGATCGCCGGGGGTGTCGATCGCGTAGACCGGGCGTTCGGCACTGAGCGCGGCGGTGTTCGGGTACCACATGGCCGAGCAGGAGCCGGCGCCGTGCACCAGGACGACCGGGGTGCGGGATGCGGCGGCGGGGTCCGTGGGGCCGTACCGGTATACGTGCGTCGTCCCGAAGCCGGTCTCCACGTCGAGTTCCGACCGTACGGGGGCGCCCATCGCGTACAGCGCGTCGCAGGCTGCGAAGTACCGGTCGCGCAGGGCGTCGCTCACGTAACGGCCGACGTCGGCCGGGGCGCGGTCGCGGGTCGTTGCATCGGGCACGGTGGGCCACCTCCTGGAGCAGCTCGTTTTTATGATACGACCGTACCACGTTCATGGTACGGCGGTACCATGAAGTGCGCCCGGCCAGGGCGGACGAGACGTACGGACGGGTGGAGAAGCGGCCGATGCCAAAACGTGTGGACCACGACGAACGGCGCACGGAGATCGCGCGGGCCCTCGTCCGGGTCGCGGGAAGGCGCGGACTGCACGCCGTGGGGATGCGCGACGTGGCCGCGGAGGCCGGGGTGTCATTGCGGCTGGTGCAGTACTACTTCGAGACCAAGGAGAAGCTGCTGCTCCACGGGCTCCAGCAGCTGGCCGAGGAGTTCGGCGAGCGGGTCACCGCCCGGGTCCGGGCCGCCGGGGACACCCCGGGGCCGCGCGCGACGGTCGAGGCGCTGCTGCTGGCCTCACTGCCCACCGACGAGGAGAGCCGCGCCTTCCACCTCGTCTACACCTCGTACGCCGTACTCGCCGTGACGGACGAGGCACTCGCCGCGCAGCCGTTCCTCCAGAACCCCGACGCCGCCGAGGACACCCTGACCGGCCTGCTCACGCAGGCACAGGACGCGGGTCTCGTCCGGCCCGACGTGGACGTACGGACAGAGGCCGTCAGCCTGCTTGCCATGACGGCGGGGCTCGGGATCAGCGTCCTGACCGGCCAGCGCGACGCCGAGCACGCCATCGCCGTCCTGCGCCACCACCTCGACCGGATCTTCCGGGGCGCCGGGCGCGACAGCTGAGAGGTGCCGGCCGTCCGGCCACCGGCCGTTCACGCCCGTCCGGTCGCCGCCCGTCCGCGAGGACGCTTCACCGAGGACGCTTCACTCAGGCGACGGAGCCGCCCGGACCGCCGGTTCGGCGCCTCCGGCGTGCTCGGCGTATCCGGGGGCGGCCGCGCCCGTGGCCGCGCTCCGGGCCGTGGCCACGATGTCCTGGAGTGCCGTGATGTGCCGGGCCAGGGCCTGCCGGCCGGCGGGCGTGAGGGACAGCCAGGTCCGGGGACGCTTGCCCACATGCCCCTTGCGGACGTCCAGGTAGCCGGCGGCCTCCAGCGCCGACGCGGTCTTGCTGAGAACCGAGTCGGACACCTGACAGCCATCACGAACGGTGGCGAACTCCGCCTCGTCGCAGGCGGAGAGGAAGGCGACCACGGCCAGCCGGGTCGGATGGTGGATGGTCTCGTCCAGGGCGGCCCGCTCCCGTCCTGGCGGATCGCCTTTCACGCGAGTTCCCGCAGCGCCCGGTTGATCGCCGCGTTACGGGCGATGCATACGCCCCACACACCGAGCCCCCATACGGCGAACGCCGTGATCCGGGCCGCGGCCCCTCCGGCCCCGTATCCCCAGCAGCACACTCCCGCCAGCAGGCCCGCCGCCAGGACGGCCGGAAGTGCGATCCGGCTCCGGCGCAGGCGCGAGGACAAGGACCGCGTCACCCGCACCCCCGCCGCCCGCCGCGCGGCCCGGACGAGCGCGAGCACGGCGGCGAGCCCCAGGAGTGACACGACAAGCGCCACCAGTGCCGCCCAGCCACCCCTGCCCTGGCTCCAGGCCTGCACCACGCTCGGCAGCACCAGAGTCACCACCACGGCCGGGCCGTACCACTCCGGAGCCAGCCCGGACCTGAGCCGGGCCCGCTCCCTGGCCGCCTCCACGCCCTTCAGCGCGTCCTCGGCGTACGCCACCGACCGGCCCTCACCCTCCAGGGGTGCCGACTTGCTCTCCTGCGACGGCATGGGCACACCGAATCCTTCCTGAGGGCACTCGAGCAGGCTGACGCCCGTTGGCAGGTGCCATCATGGCATTAACTTTCCAACATGGAAAGTACTTGCCGGGGCAGAGCGAAGGCGTCGGCTCCCGTCATCCCGTCAGCGCAGTTCGTCCGGGCACGGTGTCCCCGGCGCCAGCTGATACGGGGCGCCGAGCCGGTACACGCCGGCGCGCGGCGCCAGCAGTTCCGTCCACTCGTCGCCGTACTGGTCCTCCTCCAGCTTGATCAGGCAGCCGTTCGTGTTGACGAAGTCCTTGGGGAGCTCCTTGTCCTCACGCCGCTTGGACTCCTCGGTCTCCTGAGGCCGCTCCAGGCTGCGGCCCTCCTCGTCGACCAGGGCGAGCCAACGCGAGTACGGGATGCGGATCAGCACCCGGCCCGCCTTCTTCACATGGATGGTCAGTTCGCCCGCGCCGGCCTCGTCCACCGTCGCCGGTGGATCGGCCAGCGGAACCGGGCTGTCCACCGAGTAGAGCCGCCAGTTGGAGTCGGACCAGATGGGCTTGAGGTACGACTGCCCCTTGCTCACCAGTTCCGCCTCCTGCTCCGCGCCGCTGGAGTCGGGGGAGCCCTGCGGCAGCACCACGTAGTGCACGGCCCAGCGGTCGAGCCACTGCCGGTAGTTGACGGCGTTCAGGGTGTCGTCGTAGAAGAGCGGGTTGCGCTCCATGTCGGCCTGCCGGTTCCAGCCGCGGGCCAGGTTCACCAGCGGAGCCAGCGCGGACGCCTCCCGATGACTGCTCGGGGGGACCACCTCGACCCGGCCCCGCTCGGCACCGACCTTCTGGAGCTGATTGACCAGCGGAGCCAGCTCCCGCGTCCAGGACGCGGTGGGCGCGGTCCGGACGATGTCGTCGACGCCCTTGAACCCGATCCAGAAGTTCAGCCCGACGAACGCGAGGACCAGCGCGTACCACCGCCGGGAGCGGGGCTCCGCGTACGGCAGTGCGGCCAGCAGCACCACACCGGCGAACAGCATCGCCATCCGCGACACGTTCGAGCCGATCTGCGAATCCACCACGTACGTCAGCAGCGTCCCGATGCCGTACACCGCGGCCGCGGTCCGTACGGTCCTCCAGTCGCGCGGCACGAGGAAGAAGACCAGGGCCGCGAAGACGAACGGCAGCGACAGCGTCGCGATCGACATCGGCTGCGTACCGGAGAACGGGAACAGCCACGCGGACAGCGCCACCACCACGACCGGAGCCAGCCCCAGCGCGTACGCCCCGGGGCGGCGCTTGTTCAGGAACAGCGCCGCCGCGACCACACCGAGGAAGAGCCCCGCCACCGGGCTGCCGGCCGTCGCGAGTCCGGCGAGGGGCGCGGCCACGACCGCCTTCGCCCACCGCTTGTACCGCCAGCGGTGCGGCCAGCAGAACACCGCCGCCACCGCGCCGAGCGCGAACATCATGCCGAGCCCGAACGTCACCCGGCCCGACAGCGCGTTGCACAGGTACGCGAAGACACCGGCCATCGAGCAGGCGATCGGATTGCGGACGGCCCGCACCCTGACCAGGATCAGCGAGGTCAGCCCCGCCGAGACCGTACCGGCGATCATCATCGTCGTACGGACACCGAGCACCGACATCAGATACGGCGACACGACGCTGTACGAGACGGGGTGCATGCCCCCGTACCAGGCCAGGTTGTACGCGGTACCGGGGTGCCGGCCCACGAACTCGGCCCAGGCGTCCTGGGCCGCGATGTCGCCGCCGCTGTTCGCGAAGAAGAAGAACCAGAGGATGTGGACCGCCGCGGCCACCGCAGTCGTCAGCAGGACCGGATGACGAACGCAGCCCCGCTTGAATGCGTCGAGCCGACCGGCGCCGTCCGGTGCGCTTCCTCCGCCCGAGCTCCGTACCCCGTATGCGTCGCGCTTCGCCCGTGTCGGCTCAGCAGTGGTCACTGCGAATCTCCCCGTCCCTCCCCGGACGCGGTGAAACCCGCCGACCTGTTCGCAGCGTGGGCGTCAATTGCCGGAAAACGCGTTCCGGGATACACGCGTTGTTTCTGGGACGCTAGCACGCAGCTTCTGGCGCTGTCCGAAAAGGGCCCTGGGGCGGCATTCACCCATACGGAATGCTCGATAGCCCCTCAAGATCATCCGTTGGTCGGCTTCTCCCCGGCCCCTTGTGCTCCGCGGGAGAAGTCGCGGAGCACAAGGGGCCGGGCCTTCGGATGTTCGGCCGGAAGCCGACCCGGATCAGCTGACGCGGGTCAGCTTCTGGCCGAAGCCCGGTTCCGTCAGGTCCTGCTGAAGGGCAACGGGAGCACTGACCTTGGCACTGCCCGTTCCCACGGTCACCACCCCGACCTTGGTGCCTGCCGTCATGGTGCGCGAGATCTCCTTGCCGTTCCCCGCCACCGAGAGCTCCACGTCGAGGCCCGGCCAGCCCTTCGCCTTCAGGTCGGCGGTCGCGACCAGCGGCGTGTGGCCACCGAAACCGTCATCCACATACCCGACGACATCGCCCTTGTGGACCACCTTGGCCGAGGTCACGGCCTGCTGCGCGCCCTTGATCAGCTTGAGGCTGTTGGACAGCGACATCGTCAGGCTGTCGAACGGCTGGCCCGTGCCTGCCTGCTGCCCCAGGACGGCGCCGTAGATCCACAGCTTCTTGCCGTCCACGACGGTGTTGGCCGACCAGATCAGGTTGCCGCCGGCCGGGGTGGAGGAACCGGTCTTGATACCGCTCACGCCCGGCTCCAGCAGGATGGTGTTGTTGTTGTAGATCGTCGTGTCGATGCCGTCGATCTTGATCTGCGGGGTGTCGACGATCTCCTGGAAGATCTCGTTCTTCATGACGGCGGCGGCCAGCTTGAGCTGATCGTCGGCGGTGGAGACGGTCGTCTTCTTCAGTCCGCTCGGGTCCGTGTACGTGGTGTGGTTCATGCCGAGCTTCTTGGCCGCGTCATTCATCTTCGAGGCGAAGGCGGCCTCGGAGGAGGAGTCCCAGCGGGCGAGGAGCCGGGCCGCGTTGTTGCCCGAGGGGATCATCAGGAGCTGCAGCATCTGCCTCTCCGTGAACTTCTGCCCCTTGGTGATCGCCACCTTGGACTCGTCCTCGGCCTTGGACTCGTCCTCGGCCTGCTGATCGACAGTGATCTTCTCGCCCTGCTCCTTGCCGGAGAGAGGGTGGCCCTGAAGGATCACGTACGCCGTCATGATCTTGGCGACACTGGCGATCGGCGCCGGCTTCTGCGCTCCCGCCGAACCGAGTGAACCGACACCGTCCACGATGACCGCCGACTGCCCCTGCGACGGCCAGTCGAGCTTCAGGTCAGCACCCTTGAAGGTGTACGTGGGCTTCGCCGACAGCGTGAGCACGGGGTCGGGCAGCGGGCGCACCATCTGCACGATTGCAAATGCGATCACCAGCAGGAGCGCCAGCGGCGTCCAGATCTTGACCCTGCGCACGGCCGTGCGGACCGGGGTCTCCGGCGGCGGCGGGGTGTTCGTCAGCTCGGCCAGCAGGTCGAGCGGCGGCCTGGGCGGCATCGGCTGCTGCCGGGTCCGCTCGGCACCGCTGAGCGACGCGTCGGGCGGCAGCTGGGCGGCCCAGGACGGACCGGACGGAGGGGCGGGTTCCTCGGCCCCGGGGCTGCGCGGCGCGGGGGCCGGCCGCACGTCGTCGGCGCGCAGCGGTACGAACTTGCTGGTCCGCTCGGCGGGGGACTCCGGCTTCGGCTTCGCCGTCGTCGGAGGCGTGATCTTCAGCGCCGTCGTCGGCTGGTCGACGCGGGGCAGCACGGGCGCCTTGAAGACGGCCGTCGGCTGATCGACCCCGCCCTTCTTGTCGGCGGCCTGCGCGTTTTCGGTGTCGGGGGTCTTCTTGTCGGAGTCCGGCTTGGAGCCCGACGACTCGGGGTCCTCCTTGGAGCCCGACGACTCGGAGTCCTCCTTGGAGCCCGACGACTCGGAGTCCTCCTTGGAGCCCGACGACTCGGGGTCCTCCTTGGAGCCCGACGGCTCGGGGTCCTGCCCCGAGTCCGGCTCGGAGCTCTTACTCGACTCCTCGACGGCCTCCGCGCCGGATTCCGCGCCGGATTCCGCGCCGGATTCCGCGCCGGATTCCGCACGGGTCCTGGGCACTCGGGCCTCGCCGGACGCCTCGTCACCGTCGCTCGGCTCCCCGGCCGGCTCCTCGGCGTCCGCCACCGGCTCGGGCTCGGCGTCCGCCACCGCCTCCGGCTTCGAGTCGTCCCCGGCCGGCTCGTCCCCGTCACCGTCCTTCGTCACCCAGGCGGCAACCGCCGCACGCAGCCGCGCATCGCCCTCCCCGGGCTCGGCGGCGTCACTCCCGGGCCCGGCGGCCGCACTCTCCGGCTCCTCCGCCGGATCAGCGGCATCAACCTTCGCCGCGGCGTCCGCGGCGTCCGCACCGGCCGCCTCAGCGGACTCGGCGCCCTCCGCAGGCTCCTCGGGCTCCCCGTCCGCCTCCGCGGCGCCCGGCTCCGCCCCAGGGGCCTCCACCGAGCTCTCAGGGCCTTCAGAGGCCTTCTCCGCGACTGCGGCGGCCCCGGGCTCCCGGCCGTCGCCCACCGCGTCGGACGCGGCCGCAGGCTCGCCCTCGGACTTGCCCTCGGCCTCCACCTCGGACCCCAACTCGACCCGCTGCGTGCTGAAAACGGCTGTCGCCGTGTCCGTCCTGCCACCGGACTCCGCCGGGGAGGCGGGTTCGCGGAAGACCGCGAGCCGTGGATCGTGCTCGCTCCGAGCCGTTCCCGACGACTTCTGCTGCTCCGACTTGTCGGGGGACTCGCCCGCCACCGATGCCTCCTCCATGCGGCGCGAGGGCACCCCCGCGCTGTCCGAACCATCTACCAGTGTCCCGTGTGAACCATTGGCTGGGCTGCTAGACGAGAACGACATACCTACTGGTTCCCATACAAAGCACCCAGGCACCCTCGACAGACAGATGTGAGAGGGGTCACCCTGTCACTCATCCACGCGGGGAGGCATGGATGGGCAGGAGCCGCAGAACAATTCCGGAGGAGCTTCTGTTGCTCGCTCTGGACCCGACCACGGGTACCACAGCGCAGCCGCAGTCGCTCGACCTCGGCCTCGCCGGAGCCCAGCTAGTAGAGCTGGCCCTGGCAGGACGGATAGCCCCTGACGGGGATCGTATCGCCGTGGTGATGCCACGGCCGACAGGAGATCCGACTCTGGACTCCGCACTGGAACTGCTGCGCAGACGCGGCAGCCCGGTCCGGGCCGTCCACTGGATAGGCGGACCCCGACTGGGGCTTCGCCAGATCTATCTCGCTCATCTGGAGCGGTGCGGCATGGTGCATGCCGTGGCGGGCCAGATGTGCGGAGTGCTGCCGACGACTCGCTACCAGGCGACGGACACGGCAATCAGCCGGGACATCAAGGCCCGGCTGGACAGTGCGATCCGCACCGGCGTACCGCCGGACCCGCGGACCGCGGCGCTCGCCGCCCTGGCCCACGCGGTCGGACTCGGCAAGCACCTGTACCCCGGGAACGAGGGGCGCTCTTCGCGCTCCCGGCTCCGGGACCTGATCAGACACGACCCGATGGGCGGTCTCGTGGCGCATGCCGTGATGGACGTCCAGAACGGGGCGGTCGCACAACCGCGCCGCAATCAGGCGGCCGGCGTGCCGTTGCAACCGCAAGCGCAGTCGCAGTCACGCCGCGACAGCATGGCGCACACCGCGGCCCACTAGGGCAGCACGGACGCCGAGGCATCATCCGCACCGCCGCAACAACCGAATACCGCCGCACCGACGTCCCCAAAGACCCGGTTCGGGAGCCGCACCAAGCGCGGGGCAGCCGGTACCACCGGCTGCCCCGCGCCGCTGCGTGTGGCCATTTCCCAGCGCGGCCGGGGGCGCGGGTGGCAATCTGCTGAGCAGTAGATACGCACAGCTACATAGCCGGAGGTGCCGTTTCCGTGCCGTCCAACGTCAATCCCACCGTCAGACGACGCCGGTTGGGTCAGGAATTGCGCCGACTGCGCGAGATCAAGGGCATGACGGCCGAGGAGGTGGCGGAGCGGCTGCTGGTCTCGCAGTCGAAGATCAGCCGCCTGGAGAACGGCCGCCGCTCCATCAGCCAACGCGATGTCCGCGATCTCTGCGGGGTGTACGAGGTCGCGGACCTCCGGATCGTCGACTCGCTCATGCAGATGGCCAAGGACTCCCGCCAGCAGGGCTGGTGGCATGCCTTCGGCGACATCCCGTACAGCGTCTACATCGGCCTGGAGACCGACGCCGAATCACTGCGGGTGTACGAACCCCAGGTGATCCCGGGCCTGCTGCAGACCCGGCAGTACGCCGAGGCGCTGATCAACGGTGCGCTGCCGGAGGCGCCGCAGGCCGATATCGACAAGCGCGTCAGCGTCCGTTCACGCCGCCAGGACCGGGTCAACGCCCCGGAGCACCCGCTGCGGCTGTGGGCGGTGATCGACGAGTCCGCGCTGCGCCGGCTGGTCGGCGGCAAGCAGGTGATGATCGAGCAGCTGGAGCGCCTGGTGGAGCTGTCGCACCTGCCGCATGTGACCGTCCAGGTGCTGCCGTTCGACATGGGCGCCCACCCGGGAATCAACGGGCAGTACGCCATCCTGGAATTCCCGGATGCCGCGGATTCCAGCGTCGTCTACATCGAGGGAGTCACCAGCGACCTCTATCTGGAGAAGGCGAATGACGTGCAGCGGTACAGCGTCATGTACGAGCACCTGCGGGCGCAGGCGCTGAATGTGGAGCAGACCCGGGATTTCATCGACGGGATCGCGAAGGACTACACCCGCCTGAACCCGGCGTGAACACCGGCCGAACGGGCGATTGAACCAGCCGGCCCGTGAAGTCCGGAATGCGGGAAAAGAAGCGATGTTACGGGTGGGGCGGCGGAACGGTACACCGTCGCCACCTCGTAATGGAAGACCCGCATGGTGCATGCCATCCGGTCGAGTGAACGGCCCCTTCACTCGGGGAGCTTGGCGAGTAGCGTCGATCACGCCAGCAGAACATCGTTGGCGCCACTCACACAACTCTTTGAACCGGAGTGAACATGGCCATTCGTCAGGGTGCTACGGACAAGTGGACGAAGTCGTCGTATTCCGGGGGCAACGGCGCGTGCGTCGAAGTCAGGTCCCCTCTCGTACAGGCGATCGCCGTACGTGACTCGAAGGTCCCCGAGGGCCCTTCGATCGGTTTCGTCCCCGGCGCCTGGAACTCGTTCGTGCGCGATGTCGCGAAAGGCGCCCTCGACGCCTGACCGATGAGTTCCCACGCCTTGTCGCCGCACCGATCCAGGTGCTGCCGGTAGCCCTCTCGCGCGGTTCGCCGTCCTGGCCGAGGGGGCTCC
>NZ_JAFMPZ010000256.1 GCF_017353455.1 Streptomyces laculatispora
CTCCAGGCCCGCCCCGGCGGCCGGCGAGCCGGGGCCGAGCGGACCCCGGGGCGGCCGCGAACCGCCCTGCCTCAGCTGCCGGGGGGAGAGGGCGGGCTCGGCGAGCGGCTCCGCCTCGGGGGCCACGACCCGCCCGGCCTCGGTGACGGGCTCGCCGGAGCACTGCTCGACGGTGACGCGCCAGGACTCGACGGCGAACACTGCCGGTCGGCTTCCTCTCCGAACAGCGCTTCGCGCAGCAGCAGTTCGAAGGAGGCGTCGGCAGTCCGGCCTTGTGGGTGAAGGCGGAGGGACCGACATAGGGGTCGGCCGGCCGGACCGGAAGTCCGGTCAGCTCACTGATCGCCCGCGCCGTGCCGGCCATGTCGGCAAGCCGCACGGCCGGCCGGACCTCGATGCCCCGCTTGAGCACGAGATCGGCGGCGACGGTGAACAGATTCGCGTTGCCGCACGGTGCTGGAGACGGCAGTGCTGTCAGAAGTCACCAAAGATTGCTGACGACGTGTCTCGCATACTTGTTGGTAACAACGTCTGTTCGCGGGCCGACCTGCGGCTCTACGGTGCTGATATGCCGACGAACCTGCCCGATCCAGTGCTCTGGTCCATACCGGCCTTCGTGCTGCTCACTGTCCTGGAAATGGCCCTGCACCACTTCCACCCCGACGAGGAGGCGGCCGGGTACGAGGCCAAGGACGCCGCCACCAGCATCACCATGGGGCTGGGCAGCCTGGTGTTCGACCTGCTGTGGAAGGTGCCCATCGTCGTGGTCTACACGGCGGTGTATGAGCTGACCCCGCTCCGGGTGCCCGTCCTGTGGTGGACCGTCCCGCTGATGCTGCTGGGGCAGGACTTCCTCTACTACTGGTCGCACCGGGGGCACCACGTCATCCGGATCCTCTGGGCCTGCCACGTGGTCCACCACTCCAGCCGGAAGTTCAACCTCTCCACCGCGCTGCGCCAGCCCTGGACCTCGCTGACCGTCTGGCCGTTCTACCTCCCGCTGATCGCCTGCGGTGTCCACCCGGCGGCGCTCGCCTTCTGCTCGTCGGCCAACCTCGTCTACCAGTTCTGGGTGCACACCGAACGTATCGACAAACTGCCGCGGCCCTTCGAGTACGTACTGAACACGCCCTCCCACCACCGGGTGCACCATGCCTCCCAGGGCGGCTACCTCGACCGGAACTTCGGCGGCATCCTGATCGTGTGGGACCGGTGGTTCGGGTCCTTCACCGCGGAGGAGCAGCGGCCCGTGTTCGGGCTCACCAAGAACATCGACACCTTCAACCCGCTGCGGGTCGCCACCCACGAGTACGCGGCCATCGCCCGCGACGTGCGCGCGGCGGGCAGCTGGAGCGAGCGGGCCGGGCGGATATTCCGCGGGCCGGGCTGGCAGCCGTCCGCCGCGGCGACCTCGCCGACCGTCGCCCCCGCGCGGGAGAGCGCCGTATGAGCGCCGGCCCGCTCCCGGACCGGAGGGAGCGCTGGGCGCGCCCCCTCCTCATCGCCTTCCTCATCGCCTGCGCCGTCGATCTCGCCGGGGTCCTCACCGACAGCGGTATCGCGCACCTCGTCGCCAAGCCGCTGCTGATGCCGCTGCTGGCCGGGTACGCCGCCGCTCGGCGCGGGCCCCGGCTGCTGATCGCCGCGCTGCTCCTGGGCTGGGTCGGCGACGTGTTCCTGCTGGCCGACGCCGACCTCGCCTTCCTGCTCGGGATGGGCGGCTTCGCCGCGGGACACGTCTGCTACCTGTGCCTCTTCGGCCGGGCCCGCAGCGCCCTGCTGCCCGCAGTTCTGTACGCAGCCGTCCTGGTCGCCTTCCTCGCCCTGATCCAGGACGGGCTGCCGGCCGATCTGCGGATCCCGCTGGCGGGCTACAGCCTGCTGCTCACCGCCATGGCGTACCGGGCCGGCGCCCTCGGCCGGTACGCAGCCGTCGGCGGTGCGCTCTTCCTGCTCTCCGACGGGCTGATCGCCACCGGCATCGCCGACTGGCCCCAGCTGCCCGCACCCGACTTCTGGGTCATGCTCACCTACGTGGCGGCGCAGCTCCTGCTGACCCTCGGAGTGCTCGCCCCGGATGCGCGCCGGTCCGGTGCGGACCCCGGGGCGTACCGTGGGGCCAGTATCAGCATCTGAGATCAGCAAGGACCCCCACGCATGCGCGCCACCGTCATCCACGCCCCCCACGACATCCGCGTGCAGGAGGTCCCGGACCCGGCGATCCAGCAGCCCACCGACGTGGTGCTGCGGGTCCTGCGGGCCTGCATCTGCGGCAGCGACCTGTGGGCCTACCGCGGCGAGTCCGCCCGGCAGCCCGGCCAGCGCATCGGCCACGAGTTCCTCGGGATCGTCGAGGAGGCCGGCTCCGGGGTCAACGGCTTCGCCGTCGGCGACCTCGTCGTCGCCCCCTTCGTCTGGTCCGACGGCAGCTGCGCCTACTGCGCCGAGGGGCTGACCACCTCCTGTCCGCAGGGCGGGTTCTGGGGCTCGGTCGGCTCCGACGGCGGGCAGGGCGAGGCCGTCCGCGTCCCGTTCGCCGACGGCACGCTGGTCAAGCTGCCGGCCGCCGCGGCATCCGACGACCACCTGCTCACCGCGCTGCTGGCCCTCTCCGACGTCCTCGGCACCGGCCACCACGCGGCCGTCGGCGCCGGTGTGAAGCCCGGCAGCACGGTCGCCGTCGTCGGTGACGGCGCCGTCGGCCTGTGCGGCGTCATGGCCGCCAAGCGGCTCGGCGCCGAGCGGATCATCGCGCTCGGCCGCCATCAGGCACGCACCGACATCGCCCGCACCTTCGGCGCCACCGACGTGGTCGCCGAGCGCGGCGACGCGGCCGTCGCCGCCGTACGGGAACTGCTCGGCGGCGAGGGCGCCCACGCGGTGATCGAGGCCGTCGGCACCGAGCAGTCGATGCGCACGGCCGTCGGCATCACCCGCGACGGCGGCTCGATCGGCTATGTCGGCGTACCGCACGGCAGCGGCACCGGACTGGACCTCGGCGTCATGTTCGACCGGAACATCGCCCTGCGCGGCGGGGTCGCCCCCGTACGCACGTACATACCGGAACTGCTCCCCGACGTCCTGTCCGGCACCATCGACCCGTCGCCCGTCTTCGACCTGGCCATCGGCCTCGACGAGGTCCCGGCCGGCTACAAGGCGATGGACGAGCGCACGGCGCTGAAGGTCCTCATCAAGCCGTGAGCCGGGCGGCCGGGCCTTCCTGGCCCCGGCCTGCCCGGCCCCCGGCCGGTACGGGGGCCGGAGAGATCACCGGCCCCCGTACCGCACCCGCTACCTGCGGACCGCGTCCAGGGCGTCCACCACACCGGCTCCGTAGAAGCCGTTGCGGTGCTTGCCGCCCTCGCAGACCGCGTCGACGGTGCCGTCACCGTCGATGTCGTACGGGGCGCCGCACGCGGTGGCGTCGGCCTCCGCCGTCAGCAGCGCCTTCACCGCGAGCGCCGACGCGTGCGGGTGCGTCGACTTGATCAGCGCGGCCACTCCCGCGACATGCGGGGAGGCCATCGACGTACCGGCCATGTAGCCGTACCCGCCGCCCGGCAGCGTGGACAGGATCAGCCCGCTCGTCGCGGGCGGCGCGGGCCTCTGGTAGGCCGTCGAGTCGCCGCCCGGGGCGGCCACGTCGATGACGCCGTTCCCGTAGTTCGAGTACGAGGCCTTCAGCCCCTTCGCACCCGTCGCCGAGACCGTCACGACACCCGGCAGCATCGTCGGGATGTCGAAGCACTTCTTCGGGTCGATCGTCCGGGTGACGGTGTCGCCGTCGTTCGGGCTGGTCGAGTCCACGATCGTGTCGGCCGCCAGGTCCTCGGCCGAGTTGCCCGACGCGGCGACATTGACCGTGCCCTTGCTCTCGGCGTAACGGGTGGCACGGGCGACCGCCTCGACCAGTGCGCCCTGGTCCGGGTCGTCCTTGCAGTTGAACAGCCACGGGTCGGTGTAGTAGCTGTTGTTGGTGACATCGACGCCGTGGTCGGCCGCCCACATGAAGCCGCAGACGACGGACTCGGTGTAGAAGTAACTGTCCGGGTTCGCCACCTTGATACCGGCGACCTTCACACCCGGTGCGACGCCCGTTACCCCGATGCCGTTCTTCGCGGCGGCTATGGTGCCCGCTACATGGGTGCCGTGCGGGCTCTCACCGGCCTTCGGACGCCAGGAGCCGGCCGTGGTGTCCGGTGCGCCGGTCACACAGTTCGCCGAGGCGGCCCGGTCGAAGTTCGGGGCGATGTCCGGGTGCGTGTCGTCGACCCCCGTGTCGATGACCGCGACCGTGACCTTCCGGCTGCCCAGCGACTTCTGGTGCGCCTTGTCCGCCTTGATGGCGGGCAGGTCCCACTGCAGCGGCTCCATCGGGTCCTGGTCCGCCGTCGCCCGCGCCGCGGCGCTCCGTGCCTCCTGCGCGGTGAGCGGCTGCTGGACCCCGATGTCCTTGGTGGCCTGCGGGACGATCGGGTTGGTGCGGGTGGCCCCGGCCGAATCCACGCCCCTGACCCCGCGTACGGACTGCGCGAAGTCCGGGTTCTGCGAATGGACGACGAGAACACCGATCCGGTCGTAGGCGATCACCACCGTGCCGCCGGCCTGCTCCACCGCCTTGCGCACCTGCTTGACGGTGCCGTGACCGCCCCGCGTATTCACCACGTACGACAGCTTCGGTCCGTCCGTCGACACCGCCGCCGCGGGCCCGACGTCCACCGGCGAGGCGGACGCGGCGCCCGTCGGCAGGAAGCCGAGCGAGACGGTGAGGGCCAATCCGACGGGCAGCGCCAGTGCGCGCGTCCGTCTGGATCCCAGATGAGCCATGGGGTCTCCACTTCATCCGTGCCAGTCGACCGGACACGGACGTGTCCAGTCGCGTACATGACGAGTGAAGCTATCGCCGATCATCCCGGCTCATCAATGAGTTGACGAGAACCCGTCTCCATCGCAGCGTCCGAAGGAGTGACCCGGAGAAGGACACAGGAGTGGTGAACCGCTTCGCCGCGCGCCGCGTGCCGTTGTCAGGGGAGGCGCACCATCACCCCCCGAAGACGAGGTCCCCAGTGAAATCCACCGTCCCCACCACCACCGCACCCGCGTCGCGAGGAGATTCCGTGGCTACCGATGCACCGCCGCCCGAGGGCAGTACGGAGAAAGGGCCGGCCCAGCCCACGACCGAGGCCTTCGTCGCGGAGCAGGAGAGCGCGGAATTCGGCGAACTGCGCAGCTCGTACCGCTCGTTCGCCTTCCCGCTGACCATCGCCTTCGTCCTCTGGTACCTGCTGTACGTGCTGCTGTCCAACTACGCCGGCGGCTTCATGGGCACCAAGGTGTACAGCAACTTCAACGTGGCCTTCGTCTTCGGCCTCGCCCAGTTCCTCACCACCTTCCTCATCGCCTGGTTCTACTCGCGGTACGCCGCGGCGAAGCTCGACCCGAAGGGCGAGGCCATCAAGTCCCGTATGGAGGCCGACGCATGAGCGCCGCGTACCACTCCCACACCGCCGTGCTCGCCGCCTCCTCCACCACCGAGCACCGGCCGCTGATCATCACGCTCTTCGCGGTCTTCGTCGCCGCGACCCTCGGCATCACCGTCTGGGCCGGCCGGCAGACCAAGAGCGCCTCCGACTTCTACGCCGGCGGCCGCCAGTTCACCGCCTTCCAGAACGGACTCGCGGTCTCCGGCGACTACATGTCCGCCGCCTCGTTCCTCGGTATCGCCGGAGCCATCGCCCTCTTCGGATACGACGGCTTCCTCTACTCGATCGGCTTCCTCGTCGCCTGGCTGGTGGCCCTGCTGCTGGTGGCCGAACCGCTCCGCAACTCGGGCCGGTACACCATGGGCGACGTCCTCGCCTACCGGATGCGGCAGCGCCCCGTGCGCACCGCGGCGGGCGTCTCCACCATCGTCGTCTCGATCTTCTACCTGCTGGCACAGATGGCCGGCGCGGGTGTGCTGGTCTCCCTGCTCCTCGGCATCACCAGCGACGCCGGAAAGATCCTCATCGTTGCGCTGGTCGGCGTACTGATGATCGTGTACGTCACCATCGGCGGCATGAAGGGCACCACCTGGGTGCAGATGGTCAAGGCCGTGCTGCTCATCGCGGGCGCCGTCCTGATGACCTTCATGGTGCTCTGGAAGTTCAACTTCAACGTCTCCGACCTGCTGGGCACCGCCGCCGAGAAGAGCGGCCACGGCGCCGCGTTCCTGGAGCCCGGACTCAAGTACGGGGCCACCGGCACCTCGAAGCTGGACTTCCTCTCCCTCGGCATCGCCCTGGTGCTGGGTACCGCGGGCCTGCCGCACATCCTGATCCGCTTCTACACGGTGCCGACCGCCAAGGCCGCCCGTAAGTCCGTCAACTGGGCCATCGGCATCATCGGCGGCTTCTACCTGATGACGATCGCGCTCGGATTCGGCGCCGCGGCCCTCATCGGCCCGAAGGAGATCATCGCGAAGAACCCGGCGGGCAACGCGGCGGCCCCGCAGCTCGCCGAATACCTCGGCGGGGTCGGCACCACCGGCGGCGCCGTCATGCTCGCCGTCATCTCCGCCGTCGCCTTCGCCACCATCCTCGCCGTCGTCGCGGGCCTCACCCTCGCCTCCTCGTCGTCCTTCGCCCACGACATCTACGCCAATGTCATCCGCAAGGGGAAGGCCAGCGAGAAGGAGGAGATGCGGGCCGCCCGCTGGGCCACCGTCTTCATCGGCGCGGCCGCGATCGTGCTGGGCGCCTTCGCCCGCGACATGAACGTCGCCGGTCTGGTGGCGCTCGCCTTCGCCGTCGCCGCCTCGGCCAACCTGCCGACGCTCCTCTACAGCCTCTTCTGGAAGCGGTTCACCACCCAGGGCGCGCTGTGGTCGATCTACGGCGGTCTGGCCGGCTCGGTGATCCTGGTGCTGTTCTCGCCGGTCGTCTCCGGCAACGAGAAGACCTCGATGTTCAAGGGCGTCGACTTCGCCTGGTTCCCGCTGGAGAACCCCGGCCTGATCTCCATCCCGCTGGGCTTCCTGCTCGGCTGGATCGGCTCCCTCCTGTCGAAGGAGGAGCCGGACAAGGGCAAGTACGCCGAGCTGGAGGTCAAGTCCCTCACCGGTATCGGAGCCCACTGAGAGCGGGAGTCCACCCAGTAGTCCGCCTCTCGCACCGCTCCTTTCCCGCGGCCGCGTCGTAGAGTCCTACGATGCGGCCGCGCCGTACCTCGTGCCAAACGGGCCCCAGCGATGTCACACGTCTCGCGTAGTCTCGAAAGAGTCAGCAACCGCAACCGGGAAGTCAGCCGGAGGAGGGGGCCCACCATGCTCATCGACACCTACGACCGGGTCGCCACCGACCTGCGCGTATCGCTCACCGACCGGTGCAATCTGCGCTGTACGTACTGCATGCCCGAGGAAGGCCTGCAGTGGCTGGCCAAGCCGGACCTGCTGAGTGACGACGAGATCGTCCGGCTCGTCCGCATCGCCGTCACACAGCTCGGCATCACCGAAGTCCGCTTCACCGGCGGAGAGCCGCTGCTGCGCCCCGGACTCGTCTCCATCGTCGAGCAGTGCGCGGCCCTGGAGCCCCGCCCGAAGATGTCGCTCACGACCAACGGCATCGGACTGAAGCGGACCGCCGCCGCGCTCAAGGCCGCCGGCCTGGACCGGGTCAACGTCTCGCTGGACACCCTGCGCCCCGACGTGTTCAAGACCCTCACCCGCCGCGACCGGCACCACGACGTCCTGGCCGGCCTCGAAGCCGCCCGGGACGCCGGCCTCACCCCCGTCAAGGTCAACACCGTCCTGATGCCGGGGCTCAACGACGACGAGGCCCCCGACCTGCTCGCCTGGGCCGTGGACAACGCCTACGAGCTCCGCTTCATCGAGCAGATGCCGCTCGACGCACAGCACGGCTGGAAGCGCGACGGCATGATCACAGCGGGTGACATCCTCCAGTCGCTGCGCACCCGCTTCGATCTCACCCCGGAGGGCCAGGACGAGCGCGGCTCCGCCCCCGCCGAACGCTGGCTGGTCGGCGGCGGACCCCACCGGGTCGGCGTCATCGCCTCCGTCACCCGGCCGTTCTGCCGGGCCTGCGACCGCACCCGGCTCACCGCCGACGGGCAGGTGCGCACCTGCCTGTTCGCCCGCGAGGAGACCGACCTGCGCGGCGCCCTGCGGTCGGACGCGTCGGACCAGGAGATCGCCCGGATCTGGCGGCTCGCGATGTGGGGCAAGAAGGCCGGATCCGGCCTGGACGACCCCTCCTTCCTCCAGCCCGACCGCCCGATGTCGGCGATCGGCGGGTAGCCCTCAGCCGGGGGGTGAGTCCGGCGACTCCCACTCCGCGAGCGTCACCACATCCTTCAGGAAGCCCCGCACACCGAGGAACGAGGAGAGATGCTCCCGGTGCTCGTCACAGGCCAGCCAGGTCTTGCAGCGGTCCGGGGTATGCAGCTTCGGGTTGTTCCAGGCAAGCACCCACACGGCGTCGGCACGGCAGCCCTTCGCGGAGCAGACAGGGGCTTCGGCAGCGTTCTCGGCCGCGGATTCAGGGGAGTTCACGGACTCAACCCTAAGGGCTGTCCCGCACTTCCCGGCGGGCGCGCGACGACAGCTACGGCACCTCGCCGCGTTGTCGGAACGTCCACATACATCCAGTATGCGGACGCCCCTCCGCCTTGCGATGCACCGCATCTGACGCCGCGCGCTGATCCGCCAGGAAGTGCGGGAGAGCCCTTAGGGCCTCGCACGAGGCCGTTGGCCGGCCGCCGAAGCGGCCGGCCTGACGCATCCCCCGCCGGAGAAAAGGCGACGCCGAGCAGCCACGGGGGGAGCTGCCCGGCGTCGGTCTGTCGCTCCGACGGGGGATGCGGAGCGCCTACGAAGTATGTCACGCAGACCGGGGTGCGGTGCACTGGAACTTCATGATTGATCTGAGCTTTTCTTGAGCCTGAACCCCCCGCGAACCCGCCGCGAATCCGGCCGTTATCCGGGCGTCCGGGCTCAGCCGTGCCCCTGCGGATCACCGGAGCGGAAGGCCTGGCCGGTCTCCGGGGCCGCTTCCGCCGGGCCCGCCACCGGTGCGGCGCCGAGCGCCGGCCGCGGCGGGGCCGGGACGAAGGCCGAGGGCAGCGAAGGGGTGCTCTCCCGGCCCGCGTTGGCGATGACGACGGCGACGTACGGGAGCAGAACGCCCAGCGCCAGCCCCACGATCGCCACATAGCGCTCCACGTTCCACAGGACCACCGCGGCGATCACCGAAAGCGTGCGCACGGACATCGAGATCACATAGCGCCGCTGCCGGCCGCGCACATCGTCCGCGAGACCCTGCCGGGCACCCGTGATCCGGAAGACCTCCGCATCGCTCTGCTTGCGCATCCCGTCTCCACCCATCTTCCCCGAGCCCGCGTGCGAACTGGGGGAGACCCCGTTCCTGCGCCGGACGCTCCCCGGACCGGACCGCTCCCACGGTACGCCCGGTATCCGGCACGTTCGAGACCGGGGCGCGCCGTGAACCCGCTCCCGCCGCACGTACGGACCTGTCCGACGTGCGGTGCACACGCCCGGGACCGAGACTGATCGGACATCGCGACACCGCGTCGCACGAGGAGGCGGCATGAGCTGGTTGTGGGCAATCATCGTGGGCCTGGTTCTCGGCCTGATCGCGAAGGCGATCCTGCCGGGGAAGCAGGAGATCCCACTCTGGCTGACGATCATTTTCGGCATCATCGGCAGCGTCCTCGGCAACACTGTCGCCACTTGGCTCGGTGTCAACGACACCAAGGGCATCGACTGGACGCGCCATCTGCTCCAGCTGATCGGTGCCGTGGTGGTGGTCGGCGTCGGCGACATGCTGTGGGCATCGATCCGCGGCTCGAAGCGAAAGAAGTCCTGAGCACCGGACGCCGGGCCGCCCACGACGGCCCCGGGGTCCTGTTCGACGAGACGGCGACGGCCGGGTACGCGTGACGCGTACCCGGCCGCGGTGCTGTCACCCGGCAGCCTCTCAGCCGGCCGTGACCTCGATGGCCGCGAGGTTCTTCTTGCCCCGGCGCAGCACCAGCCAGCGCCCGTGCAGCAGCTCCTCGCGGGCCGGTGCCACCTCGCCGTCGGCGACCTTGACGTTGTTCACGTAAGCGCCGCCCTCCTTGACCGTGCGGCGCGCGCCCGACTTGCTCGGCGCCAGACCGACCTCCACCAGCAGGTCCACCAGCGGACCCAGCTCGGTGACCCGGGCGTGCGGCACCTCGGAGAGCGCCGCGCCCAGCGTCGCCTCGTCCAGCTCACCCAGCTCACCCTGGCCGAACAGCGCCTTCGACGCGGCGATGACCGCGGCACACTGGTCCGCGCCGTGCACCAGCGTCGTCAGCTCCTCGGCCAGCGCGCGCTGCGCCGACCGCGCCTGCGGCCGCTCCTCGGTGACCTTCTCCAGCTCCGCCAGCTCGGCGGGGCTCAGGAAGCTGAGGATGCGCATGTAGCGGGAGATGTCCCGGTCGTCGACGTTCAGCCAGAACTGGTAGAACGCGTACGGCGTCGTCATCTCCGGGTCGAGCCAGACGGCGCCGCTCTCGGACTTGCCGAACTTGGTCCCGTCCGCCTTCGTCATCAGCGGGGTCGCCAGCGCGTGCACCTCGGCGCCCGGCTCCAGGCGGTGGATCAGGTCCAGGCCCGCGGTGAGGTTGCCCCACTGGTCGCTGCCGCCCTGCTGGAGGGTGCAGCCGTGACGCCGGTACAGCTCCAGGAAGTCCATGCTCTGGAGCAGCTGGTAGCTGAACTCGGTGTAGCTGATGCCCTCGTCGGACTCCAGCCGCCGGGCGATGGAGTCCTTGGTGAGCATCTTGTTGACCCGGAAGTGCTTGCCGATGTCCCGCAGGAACTCGATCGCGGACATCCCCGCGGTCCAGTCCAGGTTGTTCACCATGACCGCGGCGTTCTCGCCCTCGAAGGACAGGAACGGCTCGATCTGGGACCGCAGCCGGGACACCCAGAGCGCGACCGTCTCCGGGTCGTTGAGCGTGCGCTCGGCGGTCGGGCGCGGGTCACCGATCTGACCGGTGGCCCCGCCCACCAGGGCGAGCGGCCGCAGCCCCGCCCGCTGGAGCCGGCGCATGGTGAGCACCTGCACCAGATGGCCGACGTGCAGACTGGCCGCGGTCGGGTCGAAGCCGCAATAGAACGTGACGGGACCGTCCGCGAGAGCCTTGCGCAGTGCGTCCTCGTCAGTGGACTGGGCGAACAGCCCGCGCCACTTCAGCTCGTCGACGATGTCCGTCACGGTTCCGTGTCTCCTCAGCTACGTGTATCGAATCGAAAGGCAACCGCCAGTCTAGGCGGGTCACACCCCCGGGCTGACCGAGCTCATATTGAAGTCCGGGATGCGCAGCGCGGGCATCGCGGCCCGGGTGAAATAGTCGCCCCACTCGCGCGGAAGCGTCTTCTCGGTACGTCCCGCCTCGGTGGCCCGCGACAGCAGGTCCACCGGGGACTCGTTGAAGCGGAAGTTGTTCACCTCGCCGACCACCTCACCGCCCTCCACGAGATACACCCCGTCGCGGGTCAGCCCGGTCAGCAGCAGCGTCGCCGGATCGACCTCGCGGATGTACCACATAGAGGTCAGCAGCAGCCCGCGGCCGGTCGTCGCGGCCACCATCTCCTCCAGCGACCGCTCACCGCCGCCCTCCAGCACCAGGTTGTCGATCGCCGGGGCGAGCGGCAGCCCGGTCAGGCCCGCCGTGTGCCGGGTGGTCGTCAGCTGCTCCAGCCGGCCGTCCCTGATCCAGTCGGTGCGGGCCAGCGGCAGCCCGTTGTCGAAGACCGAACCGCCGTCCCCGGAGGAATGGGCGACGACGAACGGCGCCGACTCCAGACCCGGCGCGTGCGGGTCGCTGCACAGCGTCAGCGGCAGCGTGGACAGCGTCTCGCCGAGCCGGGTGCCGCCACCGGGCCTGGAGAACACCGTCCGGCCCTCCGTGGCGTCCCGGGCGGTCGCGGACCACAGCTGGTAGATCAGCAGATCGGCGACGGAGGTCGGCGGCAGCAGCGTCTCGTACCGTCCGGCCGGCAGCTCGATACGGCGCTCCGCCCAGCTCAGCCGCCGCGCCAGTTCGGCGTCCAGCTCGGCCGGGTCGACATCCTTGAAGTCGCGGGTCGCCCGGCCCGCCCAGGCCGAGCGCGACCGGTCGGGCGACTTGGCGTTCAGCTCCAGCGTCCCGTTCGGCTGGTCGTGGCGCAGCCGCAGCCCCGTCGACGTACCGAGATAGGTCGAGGTCATCTCGTGGTTGGCGAAGCCGTACAGCTCACGGCCGCCGGACCGGGCCCGCGCGAAGGCGTCGCCGAGCGCGGGGGCGAACGCCGCGAACACGTCGGAGTCCGTCTCCACGGGCGCGTCCGTGAAGTCGGGGGAGGCAGGCACCCCGGTGACCAGCGGCTGCGCGTCCTCGGCCGGACCTGCCCCGCGTGCGGCTGCCTCGGCGGCCCGCACCAGCGGCTCCAGGTCCGCCGCGGTGACGGCGGACCTGGACACCACGCCGGACGCGCTGCCCTCGGCCCCGTCGACCGTGGCGATGACGGTGAGCGTGCGGCCCCGGGTCACCCCGTTCGTGGTGAGCGCGTTGCCCGCCCAGCGCAGATTGGCCGACGACTGCTCGTCGGCGATGACCACGCAGCCGTCGGCGGTGGACAGTTCGAGAGCGCGCTCGACGATCTCGTGCGGCTTGCTGACGCGGCTCATCGTCCGGCCTCCTGCGTCGTGTTGAGACTGTGCTGACCCGGGGGGCGCCCCCCGGACCCCCGGCCGGTTCCCTGCGCGCCGCTCATCGTCCGGCCTCCTGCGTCGTGTTGAGGATGTTCACGCCTCGGAAGAGGGCGGAGGGGCAGCCGTGCGAGACGGCCGCGATCTGGCCCGGCTGGGCCTTGCCGCAGTTGAAGGCGCCGCCCAGGACATACGTCTGCGGACCGCCGACCTTCTCCATCGAGCCCCAGAAGTCCGTCGTCGTCGCCTGGTAGGCGACATCGCGCAGCTGCCCGGCGAGCCTGCCGTTCTCGATCCGGAAGAACCGCTGCCCGGTGAACTGGAAGTTGTACCGCTGCATGTCGATCGACCAGGACCGGTCGCCGACCACGTAGATCCCGCGCTCCACCCCGCCGATCAGATCGTCGGTGGAGAGGCCGCCGGGATCCGGCGCCAGCGACACGTTCGCCATGCGCTGCACGGGGACATGGCCCGGCGAGTCCGCGTACGCGCACCCGTTGGACCGGCCCAGATCCGTCAGCTTCGCGATCCGGCGGTCCAGCTGGTAGCCGACCAGTGTGCCGTCCTTCACCAGGTCCCACGACTGGGCCTCGACACCCTCGTCGTCGTAACCGATGGTCGCGAGCCCGTGTTCGGCCGTGCGGTCGCCCGTCACGTTCATCACCGGGGAGCCGTACGCCAGCTTCCCCAGCTTGTCGAAGGTGGCGAACGAGGTCCCGGCGTACGCCGCCTCGTACCCCAGCGCCCGGTCCAGCTCGGTGGCGTGGCCGATCGACTCGTGGATGGTCAGCCACAGATTGGACGGGTCGACCACCAGGTCGTACGTCCCCGCCTCGACACTCGGGGCGCGCATCTTCTCGGCCAGCAGCCCGGGGATGCTCTCCAGCTCCGCGTCCCAGTCCCAGCCGGTCCCGGTCAGGTACTCCCAGCCGCGTCCCACCGGCGGCGCGATCGTGCGCATCGAGTCGAACTCGCCGGTCGTCGCGTCCACCGCCACCGCGGTGAACTGCGGATGCAGCCGCACCCGCTGCTGTGTGGTGACCGTGCCCGCCGTGTCCGCGTAGAACTTGTTCTCGTGGACGGTCATCAGCGAGGCGTCCACATGCGCGACGCCCTGGGCCGCCAGGAGCCGGCCGCTCCAGTCGGCGAGCAGTCCCGCCTTCTCCTCGGCCGGTACGTCGAAGGGGTCGACGTCGTACGCCGACACCCAGCTCCGCTCCCCGTGCACCGGCTCGTCCGCCAGCTCCACCCGCTCGTCGGAACCCGCCGCCGCGATGACCTTCGCCGAAAGCTTCGCCATGGCGACGGCCTGCGAGGCCACCTTCGCCGCGGCGTCCATCGTCAGATCCACCCCGGAGGCGAACCCCCACGCCCCGCCGTGCACCACCCGCACCGCGTACCCGAGATCGGTACTGTCCGACGCCCCGGCCGGCCGGGCGTCCCGCAGCCGCCAGGTGGCGCTGCGCACCCGCTCGAAGCGGAAGTCGGCATGCACGGCCCCGAGCGCCCGCGCACGGGCGAGCGCCGCGTCGGCCAGCGGCCTCAGCGGAAGGGCCAGGAACGACTGATCTACCTCATGGGGCACGGGCGGCCTCTCCTCTGCGTCACATACCCTCGGACCTTTTACGAGGCAGTGAAGCACGGCCGAAGCGGCGGCACAGTCGAATTGCGGGCGGGGGCGACGGGCCGTCCGGCCGGGCCCGCGGGCGGACAGGGCCAGACCGCGGCCGGGACGGGACTGTAGGAACCCGACAGTGCCCGGCCGAAGGCGCTGTCAGAGGCCGATTCCTCGGGAAGCGGGCGGTACCGATAGGTTTTCGAGGTACCAGACAGCTATGGAAAGGGTGATCCGTTGAGCCGCTCGGTTCTCGTCACCGGAGGAAACCGGGGCATCGGCCTCGCCATCGCCCGCGCTTTCGCCGACAACGGCGACAAGGTCGCGATCACCTACCGTTCCGGTGAGCCGCCGCAGGAGCTCACCGAGGCCGGTGTTCTCGCGGTCCGTTGCGACATCACCGACGCCGAGCAGGTGGAGCAGGCCTACAAGGAGATCGAGGAGAAGCACGGCAATGTGGAGGTACTGGTCGCCAACGCCGGTATCACCAAGGACCAGTTGCTGATGCGGATGTCCGAGGAGGACTTCACGTCCGTACTCGACACCAACCTCACCGGCACCTTCCGGGTCGTCAAGCGTGCCAACCGCGGCATGCTGCGCGCCAAGAAGGGCCGGGTCGTCCTGATCTCCTCCGTCGTCGGCCTCCTCGGCTCCGCGGGGCAGGCGAACTACGCCGCGTCCAAGGCCGGTCTGGTCGGCTTCGCCCGGTCGCTGGCCCGCGAGCTGGGCTCGCGGAACATCACCTTCAACGTCGTCGCGCCCGGCTTCGTCGACACCGACATGACGCAGGCGCTCACCGAGGAGCAGCGCAAGGGCATCGTCGCCCAGGTGCCGCTCGCGCGCTACGCGCAGCCCGCGGAGATCGCCGCCGCGGTGCGCTTCCTCGCCTCCGACGACGCGTCGTACATCACTGGAGCCGTCATCCCTGTTGACGGCGGATTGGGCATGGGTCACTGATCACCATGAGCGGAATTCTCGACGGCAAGCGCATCCTCATCACCGGGGTGCTGATGGAGTCGTCCATCGCGTTCCACGCCGCCAAGGTGGCCCAGGAGCAGGGCGCCGAAATCATTCTGACCGCCTTCCCCCGGCCCACGCTGACCGAGCGCATCGCCCGGAAGCTGCCCAAGCCGGCCAAGGTCATCGAGCTGGACGTGACCAACGACGAGCACCTGGACCGGCTCGCCGGTCTGGTGCGCGACGAGCTCGGCACGCTCGACGGCGTCGTCCACTCCATCGGCTTCGCGCCGCAGGACGCGCTCGGCGGCAACTTCCTCAACACCCCGTTCGAGTCGGTCGCCACGGCGATGCACGTCTCGGCGTTCTCGCTGAAGTCGCTCGCGATGGCGTGCAAGCCGCTGATGAGCGAGGGCGGTTCGATCGTCGGCCTCACCTTCGACGCGCAGTTCGCCTGGCCGCAGTACGACTGGATGGGCCCGGCGAAGGCCGCGCTGGAGGCGACCTCCCGCTACCTCGCCCGCGACCTGGGCAAGGACGGCATCCGCTGCAACCTGATCTCGGCCGGACCGCTCGGCTCCATGGCCGCCAAGTCCATCCCGGGCTTCAGCGACCTCGCCGAGGTGTGGAACACCCGCGCGCCGATGGCCTGGGACATGTCGGACGCGGAGCCGGCCGGCCGCGGCATCGTCGCGCTGCTCTCGGACTTCTTCCCGCGGACCACGGGCGAGATCATCCACGTCGACAGTGGCGTGCACATGATTGGCGCCTGACCCTCGCACGACGGCGTTCCGAAACGGCCGCGCACCACTTCCCCGGAGGTGGTGCGCGGCCGTTTCCCGTGTCCCGCACGGCCTCTCGGCGCTCAGGTCGAAAACCTGGTCGATCCACCGCAGAATGTGGAGGAACCGGACTTCTGGTCCGGCCGAACGTCTTTCGTCCGGACCGGGCCCGCCCCCGCGAGACCGGCCCGATACAGGCGAGAGGCCCCAGGGGAGGAGATCGCTGTGCACGGCACACGTCACCGAACCCGGTCCCTGCTGGCGGCCTCCGCGGTCGTCGCCGGACTGCTCGTCCCCGGCGCCCTGTACGTCGCGGGCCACGTCGGGGCCGCCGGTGCGGCCGCACCGCCCGCACCCGACCCCGAACCCTCCGGCGCCGAATGCCGTACGTCGGTCCAGGGTTCCCGGGTCGTCGCCTACTGCCACAACCCGTACCCGTCCACCGACCGGGTGCAGCTGCACACCGAGTGCGCCCGCTGGTGGGACATCGACGCGGACGCCAGGCCGGTCGACGTCGGGCCGGGGCGGACCGTACGGCTGGACGACCGCTGCTGGAAAGAGGTCGGCTCCGCCTGGGTCACCCACGGCGGCGAGACCCGCGCGGCGTCCTGACCCGCACCCCCCGCTCCCCAAGGGCTGTCCGGTAGTCCCCGGTGGAGCGCGGGGCAGCCCCTAGACCCCCCTAGACCCGGTCCACCAGGCAGTCCAGCGCATGGCTCGCGGCCTCGGACGCCGCCGTCTCCGCGTCACCGGCGCGGATCGCCTCGACCAGCCGCCCGTGGTCCATATGGTTCTCCGGCCGCAGCTCATGACCGACGTCGACCCGGAGATAGTCCCGCAGGAGGTCGCCCAGGTCGGCGTAGAGACCGGTCAGCACATCGTTGTGGGAGGCGGCCACCACGGCCAGATGCAGCGTCGCGTCCACCGCCACGAAGGCCTCGGCGTCCCCCGCGGCCCAGGTCTCCTCCCGGCGCCGCATGAGCGCGTCCAGCTGCTTCAGGTCCCGGTCGGTACGACGGGCGGCGGCCAGGCGCGCCGCCGACGACTCCAGCGTCGAGCGCAGCTCGGCGACATGGCGCGGGTCGGCGGACGCGAACCGGCGGTGCATCACCCCGGCCAGCTCACTGGTGGCGGCCACATAGGTGCCCGAGCCCTGCCGGATGTCGAGCAGGCCGTTGTGCGCGAGTGCGCGCACCGCCTCGCGGACGGTGTTACGGGCCACCCCCAGCTGCTCGACCAGCTCGGGTTCGGTGGGGATGCGCGAGCCCACGGGCCACTCGCCCGACGTGATCTGGTTCCTCAGCTGGGCAATCACCTGGTCGGCGAGTGCCGAACGCCGCGGGGACGTCAGCGCCATGGTGCTCCTTGCTCGGGTGTCCGGGGGCGGGGGCCGTCCCGCCGTCGTTCTCAGGTGTCCGCATGTTCTCAGAGGATTGGACAAGTAATCATCCCATGATTCTATGATGACTCCATGCGTGACGACGAAACCCCTCCCCAGACCCCGACCGGGACGCTGAGTCCCGCCATCCCGGCGGCCCCCCGTACCGACGCACCCGCCTCGCCGGCCGGCCCCGCGCCGTGGCTGCTCCGCCTGGTCGTCGTCGGGCTCGTCCTCGCCGCACTCAACCTCCGCCCGGCCATCACCAGCCTCGGCGCCCTCCTCGAAGAGGTCCGCGACGGGCTGCACATGAGCGGGACTGCCGCGGGGGTCCTCACCTCCGTACCGCCCCTCTGCTTCGCGGTCTTCGGCATCATGGCGCCGCGCCTGGCCCGCCGCTTCGGCCCCGGCGCGGTGGTCTGCGCGGGCATGGTCGCCATCACCGCGGGGCTGGTGATCAGGCCCCTCATCGGCGGCACGGCCGGCTTCCTCGCCGCGAGCGCGCTCGCCCTGATGGGCATCGCCGTGAGCAATGTCCTGATGCCGGTGATCGTCAAGCGCTGGTTCCCGGACCGGGTCGGCTCCATGACCGGCCTCTACTCCATGGCCCTGGCCCTCGGCACCTCGTTGGCCGCCGCCGTGACCGTCCCCATGACCGAGGCGATGGGCGGCAGTTGGAAGGCCGGCCTCGGCATCTGGGCCGTGCTCGCCGCCGCCGCGATCCTGCCCTGGATCCCGCTGGTACGGGACCGGAGCGGCGCCCCCGGACAGCCCGCCGTCCACCAGGCGCAGGCCCCGGCGCTCAGGATCACCCGCAGCCGTACCGCCTGGGCCCTCGCGTGCTTCTTCGGCCTCCAGGCCACCGCCGCGTACATCACCATGGGATGGATGCCGCAGATCTTCCGCGACGCCGGGGTCTCGGCCGGTACCGCGGGCGTCCTGCTCGCCGTCACCATGGCGATGGGCGTCCCGCTCGCCTTCGTCATCCCCCGGGTCGCCGCCCGGATGCGGAACCAGGGGCCGATCGTCGTCTTCCTCGGTGCCTGCGGCCTCATCGGTTACGCGGGCCTCTACCTCGCCCCGTCCGGCGGGGCCTGGGCCTGGGCGGTGCTCCTGGGCATCTCGAACTGCGCCTTCCCGCTCGCCCTCACGATGATCGGCATGCGTTCGCACAGCGGCGCCGGAGTGGTCCGGCTGTCCGCGTTCGCCCAGTCCTGCGGCTATCTCATCTCGATCCCCGGACCGCTCCTGGTCGGCGTGCTCTACCAGCACAGCGGC
>NZ_JAFMPZ010000594.1 GCF_017353455.1 Streptomyces laculatispora
CGTCGAGCTTGACGACATTGGAGCCGCCGCGCTTGGACACCTTCTTGTCGCCGGATATGACCTGTTCCATGGCGGCCTGACGCTGAGCGTCCTGCTGCTTGCTGAACGGGCCTTCCAGGTTGTGCGCGTTGCCCTCGGCCGACCCCGGGTCCCGGCGGTCGACGGCGGAGGCAGCGGTGCCTGACGCCTTGTCATCAGCCTGAGCGGTGGCGAAGGCGGATGCGGTGGCGGCGGTCGCGGCCATGGCCACGACAACCGCCCCGGTGCGAAGCGCCCGTCTCTTAATGATCACGTGATGCAGTCCTCCCCGGCGCCCGCGGCTGCGGCCTGGAAGTGTGAAGGGGCCGCGCGCGGAAACGCGTCACAAGTGACGACATTCGACCGGAGTTACGTGAGAAAAGACAGATCTTGACTTGAACAGACCAAGTGCACTATGCAGGAGCACATTTCCGCTATCCGGACGACCGCTCCGCACCCAACCGGCGCGCCGAAGGCCTTGATCGGCGCGGGGAATGACTCCGTGCGCCCCCCATGCTCCGGCACTGTGGGTTAGGTCATGCTTACTACCCGTTCCGCGAGGGAATCCACCGTCGTAGAGTCGCCTGACAGTGCGACCCGTGTTGAGAGACCGCCCATCCGACGTCCCGAGGACGGATAACGCCATGCCGCGTCCTACTGCTGCACAGCTCTCCTACGGTTCGGTCACCGTTGTCTTCTCGACCCTCGCCATGCTGCTGCTGTCCCGTACGAGTTCGGACCTCGGCATCGCCGTGATCGCTGCGGCCGGGCTCGCGCTCGGCCTGCTGGTGGCCGTCACCGTGCCCGCTCCCCCGCGCCGGAGGACGGCGACGGAGGAGGCCGCGGCGTCCGCACACCAGGAGGCCCGCTCCGGCGCCGGGCCCGAGGGCCACGCCCTGGGCCACGTACAGGGCACGATCCCGGCCGCACGCACGTCCGCGCGGGTGGGCGAGCACTCACTGCGGCGCTGACGCCCGGCGGAGCCGGGAGAGTGCCGACACGCCCTCCCGGCCCGGTCCGAACGGGCCGCGCCGCTCTCAGACCGCGCTCTGAATGTTGGTGGTCACCACCACCGTCTTGGCCGCCTTGTCCTGCAGGCCCTGCCGGTACGGCTTGTCCGTGAACATCAGCACGATGTTGATCAGCCACCACAGGCACGGGCAGCACAGCAGCGCCGGAAGCCACAGCACCACGGCCCGCAGGAACGAACTGCCGGTGTCCGGCACACTGCCGTCGTTGAGCATCGCGACCCGCAGCTTCAGCAGCCGCTTGCCGAGGGTGCGGCCGTCCTTGTGCGTGAAGTACGTGTCGTAGCCGACGTAGACCACCAGGCCGATCAGCGACCAGACCAGTTGGTGACCGCTGTACGTCTGGGCGAAGAGGTCGCCGACGTTGTCGTTGCCGTTGTTGCTGTTGTTGTTCGACATGTCCACCGCGCCGCCCCAGGGCAGCGAGATCAGGTACAGCGGGATCGAGATGATCAGGAAGTCGATCAGCCGGGCCAGGATGCGCTTGCCGGGCTCGGCGAGCGGCGGCATGCCCGCCAGCGGATCCGCAGCGCCGAACTGGCCTCCGCCGTAGGGGCCGGGGTCGTACGGCGGAGGCGGCGGCGCGCTGTCGTAGGGCGAGCCCGACGGCGGCGGCCGGGGCTCGTGCGGCTTCTTGAGGAACGGGTCGTCCTCGGGCGGCTGACCGGACGTCGGCTGATCGTTGCTCATGGGGGCAGTGCACCCCGCCGCACAGGCGCCCGCAACGGCTCAGGTGCTTTCGGGGGAACAGAATCCGCCCGACGGCCCTCACCCGAAGAGCCGTCAGCCGTGCGGGTCGGCTGCGGGGCGAGGCCCTTCTCACGGAGCCGCTCCGGCGGCCCCGTGCCGGCCGGTCTCAGCCGGCCACGAAGGTGCGGGCCGCCTTGTCGTGCCAGCACTGGCGCCACGGCCGGTCGATCAGGCACCACAGCACGTTGGCCACCCCGATCACTAGGACGCCCAGCACGCCGTAGACCAGCCAGCGGCGCAGCGCGGCGCCGAAGGCGGGCGCCGAGCCGGACTCGATGTCCCGTACGTCGAGTCCGCAGAGCTTCTTTCCGAGCGTACGGCCCCACTTCGCGGTCGGCAGCGCCTCCAGGAGGACGCCCAGCACCAGGAACGCGACGAGGACCGCGGCGGCCAGGCCGGCCGTGGTGGAGTCCAGCAGCCAGACGGTGACCGTCTCGCCGGACAGCCTGGCCGCGTCGATCTTCTCGTTGATGTGGTCCGCGGCCCGCGTCGCGAGGGGGACGGCGATGGCGCCGACGAGCGCGGCCAGCACGGCGGTGTCGATGAGCCGGGCGGCGAACCGCTTGCCGAGGGCGGCCGGACGGGCGGCCGCCTGGGCCGCCGCGAGCTGCTGGAAGTGGTCGTTGACCGGGGGCTTCCAGGGCACGACGGGCTGGTCGGGCTGAGGTGCATGGGGCTGCTGGGTCTGATGCGGTGTCTGGGATTGCTGGGGCGCCTGGGATTGCTGGGGAAACGCGGGCCGTTGTTGCTGCGCGGGCACCTGCGGCAGGGCGGCCTGCTCCGGCCGGGGCTGCTGCGGGGTCTGCTGGGCCCAGGAGGCGGCGGCGCCGGGGCCGCGCGTGAGCGGGCCGTTGAGCCGGGCCGGGTCCTGGGCGGCCGGGTTCTGCCGCGCGGGGCCCGGAGCGGGCGCGGAGGCCCGGGACGGGGCCGGTGCGGCGGGCCCGGAGGCCTGCGGGGCGGCCGGGGCGACGGCGGGGCCGATCGCGCGCATCGTCATCGTGCCGTCGGCGGGCGGCTGTTCGGCGGGCTGCTGTTCCGCGTCGCGCGAGACCGGCGGCCTGCGGCCGTGGCCCGCGGCGCGGATCGAGACCGTGCCGTCGGCGGGCGGACTCCCCGCGTCGCGGTCGCCGCCGCCGGCGCGCCCGTGGCGGGCGACCCGGATGGCGACGGTGTTCTCGGCCCCGTCAGCGGCGCCGTCCCTCATGCCCGGCAGCGCGCCGCCGGTGGGGTCCTGCCGCACGGACCGGCGCGGGTCCACCGGAGCGAGGTCGGCGCCGGGGCGGACGGCCGACAAACGGTCGCCGGAGGAACGAACCGCCGGGGAGCGGTCAGCGGGCGGGTCGCCTGCCGGGGGACTCGCCGCGGGCGTACGCGGATCGGGGCTCGGCCCCGGCTGCCCGCCCTGTTGTGCGGGCTGTCCGCCGCCCCAGGAGACCCGGCGGTCGCGCTCGCCGCCGAAGCCGTTCTGCCGGGAGACGTCGGCCTGCCAGGTGTGCGACGGTTCGGGCCGTCCGTCGTCCTGCGGCTCCTCGTTGAAGAAGACCGGACCGGTCTCGTCCACCGGGGCGGGGCCGGGCTGTCGCGGTGCGGCCGCCTCCGGGGCGGGTGCCGAGGGCATCGCCTCCCCGCTCTGCGGGGCGGGCCTGCTCGTACCGGGCACCCACGAAGCGCCGTTCCAGTACCGGACGTATCCGGGAATGGACGGGTCGGGGTAGTACCCCTCGCGGGGGCTTTCGTCACCGGGTGCCGGGGTTGGGGCGCTCATCACCGTGGTCCCGTATCTCTTCGAGGCCTTGGACCGACCGGCAGTTGGGGGGCGGCGTCACGGGGCCGGGCACGCGCGGCTGCGGCGTTGGCGTCCATCACCAGGGCTCCTCCCCCACGCTCTCGACTCCGCTCGAGCAGGGGAGACCCATCTGGCTCAGTCCTTCGCCTCGCAGCTGCGCCCGGACCCGCTCCTTCACCCACCACCCAATTGCCGGTCGGTCCCAATACAAGGGTCCACATCTATCAGACACCCGCCTGCCCCCGGGCCGGTCCGGGAGTTTGGGCCACTTTCCGGTCACGCCAAACTTTTTTCCCGGAAGTCGCGTAATGGATGACGGGGAGGGCGCTCTCTCCCTGTGAAGGCCGGTCGCGGGACCGGCTCACAGGTCTCGAAAGGACGCCTCATGCACACCGTCGTGGAACGCGAGCTGGAGCTCAAGCTGGTCCTGTCGCCCGAGCGCAGCATCCCGGTGCCCGCCCGGCTGACGTATCGCACCCGGGACCCGTACGCCGTGCACATCACCTTCCACATCGGCTCGGACGCCCCCGTGCACTGGACGTTCGCCCGCGATCTGCTGGTGGAGGGCGTGTTCCGGCCGTGCGGGCACGGGGACGTGCGGATCTGGCCCACCAAGATCGACGGGCGCGGCATCATCTGTGTGGCGCTGACCTCGCCCGACGGCAACGCCCTGCTGGAGGTGCCGTCCGCCGCGGTGGCCGCCTGGATGGAGCGGACGCTGCGGGTGGTTCCGCCGGGCACGGAGTCCGAGCGGCTCGGCATCGACGAGGGCCTCGCCGAGCTGCTGGCGCCGCTGCCGGCCGACGACCTGTGGATGAGCGATCCGTGGCCGTCGGACGAGTCGCAGGACGGGGAGAGTTGAGCGCGCGGGGTGGTGGCGTCAGGCACGTCCTGCGAGGTCGGAGCCTCCTGCGAGGCCGAAGCGGCCGGCGAGATCGAAGCGGCCCGCCACGGTCAGAACACCTTGCCCGGGTTGAGCAGCCCCAGCGGGTCGAAGGCCTGCTTGATGCCCCGGTGCAGTTCCACGCTGACCTCGCCGAGCTCCCGGGCGAGCCACTCCTTCTTCAGCACGCCCACGCCGTGTTCGCCGGTGATCGTGCCGCCGAGTTCGAGGCCGAGCGCCATGATCTCGTCGAAGGACTCGCGGGCCCGCCGGGACTCGTCGGCGTCGGTGTGGTCGAAGCAGACGACGGGGTGGGTGTTGCCGTCGCCCGCGTGGGCGCAGACGCCGATGGTGAGGTCGTACTTCTCGGCGACGGCCGCGGTGCCCTCCAGCATGGCGCCGAGCTTGGAGCGCGGTACGCACACGTCGTCGATCATCGTGGCGGGCTTCACGGTCTCCAGGGCGGTGAGCGACATCCGCCGGGCCTGGAGCAGCATTTCGGACTCGGCCGCGTCCTCCGCCGGCACGACCTCGGTGGCGCCGGCGGCCGTGCACAGTTCGGCGACGGCGGCCAGATCGGCTGTGGGGTCCGGCGTGTCGAAGGCGGCGAGCAGGAGCGCCTCGGTGGAGTCGGGGAGGCCCATGTTCGCCATCTTGTTGACGGCGCGGACGGTCGTACGGTCCATCAGTTCGAGGAGTGACGGAGTGTGACCCCGCTCCATGATCGCGCAGATCGCGTCGCAGGCACTGGCCGCGCTGGGGAACTCGGCGGCCAGGACGAGCTGCCGG
>NZ_JAFMPZ010000595.1 GCF_017353455.1 Streptomyces laculatispora
GGTGCCGGGGGCGCTGCGGACCCATGAGCCGGCCCCGCCCCGCACCCGTCACGTGGCTCCGCGGCGCCGGCTCATGGGTCCGCAGCGCCCCCGGCACCTACGTCTGGCTGACGGCCCTCTTCATCACCACCGTCATCGTCCACCAGATGTCACCGGACTTCGAGGAGGACTTCCTCCGCCAGCGCTCCACCAACATCCACGAACTGTCCCAGGACCCCGTACGCGTCCTGATCACCAGCGCCTTCTGGATCGACGGCGGCGAGTGGCTCCCCTACGCCGTCCTCTACACCGTCTTCCACGCCCCCGCCGAACGCCGCCTCGGCACCCTGCGCTGGCTCGCCGTCGCCGCCGCCGCCCACGTCCTCGCCACCTTCGTCAGCGAAGGCGTGCTGGCCTGGGCCATCCGGCACGGCCACGCACCCGAGACCGCCGCCAACACCCTCGACGTCGGCGTCAGCTACGCGCTCGCCGGCGTCGTCGCCGTCCTCACCTACTACATCCCGTACCCCTGGCGGTACGTGTACCTCTTCGCCGTCCTCGTCATCTACGGCGTCCCCCTCGTCACCAGCGCCACCTTCACCGACATCGGCCACTTCACCGCCGTGCTCATCGGCCTCGCCTGCTACCCACTGACCCGCCACCACCACCACGAGACGAAACCGGCCCCTGCCCAGTAACGTCCAGCCGAACAGAGCACCGCACTCCACAGCCGGCCAGACAGCCAGTCACACGGACAGCAGGGGCAACATGAGTACCGTCAGCACCGTCAACGGCGGCATATCCTTCTGGTACGCGGACCAGGGCACCCCCACCCCCCGCGAACCTCTGCCCGGCGACGCCACCGCCGATGTCTGCATCGTCGGCGGCGGATACACCGGACTCTGGACGGCGTACTACCTCAAGAAGGCCGTCCCCTTCCTCAACATCACCGTCCTGGAAGCCAAGTTCTGCGGCTACGGCGCCTCCGGGCGCAACGGCGGCTGGCTCTACAACGGCATCGCCGGCCGCGACCGCTACGCGAAGCTCCACGGCCACGAGGCGGCCGTCCGCCTCCAGCAGTCGATGAACGACACCGTCGCCGAGGTCATCCGCGTCGCCGACGAGGAGAAGATCGACGCGGACATCCACCGGGGCGGCGTCCTGGAAGTCGCCTGCACCGCGGCCCAGCTCGCCCGCCTGAAGGACTTCCACTCCGCCGAGATCGCCTTCGGCGAGACCGACCGCACCCTGCACGGTGCCCGCGAGACCGCCGAACGCGTCCGCGTCACCGGAGCCGTCGGCTCCACCTGGACCCCGCACGGCGCCCGCCTGCACCCCGCCAAACTCGTCAAGGGCCTCGCCGACGTCGTGGAGGCCCTCGGCGTCACCCTCCACGAGTCGACCCCCGTCACCGAGATCAAGCCCAAACACGCCATCACCCCGTACGGCACGGTCCGCGCCCCCTACGTACTGCGCTGCACCGAAGGCTTCACGGCGGGCATCAAGGGCCAGAAGCGCACCTGGCTCCCGATGAACTCCTCCATGATCGTCACCGAGCCCCTCCCCGCCTCCCTCTGGGACACCATCGGCTGGAACGGCCGCGAGACCCTCGGCGACATGGCCCACGCCTACCTGTACGCCCAGCGCACCGCCGACGACCGCATCGCCCTGGGCGGCCGCGGCATCCCCTACCGCTACGGCTCGGCCACCGACAACGACGGCCGCACCCAGCCCGCCACCATCGAGGCCCTGCGCGACCTGCTCGTCCGCCTCTTCCCCACCACCGCGGGCACCCGCATCGCCCACGCCTGGTCCGGCGTCCTCGGCGTCCCCCGCGACTGGTGCGCCACCGTCACCCTGGACCGCTCCACCGGCCTCGGCTGGGCGGGCGGCTACGTCGGCTCCGGCGTCGCCACCACCAACCTCGCCGCCCGCACCCTGCGCGACCTGATCCAACAGGACTCCGGCCAGTCCGGCCCCACCGAACTGACCACCCTGCCCTGGGTCAACCACAAGGTCCGCCGCTGGGAACCGGAACCCCTGCGCTGGCTCGGCGTCCACGGCATGTACGCCGCCTACCGCGCCGCCGACCGCCGCGAACTCACCTCGCCCCGCGCGGGCACCGACCCGATCGCGAAGATCGCGGACCGGCTGGCGGGGCGGCACTGAACCTGCCCGAGAAGCAAAAAACCCAGGTCAGCACTAGGCTGACCTGGGATTTCGAGCCCCCTGTCGGATTCGAACCGACGACCTACGCATTACAAGTGCGTTGCTCTGGCCAACTGAGCTAAGGAGGCATTCCGGAGCAGTGTAACCAACCCCGCCTCCGGACCGTGCAGAGATTTCGCACCCCAAGAACTACTGACAGATTCGACATGGCCAGGTAGCGTCGCGGAAGGTTCACTCAAGTGGACCAGACCACTCCCTTACTCGGATCGTCCGGCACGTTCCTGCCGGTGGAGGAGAAGATTCAGCATGGCCAGTGTCACGTTCGACAAGGCGTCCCGCGTATACCCCGGCTCCACGAAGCCCGCGGTTGACCAGCTCGAGATCGACATCGAGGACGGCGAGTTCCTCGTCCTCGTCGGTCCCTCCGGTTGTGGCAAGTCGACCTCCCTGCGCATGCTCGCGGGTCTTGAGGACGTCAACGGCGGCGCGATCCGCATCGGTGACCGCGACGTCACGCACCTGCCGCCGAAGGACCGGGACATCGCGATGGTGTTCCAGAACTACGCGCTCTACCCGCACATGTCCGTCGCGGACAACATGGGCTTCGCGCTGAAGATCGCCGGTATCAACAAGACCGAGATCCGGGCGAAGGTCGAAGAGGCCGCCAAGATGCTGGACCTCACCGACTACCTCGACCGCAAGCCGAAGGCGCTCTCCGGTGGTCAGCGTCAGCGTGTCGCGATGGGCCGCGCCATCGTGCGTGAGCCGCAGGTCTTCCTCATGGACGAGCCGCTGTCGAACCTCGATGCCAAGCTCCGTGTCTCCACCCGTACGCAGATCGCCTCGCTCCAGCGCCGGCTGGGCATCACGACCGTCTACGTCACCCACGACCAGGTCGAGGCGCTGACCATGGGTGACCGCGTCGCGGTCCTCAAGGACGGTCTGCTCCAGCAGGTCGACTCGCCGCGCAACATGTACGACAAGCCGGCGAACCTCTTCGTGGCCGGCTTCATCGGCTCCCCGGCGATGAACCTCGTCGAGGTCCCGATCACCGACGGTGGCGTGAAGTTCGGCAACAGCGTCGTCCCGGTCTCCCGTGCCGCGCTCACCGCCGCCGCGGACCGCGGCGACACGACCATCACGGTCGGCATCCGCCCCGAGCACTTCGACATCGTCGAGCACGGCGGCGCTGCCGCGAAGTCCCTCACCAAGGACTCCGCCGACGCCCCGGCCGGTCTGGCCGTCTCGGTCAACGTCGTCGAGGAGCTCGGCGCCGACGGCTTCGTCTACGGTGCCGCCGAGGTTGCCGGCGAGCACAAGGACCTCGTCGTCCGCGTCGGCGGCCGCGCCGTCCCGGAGAAGGGCACCAAGCTCCACGTCGTGCCGCGCCCGGACGAGCTGCACGTCTTCGCGACCTCGACCGGTGAGCGTCTCACCGACTGATTTCGCACCGCCCGCTGTACGCCGTCGGCCCCGCACGTTCTCCGTGCGGGGCCGACGCGCGTTCCGGGGGTTTGGGTGGCGGACGTCAAATTCCCCGGCACAACGGTCATTTCGCTCTGGTTCGTCAACACAGGATTCGAAAAACACTCTCGAACCATCCCTCGCGAGGGTGACGTAATGTCGCCAATTCATCACCGCCCGCTACGCTCGCTGCGTGACCCACACCGCGCGCCGTATCGGCCGAACTCTCGCTTTCGTACTGCCTGTCGTCATGGTCCTGTCCGGGACCCTCGCGGTCACCGCCGTGCCGTGGGCATCTCACAACTCCGACTCGCAGATGCTCACCGCCTCGGCCCAGACCGTCTCCAAGCGCGCCAAGCCGCGCACCTCGCAGGACATCCTGCGCGACAGGCTTCTCCTGGAGCTCCGGGAGAAGGACCCCGCCGCCGCGTTGACGGACCTCCAGCGTGCCGTCGAGGGGCGTCCGTCGCTCGCACGGCACTGCATGTCGATCGCGAAGGCGCTGGGCAAGGCGGCGGTCGAGCAGTACGGTCCGACGCGGGCGCACCGGTTCTCGCGTCCCGTCTGCGACACGTCGTTCGCCTCGGGTGTCGCGCAGTTCAGCTGACCGGTCCCGGTCAGGCACGGCATATCGTGCCTGACATGCATACGTTTCCGACGCAGGCCGTGATCCTGGCGGGTGGCCAGGGGTCGCGGCTGCGCCCGTACACCGATGACCGCCCCAAGCCGATGGTCGAGATCCCGGGTACCGGGACTCCGATCATCGGCCATCAGCTTTCCTGGCTGGCCGCCGAAGGCGTGACCGATGCCGTGGTGTCGTGCGGGCATCTGGCCGAGGTGCTGCAGGAGTGGCTGGACGAAGCGGTGCTGCCGCTGCGGGTCACGACGGTGGTGGAGTCCGAACCGCTGGGACGTGGCGGCGGGCTGAAGTACGCGGCGGCCCGGCTGCCCGATCCGGAGCAGCCCTGGTACGCGACCAATGGTGATATCTGGACGCGTTTCTCGTTGCGTGAGATGGCCGCGTTCCATGCGGAGCGCGATGCGACCGCGACGCTGGCGCTGGCCCGGCCCCGCATTCCGTGGGGCGCGGTGGAGACGGACGCCTTCGGGCACATCACCGACTTCATCGAGTCGCCGCCGTCGCCGTATCTGATCAATGCGGGGGTGTACGTGTTCTCCCCGGCGTTCACGACGATGCTGCCGGACCGCGGTGATCACGAGCGGACGACGTTCCCCCGGCTGGCGCGGGAGCGCAGGCTGGCCGGGTATCCGTTGCCGCACGGGGCGTACTGGCGGGCCATTGACACCGCCAAGGACCTGACGGAGGCGGCCAAGGAGCTGGACGGGCGCTAGCTAGGGGCTCTCGTTTGGATCAGGCTGGGCTCGCNNGCCCGCCCCTCTCGGCGTGCGGTGGGCGCGGTGGCCCGGGTCAGCCGAGGAGGCCGCCGATGGGGTTGCGGCCGCTTCCTCCGGCGGAGCCGTCCGTGGAGCCGGTGGAGCCGGTGCCGGGGTCCGAGCCGCCTGCCGTGGAGCCTCCGGTGGGGCCGGCGGAGCTGGGGC
>NZ_JAFMPZ010000257.1 GCF_017353455.1 Streptomyces laculatispora
CCAGGGGCAGCACCCGGGTGGCCGTGCCGTCGGGCGCGACGCGGGTGAGGCTCCCGCCCACCTCGGAGTCGTCGTAGCGCATGGTGCCCGCCCACAGCGCCCCGTCCGGCGCCACCGCCGCGTCGTTGCCGCGCCGCCCCGGCTCGGCGTCGTGGACCAGCCAGCGGAAGGCGCCGTCCGCGTCGTACAGCCCGATGCCGTCGCGCAGATTGACGACCAGGCCGCCGCCGGCCCGCGGCTTGGCCGCTCCCACGTGCTGCTCGGTGGCCATGACCGTGCGCCGGCCGGTGGCCGGGTCGTAGGTGTGGATCCGGGCCGAGAGGATGTCGACCCAGATCAGCCGTCCGGTGGCCGGGTCCCAGGTCGGGCCCTCGCCGAGGGCGGCGTGCTCGCGGACGGCGACTTCGAGGCGCGGGCGGCTCACTTCCGCCCCCGGTGGTGTCCGAGCCGGCCGGAGAGCGCCTCGGCGCCCTCGGCGGCGAGAGAGGCCAGTTCCTGTTCGCGCTCGTCGCTCCAGCGGATCATGGGGACGGAGATGGAGAGCGCGGCGACGACCCGGCCCGCCCGGTCCCGCACGGGAGCGGCCACACAGCTCACATCGGGGTTGGACTCCCGGTGCTCCACCGCGATGCCCCGCTCCCGGACAGCGGCGAGCGCGGTACGCAGCTCCCCTTCGTCGGTGATGCTGTTCGGGGTCATGCCGGTGAGTTCGAGGCCGTCGAGACGGGCGTCGAGCTCCCGGTCGGGCAGGGCCGCGAGCAGCATCTTGCCGACGGACGTGCAGTGGGCGGGCAGCTTGCGGCCGGCCGCCGAGACCATCCGGACCGCGTGGGTGGAGTCCACCTTGGCGATGTAGATGACGTCGGTCTCCTCCAGGATCGCCACATGAACGGTCTCCCCGCACGTCTCGGCGACCTGCTGGGCCACCTGCCGGCCCTCGGCGGCCAGGTCGAGCTGCTCGGCATAGCGGCTGCCGAGCTGGTAGGTGCGGACGCCGAGGCGGTAGCGGCCGGGCTGGTCGGGGGTGGTGACCAGGTAGGAGCGGGCAGCCAGCGTGGTGAGCAGCTCATGGACAGTGGTGCGCGGGAGCTGGAGCTTGCGGGTTACCTCGGGCGCGGAGAGCGTACCGTCGCCGTCGAGGAAGAGTTCGAGTACGTCCAGCGCCCTGGTCACCGCTGGGACAAGTCGCCCCATGGTCGTGCACCACCCTCTCCTGTTCGTGATGCCGGTCAGTGACCGGCATCACGAACAGGCTAAGGGTGGCGCACTTGTCCGGGCAATGACGAAGTGACGTCCAGCACCCGGACCATGCATGCTTTCGCGGCTTTTTGCCCCTTATTTCACCGAAGGAGGGGCGAGTGGAGTCATCCGGCGGGCCGCCCGGACCACGCGGTCACGGCGAGCCTGCTGATTCGAGGCGGCCGGGCAGGGTATTCGCTGTCCCATGTCGTCACCGAGCAACCCTTCACACCCGCCGAGCTCCGCCGGACTGCGGAGCCTGCTGCAACGATGCGATCTCGCCGTGTTCCAGGACCTGGCCCGACGGCACTGGCCGGCCGCCGCACCCGTGCTGCCGAGGCTCAGCCGCAGCGCCAATCACGGGCTGCTGTGGGCCGGTGCCGCGGCGGGCATGGCCGCGTTCGGCGGCAGCGCCAGGGCCCGGCGGGCCGCGCTGCGCGGGATCGCCTCGATGGCCGTGGCCTCGGCCGCGATCAACACGGTCGGCAAGGGCGCGGTCCGCAGGGAGCGGCCGATACTGGACGCCGTGCCGGTGATACGACAGCTCAAGCGCCAGCCGTTCACCACCTCGTTCCCGTCCGGGCACGCCGCGTCCGCCGCCGCCTTCGCCACCGGGGTGGCCCTGGAATCGAAGGGCTGGGGAGCGGTCGTCGCGCCCGTCGCGCTGTCCGTGGCCGCCTCCCGCGTCTACACCGGCGTCCACTATCCGAGCGATGTGCTGGCCGGCGCGGCGCTGGGTATAGGCGCCGCGTTCGCCCTGCGCGGCGTCGTACCGACCCGGGGGCAGCTGCCCGCGCCGGGCAGACCTCCCGCCCACGCCCCCTCACTGCCCGACGGCCAGGACCTGGTCGTCGTGGTCAACCAGGCGTCCGGGACGGCGACGGCCACGGCCTCGCTGGTCCGCGACGCACTGCCGAACGCCGAGGTCGTCGAGTGTCCCCCCGAGGAGCTCTCCGCCGAGCTGGAGAAGGCGGCGGGACGGGGCCGGGCGCTGGGTGTCTGCGGCGGTGACGGCACGGTCAACCAGGCGGCGGCGGTGGCCTCCGTGCACGGTCTGCCGCTGGCGGTGTTCCCCGGCGGGACGCTGAACCACTTCGCGTACGACCTGGGCATCGAGACCGTGGCCGACGCCTGTGCGGCGCTCGCCGCGGGCGATGCGGTCCGGGTTGACCTGGGCCGCTTCCGGCCGGGCCCGGACGGCCCCGGCGGCGCCCACGGCTACTTCCTCAACGCCTTCAGCATGGGCGTCTATCCCGAGCTCGTGAGGACGCGCGAGCGCTGGTCCCCCCGGATCGGCGGCTGGCCGGCCGGAGTGCTGGCCGCGTTCCAGGTACTGCGCGGCGAACGGCCCCTGGAGGCAGAACTCCAGGGCCGGCGACGGCCGCTGTGGCTGCTGTTCATCGGCAACGGCCTGTTCCAGCGGGTGGGCCCGGCGCCCGGCCGACGGCACAACCTCGCGGACGGACTGCTCGACGTACGGGTGGTGCACGGCGGGCGGACCCCAGGGCTCCGGCTGCTGGCAGCGGCCGTCGCGGGCCCGCTGACCCGCTCCCCCATGCATGCCGCCGTCCGCCGCCACCGGGTGCGGATCTCCGGGCTGAAGCCCGGGACACCATATGCGTACGACGGTGAAGTAGCGCACAGTGGCCGCGAGTTGATGATCGACAAGCTGCCGGAGGCGCTGACGGTGTACTGCCCGATGCAGGTGTGAGACCGGCCCGGACCGGACGGACAAGGGGCGGCCGACGCCAAGTCGGCCGCCCCTTCGCGTGCACTCGCGCCCCGGACCAAACTGTCCCACATCGCAAGATGGCCATCTCATTATTCGGCATCCGGGCGTACCGTGGCCGTACCGATCAGCGCTTCGCGGTTCGCGTTTCACGGTTCGCATTTCGAGAGAGGATGCACGGTCATGCCGAAGGAGACCGCCGTCTACACCCACGGCCACCACGAGTCGGTGCTGCGCTCGCACCGCTGGCGCACCGCCGTCAATTCCGCGGGCTACCTCATCGGTGAACTGCGCCCCGGCATGAACGTGCTGGACGTGGGCTGCGGGCCCGGCACCATCACCGCGGACCTCGCCGCACTGGTCGCCCCGGGGCGGGTGACCGCCGTCGACACCACCCGCGGAATCCTGGACCGGGCGGCCGAGGTGGCAGCGGAACGCGGCCTGGACAACCTGGAGTTCACCACCGCCGATGTGCACGCCCTGGACTTCCCCGACGACACGTTCGACGTGGTCCACGCCCACCAGGTGCTCCAGCATGTCGGGGACCCGGTGCAGGCACTGCGCGAGATGCGACGGGTCTGCCGCCCCGGTGGCGTCGTCGCGGCCCGCGACAGCGACTACGCGGCGATGACCTGGTTCCCCGAAATGCCGGTCATGGACGCCTGGCAGGAGCTGTACGGCAGGGTGGCACGCGCCAACGGCGGCGAGCCGGACGCGGGCCGCCGGCTGCTCTCCTGGGCCCGGCAGGCCGGCTTCACCGACATCACCCCGACGGCCGCCGCCTGGTGTTTCGGAACCCCGGAGAGCCGGGACTGGTGGAGCGGCCTGTGGGCGGACCGTACCGTCGGCTCGGTCTACGCGAAGCTGGCGGTCGACGGCGGGCACGCGTCGGCCGAGCAGCTGACCGCGATCGCCGAGGCGTGGCGCAGCTGGGGCGAGCAGAGCGACGGCTGGTTCATGGTCCCGCACGGCGAGGTGCTCTGCCGCGCATGAGTGCGCCGCCCCGGGCCCGCCGGCCGGTCCGGTGCCCCGGGGACGGCCCCTCGGCCGAATCGATCACACCGCGCTGTCCGGCCAACTACCCTGTTCCACATGGAAATCCTGGGAACCACGCTGCGTATCTGCGTCGACGACCTGGAGGCCGCGGTGGCCTTCTACGAGGACCTCACGGGCAGTCCGGCGCTGCACTTCGAGCGCGGCGGGGTCTCCGTGGCCGCCATCAGCTGCTTCCTGCTGATGAGCGGCCCCGAGGCCGAGCTGGAGATCCTGCGGAAGGTGACGGCGACGATCGCGGTCAAGGACGTCGACGAGGCCAACGCCTCGCTGACCCGGGTGGGTGCCCGGATCATCGCCGGCCCCGTCCACACGCCCGTCGGCCGCAATCTGATCGCCCTGCATCCGGACGGCTCGGTCTTCGAGTACGTCGACCGGAACCTGGCGGCCTGAGCGGCCGCCAGGTGCGCGTGTTCCGGCGGAAGCCGTAGCCGTCCGGCAGCGGCTCGTCAGGGACGCGGGCGCATCCGGTAGTTGTACACGTCCGGCAGCGGCTCGTCCGTCAGCTCGGCCCAGACCTCGTCCAGGATCTCCGCGCCCTCGCGCAGATCGGCGACCTCGAAGCCCTCGTCGAACAGGGCGCGCGCGGCCGCGCGGTCGCCCTCCGCGATCAGCAGTCCGGCCTCCAGCAGACGGAAGCGGCCACGGCGGCGGATATCGGGGAGCAGCCCGTCCCAGACGGTGCGGGCAGGCCCGGCCCGGCCCGCCGTCAGCAGCGCCTCGATCGCCTCCCGGCCGAGGGCGGCGGTGGCCGCGGTCCAGGTGTCGTCGGCGTCCCGGCGTTCGGCGCACAGGTCGTCGAACGCCTCCGTGTAGTGGTCGGCCGCCCGCTCCCGCTGGCCGCTCTCCTGGGCGGCTACGGCGAGGCAGCGCAGCAGCGGCCAGCGGGACGGGGCCAGGGCCAGTCCGCGTTCCCAGCTGCGGACCGCCTGGGCGCGGTCGCCGGCGTGCCACTGGGCGATGCCCAGGTGGTATTCGGTGAGCGGTTCGGCGGAGGCCGTCTCCAGCATGTCGCGCCAGTGCGGGGAGACCAGGGAGGGGCCGGGCGGCGCCACCCTGCGCGGTTCGGGGAAGGTCCCCTGCTCCAGCAGCTCCAGCCAGGGCGCCTGCTGTTCACCGAGCGTGGACTCGGCGAACGGGGTGCCGGGCAGCTTGTATCCGGCCCGCCGCACCTCGAGCGCGCCCCAGCCGGACCCGGTGGCGAGGACCTCGCCGGGCTCGGTGTCCGCGCAACGGCGCCAGGCCTCGTACGCGGCGTCCACATCGGCGCGCGGCAGGGCGGCGGCGAGCCGCTGCTCGGTCTCCGCGCGGGCCGCGGACCAGTCGTCGCCGTGCACGGCGGCGGGGTCCGCCGACAGGGGCCCGTACGACTCCAGCCAGCTGAACTCGCCGCCGGGCTCCAGCGGTACGTGTTCCAGCTGGGTGCGGGCGAGTCCGGCCTGGATCTCCGCGTAGCCGACGGTGCCTGGCTCGGTGAGCCATTCCTGCCAGCGGCGGCCGCCGGGTCCGCTGCCCCAGAGGAAGAGTTTGCGGCCGCGCAGCAGGTCGGTGGAGGTCTGGACGAGCCCGTGGCCGTTCTCGTCGAGGGAGGCGATCCAGCGGCGGGCGCCGTCGGGCACCTCGTAGAAGTAGTCGGCGGGGAAGTCGCTGCGCAGCGGGTACGTCCGGTCGACCGATCCGCTCTCGGGGACCGGGACCCGGGTCAGCGTCCGTTCGTAGCCGAAGTGCCAGGCCTCCTCGGCCGGCGCCACCACCCGGGTGCGCTCGCCCTCCGGTACGGCGATGTTGGACCACCAGTAGACCGGTGCGGGGTGCTCGTGCGGATTGCGTATCCGTACACCGACGTGCAGGAAGTCGGAACCGTCGGGCAGCCACAGGTCCACCTGGAACGGCAGGTCGCGCAGTCTCTCCCACTCCCAGAGCCGGACCATCTCGCCGCCGTCGGGCGCCGGGACCCGGGCGGCGTGCACCGGGGCGCAGGACAAGGTGGTGTGGCCGGTCGCGCCGATGTTCCACTCGATGCCGCCGGAGAACCAGGCGCCGTTGAGCGCGAAGTCGGCGGGCTGGAGCACGGGGTTGGTGTAGACGAGATCCCGCCCGGTGGGCTTGTGGAAGAGGGAGTGGATGCGGCCGCCGAATCCGGGCAGCACGGTGGCCCGCAGCCGGTCGTTCTCGATCACGATCACGTCGAGGCCGGTGGGGGTGCGCTCGCGTCCGTAGCCGTCGAGGACGGCCACGGGCAGGACGGTGGCAAGCGGCTCATGGCCGATCTGGCGGGCCATGTCGCGGGGCAGACCGGCCCGGTCGCGGTCGTCGACGACATGCATCTCGTCGAGGGGCCGCAGCGCGGGCAGCGGATTCTCCGGTCCCGTCGCCGCTGCGGGCAGGGTCAGTACGGCACGTCGTACGGTGGTGGCCAAGGCAACCTCGCTCCCTCGCGCGGGCCGCCGCAGGTCCGGGCGCCCCCCGATGACCATGGAACACGCTGAAGGCCGCACGGACCAGGGGATCGGCCGTCACTCTTCGGCAAAAGCGGCGACCGCCAGGTCGGTGAGCAGGGCGCCGGCGGTGCCGTCCGGGTCGAGATCGGGGTCGTGGACCGTGACGTTGAGGCCCGCGCAGCGGGGCGAGCGGACCAGCGTCCGCAGCAGGGGGGCCAGTTCGGCGGGGAGCAGTCCGCCGTCGTCGGGGCTGTCCACGGCGGGCATGACCGAGGGGTCGAGGACGTCGGCGTCCAGGTGCACCCAGAAACCGTCGAGCACCGGGGTCTCCAGGGTGCTCAGGATGTCCGCCGCCAGCGGGCCTGCGCCCCCCTCGCGGAGTTCGCCGACGGTCACGACCGGAATCTTCAGCTCGGCGAGTTCGGCGCGGTCCTCGTCGTAGTCGCGGATCCCGATGATCCGTACGTCCTCGTCCCGGAGATATCGCGCCGATCCGCTGCACGATCCGCTGGTCCCGCAGCGCCCCGGCGAGCTTGTAGCAGCCTGGCACGGTACCGGGGGCCGGGGGCCGAAGCCCCAGGTTGGAGGGTGCGTCGACCGCGACGATATTCCGCATGCGCCCCGTCCTCTCCGCCGTAGGCTGGCCGCTCAAGCAGCTTGCGGGACGCGACAGAGACGGTGGATCACGATGAGCACGCAGCACACCTACCGAGTGATTGTGCGCGGCACCTGGGCCGGGCTGACGGACGTGGCACGGGAGCGGCTGCTGACCGAGGTGGAGGAGCACGGCCTGGCGGCCATGGCGTTCAGCGAGGAGGGCTCGCTCACCTACGACCGGGTGCTCAAGCACTTCAGTTTCCGCTACGTGGTGGTGTCGGACGCCGAGGACGGGGTGGAGATGGCGTCCGCGATCGCCGAGGACCGCGCGGAGACGGAGCTGCGGGAGCGCGGGTACGGACATGGCGAACTGCGCTCCACGGCGACGGACATGGACACCATGAAGATCAACTACAAGGGGCGCCGGGCGCCGGGGGCGGCCTGACGCCAAAACGCTGACTGCCACATCACCTCTGCCCAGGTTTTTTTCTGCTTTCAGCCCCGATGGCACCGCATATCCCACGTAACGGGGGCTGCGCATGCCATGGCCTTCCGAACAGGAGTCAACGGCGCTGCTGCTCGACGCTGAATACCGGCGTGGCTTCAGCTTGGTAGAAGTGGAGCTGCCCGATCTCCAACATCTCCCCAGCGAAGGGCCATTGGCAGCCGTCCTCCGAATCGGTGCGATCGGTCCAAGCGACTACCGCGCGGTCTGGAGGGCGGTCGGCGATTCGTACGCAGATGCGGCCTTCACTCAGAGGCGGACGCCCGAAAGCTTCCTCGCCACGGCCGAGCCGACCTGCCGGGTGCCCCTTCCACCTTCACAGCTCTCGCAGCGCCGGCAGCAACTTCTGCTCCGCCCACCCGAGATACGTCTCCTGGTGGCCGCCGCCGACCTGGATGAGTGCGACCTCGGTGAACCCGGCATCGACGTAGGACCGAACCGCGTCGACGACTGCCTCGACGTCGTCGCCACAAGGGATGGACTCTGCGACATCCTCGGGCCGTACGAATTGGGTGGCGCCCGCGAAGCCTGCCGGACCCGGCAGTTCCGAGTTGACGGGCCAGCCGCCGCCGAACCAGCGGAACTGGTCGTGGGCGCGAGCGATCGCCGCATCGCGGTCGGTGTCGTAGCAGATCGGCAACTGCCCGACCTTGGGTTTGCCACCACCACCGTGACGCTCGAACGCGGAGATCAGCTCCTGCTTGGGCTCGGTCGCGATCAGCAGGTCCGCGTGGTGCCCGGCGACTTCGCAGGAGCGGTCACCGGACACGGCGACGCCGATGGGCGGGGGCGAATCGGGAAGATCCCAGAGTCTGGCGTGCTCTACGTCGAAATGAGTGCCGTGGTGTGTCAGGCTCTCCCCCGAAAGAAGGGCTCGGATGATTCTCACGGCCTCTTCCAGCATCTCCAGGCGGACCCGGGCGGCAGGCCAGCCGCCGCCCACGACGTGTTCGTTGAGGTTCTCCCCCGACCCGAGTCCGAGGCGAAAGCGTCCCTGCGAGAGGAGTTGCATCGTGGCGGCCTTCTGTGCGACGACCGCCGGATGATAGCGCCGGGTTGGACACGTCACATATGTCATCAGCGGGATGCGCTCAGTGGCCTGGGCGGCGGCACCGAGCACGCTCCAGGCGTACGAGGCGTGCCCCTGGGCGTCCAGCCAGGGCAAATAGTGGTCCGAAGTGACGGAGAAATCGAAACCGGCACGCTCCGCGCCGACCACATGCCGGACAAGCTCTCGCGGACCGGCCTGCTCGGTCATCATCGTGTACCCGATATCCACCATGTCCTCTTCTCCTCCGTGATCATGCGCCGTTCAGGAGACAGAATGGGAGGGTTACGGAGACCATCGCGGCCCCTCTCCTTTCTGCTGAGGCGGGGCGGCTGATGGTTTCTGCTGAGGCGGGGCGGCTGATGGGCGGACGGTGCTCGGCCGTCCGTAGTGGGCCGGTCGAAGCCCGCCCACTCGGCGATGGCCGACGCACAAAGAGGGTTTCTCAGCCAGTGAAGCGGTCCGGGTCGGGGCCGGTCCGCTCGTTACGGTTCAGCGCGGAGATCTCACCGATGTCGCCCTCGCTGAGTTCGAAGTCGAAGAGGTCGAAGTTCTCCTCGATGCGCTTCCGCGTCGCCGACTTGGGGAAGACGATGTCCCCGCGTTGGATGTGCCAGCGGAGGGTCACCTGGGCGGGCGTCTTGCCTACCCGATCCGCGATGCGGTTGATGGTCGGGTCGTCCAGCACCTTGCCCTGCGCGATGGGCGACCAGGCCTCGGTGGCGATTTCGTGCTCCGCGCCGAACGCCCTGACGTCGTCCTGCGTGAGGTAGGGGTGCGCCTCGATCTGGTTGACCACGGGCACCACGTCGCTGCCTTCCAGCAGCCGGCGCAGGTGGTGGGGCTGGAAGTTGGAGACCCCGATGGACTTGGCCCGGCCTGAGCGGTAGATCTCCTCCAGGGCCTTCCAGGTCTCCACGAAGTCGCCCTTGCCCGGCAGTGGCCAGTGGATGAGAAAGAGATCCAGGTAGTCGAGACCGAACTCCTCCATGGTGCTGCCGAACGCCTGGAGGGCGTCGTCGCGCGCATGGGCGCCGTTGTTGAGCTTGCTGGTCACGAAGACGTCGGCGCGGTCGAGACCGGAGTCCCGGACCGCCTGGCCGACCCCCTTCTCGTTGCCGTACATCTCCGCCGTGTCGATGTGCCGGTAGCCGACCTCCAGCGCGGCCAGCGTCGTCTCCCGGGTCTCGTCCGGCGGGATCTGGAAGGTGCCGAAGCCCAGTTGAGGGATCTGCACCGAGTTGTTGAGGGTGATGTTCGGTACTGAGGTCACAGTCACTCCTGATGTCGCCGTTTCAGGGGCAGAAGTGGGAGGGCCCGGTGCCGTGGCCCTCGGGCTTTCCTCCCGACGTACGCCGCCTTCTCGTCCGCTGTACCGGCAGGCCGGCCGACCGCTCCGCCGGAGGGTTTGTCCGGTCACGTGTCGCGAGACCCCTGCGCCCCTCGCTCCGAGCCGAGAAGCGCAGCACAGGGGAGCCCTGTGAGACCATCGTTCACCCTTTTGCACCCACCTCGCATCCGGAGCACGACCTGTCGGACGCGAGTGGCAATCCGGGCCGGACAAGCCGTCGAGGCCGTGCGGCTCAATCACAGCGCCGACGCGATGGTGCGGAGCAGCAGCCCCACCGGCGAGAGGCCGGCCGGGCCGGCCCCGGAACGCACTTGTCTGGAGCAGACGGCACGAGGAGTGCATGAGACAAGCCGCTCGTTATGTTCTACAGGGGTATTTCTCCGTACGGAGGAGACATCTAGCGGCAGATGCCCGGGCTGCCCGATGCCGAAGCCTTTTCGACGCGTCCGAACGCCACGGGAAATGGCTGCCGGCCTGTACCGATGGGCCCACGCTTCTGATGCACTTCGGCATGACCGGCCGGCTCGTCTGCTGCCGCCCCGAAGAAAGCCCGCACCCCCGGCGCAGACCCCGCAGTAGATCCAGCAGCCGCACTTCGCGGAGCCGTCGTCCTTGAGCTGGGTGCAGGCCGACAGCGGTACGCCGTCCGGACTGTGGCCGTTGATCTCCGCAGGTGCCGGCACCTGCCGTCAAAGAGCGCGGTCTGTCAATGTTTGGCACCATCCAGACAGGGCTAGGCGCGTACTCGCGAGACGCCCCACCGCATGCGTGATCCGACCAGCGTCGCGCACCTGACAACGCAGCAGGAGGACAGCCCGATGACCGACACCTCACGCGAGCCGACCACCACGGATTCCGGTGCTCCGGTGGAGAGCGACGAACACTCGCTCACCGTCGGCCCCGGCGGACCGATCCTGTTGCAGGACGCCTACCTGATCGAGCAGATGGCGCAGTTCAACCGGGAGCGGATTCCTGAGCGTCAGCCCCACGCCAAGGGGAGCGGTGCCTTCGGACACTTCGAAGTGATCAACGATGTCAGCGCCTACACCAAGGCCGCCGTTTTCCAGCCCGGCACCAGGACTGAACTCGTCGCCCGGTTCTCCACCGTCGCAGGCGAGCGCGGCAGCCCGGACACCTGGCGGGACCCGCGCGGCTTCGCGGTGAAGTTCTACACCAGCGAGGGCAACTACGACATGGTGGGCAACGACACCCCCGTGTTCTTCGTCAAGGATCCGATGAAGTTCCAGCACTTCATCCGGTCCCAGAAGCGTCGCGCGGACAACAACCTGCGCGATCATGACATGCAGTGGGACTTCTGGACCCTCTCGCCCGAGTCGGCCCACCAGGTCGCATGGCTGATGGGCGACCGCGGCATCCCGCGTACATGGCGGCACATGAACGGCTACACCTCGCACACCTACATGTGGATCAACGCGCAGGGCGAGCGCTTCTGGGTGAAGTACCACTTCAAGACCGACCAGGGCATCGAGTACTTCACCCAGCACGAGGGCGACCAGATGGCCGCGGCCGACACCGATTACCACACACGGGATCTTTTCGAACACATCCGTGACGGTGAGTATCCGAGCTGGACGCTGCACGTGCAGGTCATGCCGTACGCGGACGCCGCGGAGTACCGGTTCAACCCGTTCGACCTGACCAAGGTGTGGCCGCATGGCGACTATCCGCTGATCAAGGTCGGCCGGATGACCCTGGACCGCAACCCCACCGACAACCACGCCGAGATCGAGCAGGCGGCCTTCCAGCCGAACAACCTGGTTCCCGGCATCGGCCCGAGCCCGGACCGGATGCTGCTGGCGCGGCTGTTCTCGTATGCGGATGCGCACCGCTACCGCATCGGGGGCAATTACCAGCAGCTGCCCGTCAACGCGCCAGTCGTTCCGGTGAACACGTACTCGAAGGACGGAGCGATGGCGTACCGGAAGACCACCGACCCCGTGTATGCCCCGAACTCGAAGGGCGGGCCCTCGGCCGACACCGACCGGCACGGCACCCCGCCGAGCTGGTCTGCCGACGGGGAGATCACTCGAGCGGCCTATGTCGACCACGCCGAGGACGACGACTGGGGTCAGCCCGGCACCCTGGTGCGCGAGGTCCTGGACGACGCGGCCCGCGACCGGCTGGTGGACAACGTCGTCGGCCATCTGCTCAACGGGGTCACCGAGCCTGTTCTGCGACGGGCTTTCGAGTACTGGTCCAACATCGACAAGACGACCGGTGAACGCATCAAGCAGGGAGTTCGCGCCAAGGCGGACGAAAAGGACCCGAAGGCCGCGGAGCAGGGCAACCCCGCACGGCGGGGAATGCAGGCCAAGGCCTGATCGCGGAGGAAGACCCACGGAACTGCGCTCGGCCGGAACTGCGCTCGGCGGAGTGGGCCCCCGGCGGGTCGAGGCTTACCGGAACGGCACCCGGGGCCTGCGCTGCGTCATGGGTGCGCCCGTAGGTCCGCGACGAGGTCCTGGTCCAAGGCCGCGCGTACCAGCGCCGCTGCCAGGACCGCGGGCCCGTGAGGACCTGTCGGGCGCGCCTGTTCCGCCAGTTGGGCCAGTTCCTCCGGCGAGGCCGGCAACCCCAACTTCTCTGCGCCCTGCAGTGCCTTCTTGTCGAGGTACGGCGCTGCCTCGGGCCACACCGCCTGCGCCTCGCGCAGGAAGATGTTCGCGCCTACCGGTCCCATGCCCGGTGTCCGGCGAAGCCCGCTCCGCAGTGCGTCGAGATCGCCGTCGGCCGACCGCCGAAGGCGCCGCAGGTCACCGCCGTACTCCTCAAGCAGCAGCTCGGCTCCTTCGGCGAGCTGGGTGGCGGTCTTCTCGTCGTAGCGGCGGTAGCCGCCCTCCCCGAGAGCGTCCACACGTTGCTGCCAGGTCGATCTGAGCATATGGCGAGGTGTGCGCATGTCATGCGCGAAGAGAGCCTGTGCGGCGGCCACCGCGACGGAGGTTCTGATCCTGGCGCTCAGGAGGTGACTGAGCACCAGCAGTTGGTACAGCGGCTGTGGAGTGTCCCGCAAACGGATGCCCGCCTCGTCGGCAAACGTTCTGCCGTGCTCGGTGAGCAGAGCCTTCATGGTCCTACGGTTGTTCACAACCGGTCATCTCCTCCTGACGCCGAGCGGCGCCGCCCCTGCACGGAACCACTTGGGCGGCGAGCCCCCGCGTCTGATCTGGGCTTCATGGCGGTGCGGCGCCGCCCGGCAGCAAGGGTGAGGGAGGAGTGATCTTCAGTCTGGGGCTTCAGCTGCCGGCCGGCGAGAAGGCGGTGCAGCGAAACAGGTCCGATCAGGGCGCCGGTCGTGGCCGCACCGAACATGACAGTGCCCACGTAAAGGCTGCGGTCGGTCGCCGACAGGTCCATCCGCGCGGGAGCGGGCCGACGGCTCCGGCTCGGGGCAGTCCAGAGCCACCAGGGTGAACGTGGCGACAGCCATCGATTCCTCCTGCACATCGACGCACGAGGGATGAGGAGCGGGTTCCCTCTGCGCTCAACCTAAACCGCATTCACCGAGTGGACATCTCGGCAGCAGGAGGGCCGGTCACCGGAGCGCACCGTTCGCGGACCCGGGACGGCGGGAGAAGTGCGCTGTCGGCGGCACTGGGCGATGGTGACAGGTGTGGCGTGAGTGTTCCGTGGAACACCTACTCGCCGTTCTGCACGGCGCGGGCCCAGCCGCTTACGCCCGTCCGGCGGGCGTTCCTACCGCTCCGGGGCCAAGGCCCCGCGGGACGAAGATACGAGGTGAGTCGATGCCCGGTCTGCTCAGTACGTACCACCGGAGCGGCCGTGTGATGGTGCTGCGCGGCGTCTACGCGCCCCAGGAGGACACGCTGCTGCTCAGTGAGGCGCTCGGCCGGGAGAGGGTCGGCGCCGGAACGTCGGTCCTGGACGTCGGGACGGGGTCGGGCTTCATCGCTCTCGCCGCAGCACGGCGGGGCGCGCGAGTCACCGCGGTCGACCGCACCCGCCGTGCGGTCCTCGCCACGCGTCTGAACGCGGCGCTCGCCGGGCTGCGGGTCGAAGCTGTCCGGGGCGATCTGCTGACTCCCGCGGGCGGCAGACGGTTCGACCTGATCCTCAGCAATCCTCCCTACGTGCCAGCGCCGGATGCCGCTCCTCCCCGGCGGGGCTCGGCCAGAGCGTGGGATGCCGGGAAGGACGGCCGCCTGGTCATCGACCGGCTGTGTGCCGGCGCAGCCGGTCTGCTCCGGCCCGGCGGAGTGCTGCTCCTGGTTCACTCGGCCCTCTGCGGGATACCCGCGACCCTGGAAAGGCTGGAGCGCGCGGGCCTGTCGGCCCAGGTGACCGATCGCCGCTCCGTTCCCTTCGGACCCGTACTGGCATCGCGGAGGCAGTGGCTGCTGGGCTGCGGTCTGATCGCGTCCGGTGACGACAAGGAAGAGCTGGTGATCATCCGTGCCGAACGCATCGAGTAACGGGCCGCGGCGGGTGACCCCGACGCAGAACGGGCCGGTACTGCTCGATGGCCCGGTCGAGGTGACCCTCGACGACGGGAGCACCGTGACCTCGGACCGGTTCACCGTGGCCCTCTGCGTCTGCCGGCGCAGCCGTGCCTATCCCTGGTGCGACACCAGCCACCGCCGCAGAGTCAAAGGCTCCGCCGGGCGCGGCCCGCGGTCCGGAGGCCCGGCGTCACCGGAGAGCGAGCGGACGGGACGAGATGGTCCCGGTGAGGAGTCCGGCACGTGAAAACTGCGCAGAACGCGGATGTGCGCCCGCGTGAGCCCATCCTGCCGACGGGCCGCGGCGTCCTCAGCGACGGAGTCCTCCGAGCCCTGCGCGCCCGTCCCGGTCGCGAAGGCCCCCTGCCGTCGGACGGTGCCGTCGACGAGACCGATCCGTACAGCGAGGACCTGCACCTGGCGCTCTACCTCTGTTACGAACTGCACTACCGCGGGTTCCACGATGTCGACCCCGCCTGGGAATGGAACCCCGCGCTTCTCGGGCTGCGAGCGGGGCTGGAACGCCGATTCCTGGAAGCACTGCGCACAGACACGGAAACCCGCTCCCGCAGCGCCGACGAGGCATTCGCCGGGATCCTCGTCGAGCCGCTGGACGGCACGGGACTGTCGCACTTCCTCCGGGACGAGGGAGAGCTGTGGCATCTGCGCGAGTACGCCGCCCAGCGTTCGCTCTACCACCTCAAGGAGGCCGATCCGCATGCCTGGGTGCTCCCCCGGCTGCGGGGCCGGGCCAAGGCGGGCATGGCCGCGGTGGAGTTCGACGAGTACGGTGCGGGCTCGGCCGGCCGGATGCATTCCCGGCTCTTCGCTGACCTGATGACGGATCTCGGCCTGGACACGACATACGGCCGGTACGTGGACGTGGCGACGGAGGGGATGCTGGCGAGTGTCAACCTCATGTCGATGTTCGGCTTGCACCGTGCGCTCCGGGGTGCCCTGGTGGGGCACTTCGCCGCGGTCGAGGTCACTTCGTCGCCGGCCTCCCAGCGACTGGCGGAGGCGATGCGGCGGGAGGGCGCGGGCGCGGCGGCGGTGCACTTCTACGCCGAGCATGTCGAGGCCGACGCCGTCCACGAACAGGTGGTCCGCCGCGAGGTCGTCGGCGGGTTGCTGGAGGAGGAGCCGTGGCTGGAGGCGGACGTGGTCTTCGGCATCGAGTCGACGGATCTGCTGGACGCGCGGCTGGGTGAGAAGACGCTCTCCGCCTGGCGCCAAGGCCGCTCCAGTCTGCGCACACCAGTCTGAGTACCGGCCGCCGGCAGAGAGTCGTACCTCCAGGAGATTTGCGACTACTCGTCGCCGGTGACGCGGGCGGTACGAATTACGTGCCGCCCTTGATCACGGGCAGCGTCTTCTTGGCCCGTCCACCTCGCCCGGTCGCCTTCGTATGACCGCTCGGGTGGTCGCGCTCGCGTCGCGGAGACCATGTTTCGGAAGTGGACTGATGGAAACCCGGGTCTGCAGGAGAGGACACCTCTCACAAAGGGCCCGGCCCGGCCCGCTCCACGCCGCACCCGGCATCCGATTCCGAAGGAGAGGCACAGAGAAACAAGGAGAGCCCCATGCCCGCAGGATGTACCCAAGGCGCGAGCGTCGGTACGAGCACGTGAAGGAGAGCGCCGACAAGCGCAGGTACGCCCGAGAAACGAGCGAAGGAAATCGCGGCCCGCACCGTCAACAAGGAGCGGGCGCGCTCGGGCGAGGGTTCAAGCCCACCCATCACTGCGCCGCCGAGCTGCGGGGCCAGAAACGCAACGCGTTCCCGCGCGGATCACTCGCCTGGCGGGGAAGCGACACGAAAGGAAGCAGGACGTATGACTGGTGCGGCACTTTTCGACGTGGACGGCACGCTGACCGATACGAACCACCTCCACGTGGTGACGTGGTGGGAGGCGTTCCGCCAGGCGGGCCACACCGTCCCGATGGCTGCGGTACACCGGGCAGTGGGCCTCGGGTCCGGCGACCTGATCGAGCACGTGCTCGGAGGTGACCGGGACTGCGACCAGGACGGCGTCATCAGCGCGGCACACACGACGCTTTACGGAACCTACTTCGACCGTCTCCCCGCCTTCGCCGGTGCCGGCGACTTGTTGCGGACCCTCTCCACGCGGGGGTGGAGCGTCGTGCTGGCCACATCGGCGAGCGGCCCGGAACTGGCCGCTCTACGGCGGGCCGTGGACGCGGACAGTGCCATCGTGGACACCACCAGCTCCGACGACGTGAGCGCGGGCAAACCGGCCCCGGAACCTGTCGAGCAGGCCTTGGAACTCGCAGGGGCCCCTGCGGACCAGGCGGTCTTCGTAGGCGACACCGTATGGGACATGCGCGCAGCGACGCGTGCGGGCGTTCGCGCGGTCGCGCTGCTGTCGGGCGGCATTCCCCGCGAGGATCTGGTGCACGCCGGAGCCATCGCGATCTACCAAAACGCTGCGGAGCTCCTGGAACAACTCGACCAGAGCCCTTTCGGAGCAGCGAAGAGCTGATGCGGTGCCCGTCGGCAGAACGCGGAAGCAAAGAGCCGCCGGCCGGCTGCGGGCCCGCCCATGTGCCGCCGCCCCTACCCGTTGGGCGCGCCCGTCTTGGAGTGTCCACCATGCGCATGCAGGTCCGGTCCCGACCGCAGGGGTCCGGGCATCCAGAGAATTCGGGGGATCAGCTCGCACACACTGCGAGCTGATCCCCAGGAAAGAGGAAGAGACGATGACCGCGAATGACGGAAGCAAGCGCAAGGTACTGGCCGTCGTGACGAACTACGGCGTCGAGCAGGACGAGCTCGTGGTGCCTGTCGAACATCTGCGTGGCTGGGGCGCCCAAGTGGACATCGCGGCCGTGTCCACGGACGAGATCGAAACGCTTGTCGGCGACAAGAACCCCGGAAAGACCATGAGGCCTGACCTCACGCTGGACGCGGCCGACGCTGCCGCATACGACCTGCTGCTCGTACCGGGCGGGACCCTGAACGCGGACAAGCTGCGCTGCCAGCGCCCGGTGGTGGACCTCATCCGCTCCTTCAAGGAGGCCGGACGCCCGGTCGCGGCGATCTGCCACGGGCCGTGGGCCCTGGTCGAGGCGGATGTCGTCGCGGGCAAACGGCTCACGTCGTACCCCTCGCTGGCCACGGACATCCGCAACGCCGGCGGCACATGGGCCGACGAGCCGGTGGTCACCGATGACACGAGCGGCTGGACACTCATCACGTCCCGCAACCCCGGAGACCTGGACCCGTTCCTCCACGAGATCGATGCTGCCCTCTCTGTCGTATGAGCACGTGGGGACCGGCCGGCCCCCTGGGCCTGTGCGGGCTCGCCGCCGAGAGCCGTTGGGGCCCTTCACCACCCCCTCGCGGCCGCATCCCTGACATGCGGCGAGTCGTCGCTCCGGACCGGATCACACCGCCAAGTGGGCCAGCACCGAACACATCGCGCGATGTACCGCGTCGCGCGACTCCTGCGTCAGGTCGATGGTCTCGAAGGCGTGGTGGCCGTTCGGTACGTCGATCACCTCCACCGCCGCCCCGCAGTTCCGGGACGCGGTGAGGAACTCCTCCACCGTGGCTGCGGTCTCCGGCCCCTCACGGCCCACGCGCGTGATCACGAGGGGCAGGGCGCCGGCCTTCGGCAGCGCGTCCGCCGGGTGGAAGCGGGCGCCGATCGGGCCCAGGAACGGCAGCGGCGCCAGGACCGGGTAGCTGGCCGCCAGGCAGCGCAGCCAGGACGGGGGCTGCCGCAGCCAGTCCGCCGCGAGGAGACCGCCGCCCGAGAAGAACCACAGGGCGATCCGCTGCCCGTCCACCCGTGGATCGGCCCGGACCAGCTCCACCGCGGCGGCCACGTCCGCGGCGGCGCGCGGGTAGTCGGCCACGTCGTGCAGGCGGTGGTCAAGGGTGACGCCCACCGCCCCCTGCCCGGCCGTGCAGCGGGCGTACCCGGTCAGGGCCGGCCAGTCCCGCGGGGTCGGCCGGGCCTCGGCGGGCACCGGTCCGCCGTGCACGAACACCACGGCCGGACGCGGGCCTTCGGCGTCGGACAGGTACAGGTCGACGTGGGCGGTCCGCTCCCGGGGGACGTCCGGTACGTCCAGCAGGAACGGCCGCAGGTGCGCGGGCGGCTCCGCTGGGCCGGGCGGCACCAGCCGGTGCCCCTCACCCACGGCGGCCCGCAGCAGAACCTCCGCCAGCTCGGCCGGGAGGGACAGCATCGGCCAGTGCCCGGTGGGGAGTTCGAAGAACGTCACCCGTGGATCGGTGAGGGCCTGGACCGCGGGGTCGCCGAGGTCCACCCGCCGCTGGACCAACTCGATGCTCACGCCGCTTCCGTCGCACAGCACCCCGGTGACGGGCAGCGAGGCCGCCGCGCCGGTCAGCCGCAGCGGCTGTGTCAGGGTGCGCAGCGGCTGTGTCAGGGTGCGCAGCGGCTGTGTCAGGGTGCGCAGCGGCTGTGTCAGGGTGCGCAGCGGCTGCGGCGCGGCGGACGCGGTGAGCCGGTCCAGCGCCGCGTCGGACAGGCCCGCGGTGCTGCCCCAGCGCTGCCACGCGTCGCGGGCCGGGGAGGGCAGCTCCCCGTGGGCCCCGTCCGCGACGGGTCGCTCGGCCAGCTCCTCGCGCAGGGACCGGTCGGGTACCGCGGCCAGGGCGGGAACGCCGTCCTGCGGCAGTCCCGAGTCCAGGTGCACGATCCGGCCGACGCGCTCCGCCCTGCGGTCGGCGGCGCCCAGCACCGGGTGGATGCCGTAGTCGTGGCCGACCAGCACGATCGGCCGCCCGGCCGCGTCTGCGACCGAGTCGATCACCGCGAGCACGTCCGCGATGTGGGTCTCCAGGTCGATGGCGTCCGCCGCGGCGAGGCGGGGCCCGCCGAGTCCGGTGAGGGCCACCGCGTGCACCTCGTCGCCCGCCGAGGCCAATCGGGCGGCTGTGTCCTCCCATACGTGCGCACCGGTGAACATGCCCGGCACCAGGATGAATGCGGTCATCGGCCTCTCCTCAGCGCTCCGTTGCCGACGGTGCCGCCACGATCGTCCGGCCTCGCCCGCCGGTACGGTAGAAGCTCCCCCTGAGGGAGGTTCAAGTGTTCACGTCACACGACGGCCTGTGCGGCATCGGTGAACTCGCCGAGCGCGCGGGCGTCACCGTCAAGACCGTCCGCTTCTACTCCGACCGCGGCCTGCTGCCGGGGGCCTCCCGGAGCGCCGGCGGGCACCGTCGGTACGGGCCCGACGCACTCGGCCGGCTGCGCCTGGTCCGCTCCTTGCGCACCCTGGGGCTGCCGGTGCGCGAGGTGCACCGCATCCTCGACGAGGAGGCGGCCGGGGCGGGCAGCGTGCTGGAGGACGCCGTCGCGGGGCAGTTGCGCGAACTCGGCTCCCAGCTCAGGGCCCTGCACTGACGGGAGGCGGGGCTGCGGCTGGTGCAGGAGTGCCGGCCCGGCGAGCGCGCGGACCGGCTGCGCCTGATCGGGGCGGTGGCCGCCCCTCCGGACACGGCCCCGCTGGCCCGGTTCTGGCGGGCCTGGCTGCCGCCGCGGATGCCCGCCGGGGCGACCGCCGCGTTCCTGGAGGCGGCGGTCCCGCAACCGCCGGACGACCCGGAGCCCGCCCAGGTCCTCGCCTTCGCCCGGCTGTACGCGTTCGTGACCCGCCCGTGCACCGGCACCGAGCAGCGTCAGCCGGCGGCGCACAGAGCCGAGGGGGCCGGCAGGCCGGCCGTCCTGTACGCCGGTCTGGCCGAGGCGTACGAGCTGGCCGGCGCCCGGATGCGCCGGGGCCGGCGGCCGTCTCCGGGCGCGGAGCTGGACAGTTTCGTGGACGCGTACGCGGGCGCGTACGGCAGCCGGGACACCCTTGCCTTCCGCCGTGTGCTGGCCGGGCGGTTGGCGGTCGATCCGCGGATCGAC
>NZ_JAFMPZ010000258.1 GCF_017353455.1 Streptomyces laculatispora
ACCTCGGGCGGTGACCCGGCGAGCAGCGCGAGCATCGGCTCCAGGCCGGCGAACTCGTCGAGACGGTCGCCGCAGGCGGCGCAGCCGGCCAGATGCGCCTCGAAGGCGGTGGCCTCGGCGTCGTCCAGGATGCCCAGGACGTACGCGCCCGCGGCATCGTGCCCGGACCCGTCGGCGGGGACGGGGGGATCGCCGGGCCCGCCGGAAGGACCCTCCGGCCGGGGCCCGAAGGGCTCCCACTCGTGGTCGCTCATGCCGTGATCCCCCGCTCTTCGAGTACGAGCTTCATCGAGCGCAGTGCGTAGAAGACCCGGGACCGCACCGTGCCGCTGGGGATGCCGAGCGCCTCGGCCGCCTCGTTGACCGTGCGGCCCCTGAAGTAGGTCTCGACCAGTGCTTCCCGGTGGGCGGGGGTCAGATCGCCGAGCGCCTCCGAGAGCGTCATCAGCCACAACGCCCTGTCGATCTCGTCCTCCGCGGGAATGGCCTCCAGCGGCGACGGCTCGACCTCGTGCGGCCGGGCCCGGCGGCTGCGGTGGCCGTCGATGACGATGCGCCGGGCGACCGTCACCAGCCAGGGCCGGACGGAACCGGTGGCCCCGCCCAGTGAACCGGCGTTCTTCCAGGCCCGGATGAGCGTCTCCTGCACCACGTCCTCGGCGCGCTGCCGGTCCCCGGCGACGAGGCGCAGCACGTAGGCGGTCAGCGGTCCGGCGTGTTCGCGGTAGAGCGCCCGCATCAGCTCCTCGTCGGGGACGGCGGAGGGGGACGGGGGCGGCTCACCGCGCTGCCGGGCCCCGTGCGGACGGTCATCGGCCACGGCCGCATCCTTGCGCACCCGAACCTCCCGGTCGAGACCTGTTGAGCTCCTTGGTCATCGGTACGGGGATGCGGGGCGATCCATTCAGTCCGGGTCCAGGATTTTCTACGGGCCGGCTGCCGCGGGACAGGACCCGCGGCCGCAGGGGTCACGGCACCGCGTTGCGCCGCCGGTGCCGGGCGACCCGTTCGCGGTTCCCGCACACCTCGCTGGAGCACCAGCGCCGGCGCCGGCCGCGCGAGGTGTCCAGGTAGATCCGGCGGCAGTTGTCGCCCTCGCAGCGGCGCAGCCCGCCCAGGGCCACCGGGTCGGTGAGGAGTTCCACGGCGTCGCGTGCCACGGTGGCGAGCAGCGCCCGGCAGTCGGGTTCGGTGCTGAGCCCGCGCACCAGGGCGCCGTTCCCGGTGCGCACGGCGCGCACGGCGGGCGGCGCTCCGGCGGCGAGGGCGTTGACGCGCTCCAGGGCTCCCTCGGCTCCGCGGCCGCCGAGCTGTACGGTCAGCAGCCGGTCGACGGCGGTCCTCAACTGCCGGAAGAGCACGAGCCAGTTGTGGTCCACGGCGGCGAGCCGGGTGCCCTGCGGTACGGCCCCGGAGGCCACCAGCCAGTGGGCGAGCCGCTCGGGCCGGTCCAGCGGATCGGGGGCGTCGGCGCTGCCCGCCCCCGTCGCCACCAGGTCCAGACAGAGCCGCCCGGCATCGAACCGCCAGTCGCACGAGCCCTTGCGCGTTGCCATGCGCATGTCACCGCCTCGGGTCCGGCCGACGTCCACACCAGAGTGCCCCTCCCGAACCCCGCCCGTAACCCCTGGCGCCGCGCGGACCCCGGCCGCCGGGCCCCTCAGGCGCCGGGCGGGGCCGGTTCCCCGGTGCGCGGTCCGTCGTGCAGGATGCGCTGGAAGAGCCGGTGGTCGCGCCACTCGCCGTCGATGTGCATGTAGCGCGGGGCCAGGCCGAACTGCTCGAAGCCGCACTTGGTGAGCACCCGCTGCGACGCCACGTTGTCCAGGACCGTCCCCGCCTCGACCCGGTGCAGCCGCAGCTCGTCCCGGGCCAGGTCGCAGATGAGCCGCACCGCCGCCGTGGCCAGCCCGCGGCCCGCGCAGGTGACGTCCACCCAGTAGCCGAGCGTGGCGCTGTGGAACGACCCGAGCACGACGGCGTTGAGGTTGAATCCGCCGACCGCCCGGTCCTCCTCGTCCGCCAGCACCCAGGCCATCACGCGCCCCGCCTCGCGGTCGGCCAGCAGTTCGGCCAGCCGCTCGCGCTGTCCCTGCTCGGTGTAGAAGGCGTCGGGCCGCCGGGGCTCCCAGCGGCTCATGTACGTACGGCTGCGGGTCAGCGCTGCGGCGAGGGAGGCGGCGTCGGCCTCGGTGACGGGACGGAGCCGCACCTCCGGGTCGAGCCGGTGGATGTCAGTGATCATCCCTGCACGGTATCCCGGCCCGATCCGGCCGCTCCGGGCTCCCTCGTCGCCGGCCGGCGGCCCCGCGCGCCGCTTGGACGCCCGCGTATGGAGCTGCGCGCCTGAGCGATGGAGCGGGACCGCCCCCGCCGCTTCACTGGAGCCATGACAACCAGCCAGGCCCACCGGCCGAACCGCACCCTCCGCCACCTCGTGCTCGGTGGCGCCGCAGTCACCACCGGCCTCGTCGCGGGGACGTTCTACGTCTTCTCCTGCGCGGTCATGCCCGCGCTCGGCCGCAGCGACGACCGGACCTTCATCGAGGTCATGCAGAACATCAACGACGTCATAGAGAACCCGGTGTTCTTCGCCGGTTTCTTCGGCGCGCTGATCCTCACCGCGGCGGCCGCCTGGCAGCAGCGCCGCTCCCCCGGCCCGCGCGGGTGGCTCTTCGCCGCGTTCGCGGTGTACGCCGTCGCCTTCCTGCTCACCTCGGGCGTCAACGTCCCGCTCAACGACGAGCTCGCGCAGGCGGGGAACCCGGCGCACATCGCCGACCCGGCCGCCGTGCGGGACCGGTTCGAGGACGCGTGGGTCGCCTGGAACGCGGTACGGGCAGTCCTGTGCACCGCCGCGCTCACCCTCCTCCTGCGCGCCTCCCACCTGATGGCACGACAGCTCCCTCAGGAATCGCCGTACTTGACGCCCGACGCCGGGTCCATGGCCAGCCGGTAGCCGCGCTTGACGACCGTCTGGACGATCCTGGGCACGCCGAGTGCGGTACGCAGCCGGGCCATGGCCGTCTCCACCGCGTGCTCGTCCGTGCCGCTGCCGGGCAGCGCACGCAGCAGATCGGCGCGGGCCACCACCCAGCCCGGCCTGCGGGCCAGGGTGTGCAGCAGGGCCATCCCGGCCGGTGGCACCGGGCGCAGCGCGTCGTCGACCAGGACGGCGTGGCCGCGGATCTCGACCCGGTGTCCGGCGATGGGCAACGCAGTTGCCCGGGTGGGCAGTTCACGGCAGAGCACCTGGACGAGCGGGCCGAGCCGGAAGCGCTCCGGCTGGATGGTGCCGAGCCCGTGGGCCTGCAACGGCAGTGCGGTGACCGGTCCGACGCAGGCCGCTACGACGTCGTCCCGCAGGGCGCCCAGGAGTTCGGGAAGCATGCCGCGTTCCTCGGCGCGGCGCAGCAGCGAGGCGGCGGCCGGGGCGCTGGTGAAGGTGAGCGCGTCCAGGCCGCGGGCGGCGGTGAGGTCGAGGAGCCGGTCGAGCGGGGTGATGTCCTCGGGCGGCATCCAGCGGTAGACCGGGACGCCGATGACCTCGGCGCCCGCCGCCCGCAGCGACTCCA
>NZ_JAFMPZ010000259.1 GCF_017353455.1 Streptomyces laculatispora
TACGAGGCACCGCATTACCCGCACCGAAGCGGGCACCCGGTTGTTCCCAGGTGCCCGCTTCGGTGCGGGTAATGCGGTGCCTCGTACGGTCCGCCTGGCGATCAGACCGTGATCAGGGCCTCCAGCGGAGCGCCGCGCAGGCTCTCCACCAGGCGGGCCCGGCCGGCCAGGAATCCCAGCTCCATGAGGACGGCGACGCCGGCGACCCGGGCCCCGGCCCGCCGGATCAGTTCCAGCGAGGCACCGGCGGTGCCGCCGGTGGCCAGCACGTCGTCGATGACCATGATCCGGTCGTCCGCGGACAGGTCCTCGGCGTGGATCTCGATCTCCGCGGTGCCGTACTCCAGCTCGTAGGACTGGCTGAGCGTGGCGCCCGGCAGCTTCCCGGCCTTGCGGACGGGGACGAAGCCGAGACCGGCCCGGACCGCGACCGGTGCGGCCAGGATGAACCCGCGGGCCTCCAGGCCGACGATCTTCGTGGCGCCGTGCCGTACGCACAGTTCCGCGAGGGCGTCGGTGAGGGCGGTGAAGGCCACCGGGTCCGCGAGCAGCGGGGTGATGTCCTTGAACATCACCCCCGGCTTCGGGTAGTCCGCCACGTCACGGATCCGGCTGAGCAGGAGGTCACTCGTGCTCGCGGTGGTGCTGCTGGTCATCGACGCTTCCCCGGGGTCCGGCCGTGGCCGCTGGGGGGCTCCTGGCGCTGTCCGACGACCGCTCCGGCGGGTGCGACGTCCTCGGGGAAGCCCTCGTCCGCCTGCTCCGCCTCGGAGGGCTCGCCCTTGGCGGCCGCTGCCGCGCGCTTGGCGAGGATCCGCTTCTTCAGGGCCTTCATCTGCGGGTCGCGTTCCTTGAGGTCGGCGACGAGCGGAGTGGCGATGAAGATCGAGGAGTACGCACCGGCGGCGAGGCCGACGAAGAGTGCCAGGGAGATGTCGTTCAGCATGCCCGCGCCGAGGACACCGCCACCGATGAACAGCAGACCGGCGACCGGCAGCAGGGCGACGACCGTGGTGTTGATCGAGCGGACCAGCGTGCCGTTGATGGAGCGGTTGGCGATCTCGCTGTACGTCCACCGGGTCTGCTTGGTGATCCCCTTCGTGCCCTCCTTGAGGCTGTCGAAGACGACGACCGTGTCGTAGAGGGAGTAACCGAGAATCGTCAGCAGACCGATCACGGTGCCCGGGGTGACCTCGAAGCCGACCAGGGCGTAGACGCCGACCGTGATGGTGATGTCGTGGATCAGTGCGACCAGGGCCGCGATGGCCATCCGCCACTCGAAGGCGATGGCCAGGTAGATCACCACGAGGACCATGAAGACGCCGAGGCCGGTCCAGGCCTTGTTGGCGATCTGCTCACCCCAGCTGGGGCCGACCAGGTCGGCGGCGATCTTCTCCGCGGGGACGCTGAGCCCCTTGGAGAGCTCGCCCTTGATCTCGTCGGACTTCGAGGTGTCGACCTCGGTGATCTGGATGCGCAGGCCGCCGTTGCCCAGCTTCTGGACGATGGCCTGGTGACCCGAGGACGTCGATGCCAGCTCTTCCGCCTTGTCGACGGAGACGCTCGTCTTCGGGGTGGTGAAGACGGCACCGCCCTTGAACTCGATGCCCATGTTCAGGCCGCTGACCGCCAGGCCGACGATGGCCGTGATGGTGATCAGGATCGAGATGCCGTACCAGATCTTGCGGTTGCCGATGAAGTCGTAGCCGACCTCGCCGCGGTAGAGACGGGCGCCGAGATTGCCGAGTCGCGACATCTCACGCCTCCTTCGGGTCGGTGGGGGCGTTGACACGGCGCGAACGACGCAGCGGCGGCTTGGCGCCGAGCCGCTTCGGGTCCAGTCCGGACCACGGGTGACCGCTCGCGAAGAACGGCTTGCGGGCCATCAGCGTCATGACCGGCTTGGTGAAGAGGAACACCACGACCACGTCGAGCAGGGTGGTGAGACCCAGCGTGAACGCGAAGCCCTGGACCTTTCCGACGGTGACGACGAACAGCACCGCCGCGGCCAGGAACGACACGAAGTCGGAGACCAGGATGGTGCGCCGGGCGCGCGGCCAGGCCCGCTCGACGGCGGGACGGAGCGTACGGCCCTCGCGGATCTCGTCACGGATGCGTTCGAAGTACACGATGAACGAGTCCGCGGTGATTCCGATCGCCACGATGGCGCCGCAGACAGCGGGCAGGTTCAGCGCGAATCCGATGGCCGGGCCGAGCAGCGCCATGATCGTGTACGTCAGGATGCCGGAGACCAGGAGGCTGAGGAGCGCGATGAGCGCCAGCCCGCGGTAGTAGGCCACCAGGTAGATGACGACCAGGGCCAGGCCGATGGCGCCGGCGATCAGGCCCGCCTTGAGCTGCTCCCCGCCGAGTGCGGCGGTGACGGTGGTGACGCTCTGCTCCTTGAAGGAGAGCGGCAGCGCACCGTAGGAGAGGACGTTGGCCAGGTCCTCGGCGGACTGCTGGGTGAAGCTGCCGGAGATCTCGGCGTCGGCGCTCAGCGCCTGGCTCACGGAGGGAGCCGAGACCACTTCGCCGTCGAGCGCGATGGCGAACTGGTTCTGCGGGGACTGCTGCTGGGCGAGCGTGCCCGTGATCTTCTGGAACTTCTTGGCGCCGCCGCCGGTGAACCCCATCTGAACGATCCACTGACCGTTGTTCTGGTTGATGGCCGCCTTCGCGGTCTTCACGTCCGTGCCGTCGACCTCGGCCGGGCCGAGCACGTACTTGGCGCTGCCGTCCTGCTCACAGGCGACCACCGTGTCGGTGGCCTTGGAGCCCTGGGCCGCCTTGGAGCGGCCGGCCTTGGTGGAGCAGTCGAGCGCCTCGAACTGCTTCTGCAGCTTGGCGGCCGCCGCCTGCTCCTCGGGGGACGCGGTGGGGGTGCCGCTCGCCTTGGGCGTCGCGCTGGCGTTCGGCGTGGGCGTGGAGTCGGCCTTCAGGGCGCCGGTGACCGCGCGGCCCTGGGTGGTGGCGCTCGCGTCCGGCTTCGTGGGCGGGCTCGACGCCTTGTCGGAGGCGGAGGAGCTCGGCGATCCCGACGGGCTGGCCTTGCCGGAGGACGAGGCGCTGGGTGCCGGGGTGGGCGTGCCCTGGGCGACGGTCAGCACCGGCCGGAAGTAGAGCTTGGCCGTCGTACCGACCTGCTCCCGGGCCTGGGCGGAGTTCGTGCCCTTGGGGATGTTGACGATGATGTTGCTCTTGCCCTGCGTCTGGACCTCGGCCTCAGACACGCCAAGACCGTTGACGCGGCGTTCCATGATCTGGACCGCCGTGTCCATGTTGGTCTTGTTGATCGACGACTCCTGGCCGGGCTCGGCCTTCGCCTCCAGCGTGATGGACGTGCCACCCGCCAGGTCGATGCCGAGTCGCGGCGTCGGCTGATCGGCCAGGAACATCCCGCCGGTGAGCGCGACCATGGCGATCAGGATCAGAGCCAGGGCACGCCCCGGCCTGCCCTGACCGCCGGCCGGCCCTCGGCCCTTCTTCGGTGCTGCCACCTTTTCGATTCTCCCTGTCCAACCGCCCCGCGCCGGGTACGCGCCCAAGCGGCCACGAAGTGTAGTGGGGACCCGCCCCCGCAGAAGACCGCACGGTCCGGGGACAGCCGGATGCCTGTGGGCTCACGGCATCCCCGGGTCGTGTGCTACTTCGCGTCGGCCTCGCCGTCGGACTTGCCGTCGGACTTCTTGTCGGTCGGCGTGTCGGCCGGCTCGGTGTCGTCCGCCTCGGTGTCGTCCGCCTCGGCCTTCTTGCCCAGATCGATCTTCGCGACGTCCGAGGTGTCCTCGTCGGTGGCGTCGTCGAGCTCGGTCAGCGAGGAGGCGTCGTCGGGCACGACCGCGCCGTCGACGTCGAGCTCCTCCTCCTCGTCACCGTGGACGATGCGGTTGTACTCCGCGTCGTCGAGGACGGCACCGATGGAGTTCTTGGCGTAGACGGCGTGGACGCCGGGAGCAATCTCAAGGAGGACCGAGTCGTCGTGAAGCTCCTTGACGGTGGCGTACATGCCCCCGATCGTCCGGACGCCGGTACCGGGCTGCATTTCATTGCGCATGTTCGCAGCCGCCGCCTGCTTCTTCTTGGCGGACCGCGTCATCAGGAACATGGCCCCGATGAGCACGATGAAGGGGAGGAGAGTCACGGGATTCACGGGACGAGTTTCCTTCGCACGACCGCGCTGGAAGGCGGCCTGGTCTACGGGGGTGGGTACACCGACCTTTAAGGACGGCATCGGCGGAGTCTAAGCGAGTCCGCATCGATGGAACAACGTCCAGCATGGCACCCGGGTTCCTCTGCGGGCCAACCTGTGATGCGTCACGCCCCGAACAGGCCCTGTTGTCCCATTCCGCCTTGCTGCGGAGGAACCAGCCCGAGGTGGGCCCAGGCGGCCGGTGTGGCGACCCGCCCGCGCGGTGTCCTGGCCAGCAGGCCTTCCCGCACCAGGAAGGGCTCGGCGACCTCCTCGACCGTCTCGCGCTCCTCCCCCACGGCGACCGCGAGGGTTGACAGGCCGACCGGGCCGCCGCCGAAGAGCTTTATCAGTGCGCCGAGCACCGCCCGGTCCAGCCGGTCGAGACCGCGGGCGTCGACCTCGTACACCTGGAGGGCCGCGGCGGCGATGTCCCGGTCGATCCTGCCGTCGGCCTTGACCTGGGCGTAGTCCCGGACGCGGCGCAGCAGCCGGTTGGCGATACGGGGCGTGCCGCGGGAGCGGCCGGCGATCTCCGCGGCGCCCTCGACGTCTATCGCGACGTCGAGGAGGCGGGCCGAGCGGTGGATCACCCTTTCCAGTTCGACGGGCGTGTAGAACTCCATGTGCCCGGTGAAGCCGAAGCGGTCGCGCAGCGGGGGCGGCAGGAGCCCTGCCCTGGTCGTGGCGCCGACCAGGGTGAAGGGCGGCAGCTCCAGCGGGATGGCGGTGGCCCCCGGCCCCTTGCCGACGATCACGTCGACCCGGAAGTCCTCCATCGCCATGTAGAGCATTTCCTCGGCGGGCCGGGACATGCGGTGGATCTCGTCGAGGAAGAGGACCTCGCCCTCCTGGAGCGAGGACAGGATCGCCGCCAGATCGCCCGCGTGCTGGATGGCGGGGCCCGAGGTGATCCGGATCGGGGCGTTCATCTCAGCCGCGATGATCATGGAGAGGGTCGTCTTGCCCAGGCCCGGGGCGCCGGAGAGCAGCACGTGATCGGCGGTGGCGCCACGGGCGCGGGCCGCCTTGAGGACCAGGTCGAGCTGTTCGCGGACCGTCTCCTGGCCGACGAACTCGTCGAGGTCCTTGGGGCGCAGTGCCGCCTCCACGGCGGTGTCCTCGCCGTCCGCGCCGGCGTCGACGAGGCGCTCGTCGAGCAGCTCGTCGGTGTCGGGTCCGGTCTCGTCCCAGTTCATCTCGTCAGTCCCGCCTCGGGTGTTTCGGTGCCGGGCCGTGCGGTGCCCGGTCCGGGGTGGAGAAGGGTGCCCTCCGGGTTCGCTCAGCGCGCCCGGTTGAGGGTCTGCAGGGCGGCGCGCAGCAGCTGCGGCACCGGCGGCTGCGCGCCCTCAGCGATGGCGGCCTCCGCCTGTGGGGCCACGGCGGACACCGCCTCGTCCGCCTCGCGGGTCGCGTAGCCGAGGCCGATCAGGGCGGCCTGCAGCTGGTCACGCCAGGAGGAGGAGACAGCGGTGCCGATGCCCTGCTGACCGATGTGGGCGCCGACCGGCTCGCCGAGCCGGTCCTTGAGTTCGAGCAGGAGCTTCTGCGCGCCCTTCTTGCCGATGCCGGAGACCGCGGTGAGCGCCTTCTCGTCCCCGGTGGACACGGCGATGCGCAGGGCGTCCGGGCTGTGCGTGGCGAGCATGGCCTGGGCGAGCCGGGGTCCGACCCCGCTCGCGGTCTGGAGCAGCTCGAAGGTCTGCCGCTCGTCGTCGGCGGCGAAGCCGTAGAGCGTGAGCGAGTCCTCCCGTACGACGAGGGAGGTGGCGAGCCTGGCCTCCTTGCCGACACGGAGACCGGCGAGGGTGTTCGGCGCGCACTGGACGGCCATGCCGATACCGCCGACCTCGATCACGGCCGTGGTCGGGGCGAGAGCGGCCACGGGGCCGCTGACGAAGGCGATCATCGGGGGACCTTCCGGACGGGAGCTGCTGCGGTGCGCGGAACGCGCGGGGTACGGGCCGCGGCCGCTGCGGCCGCGTGCGCCTGCTGGAGGCGGTTGACCGCCGGGGCGCGCCAGATGTGACAGATGGCGAGGGCGAGCGCGTCGGCGGCGTCGGCCGGTTTCGGCGGGGCGTCCAGCCGCAGGAGCCGGGTGACCATGGCCCCGATCTGCGCCTTGTCCGCACGGCCGCTGCCGGTGACGGCGGCCTTGACCTCGCTGGGCGTGTGCAGGGCCACCGGGATGCCGCGGCGGGACGCACAGAGCATGGCGACCGCACTGGCCTGGGCCGTGCCCATCACCGTACGGACGTTGTGCTGGGCGAACACCCGCTCGACGGCGACGCATTCGGGCCGGTGCTCGTCGAGCCACTCCTCGATGCCGCGCTCGATGGCCACCAGCCGGTGTCCGAGCTCCGCGTCGGCCGGTGTGCGCACGACTCCGACACCGAGCATCGTCAGGGGACGGCCCGCGACGCCTTCGACTACTCCGACGCCGCACCGGGTCAGCCCGGGGTCCACACCGAGTACCCGCATGGGTCACCCCCTCCCTGCCGATCGGTCAACTGTTCCCGCAGGCTATCGGCTCGCACTGACAATGCGACGGGCCGACGGGGTGTGTCCCCCGTCGGCCCGTCCACGGAAAGCTGCGCCGGTCGACCGACAACCGCTCAGGCGTCGACCTTCTCCATGACCTCGTCCGACACGTCGAAGTTGGCGAAGACGTTCTGCACGTCGTCGCTGTCCTCCAGCGCGTCGATCAGCTTGAAGATCTTGCGGGCGCCCTCCTCGTCGAGGTCGACCTGCATGGTGGGCAGGAAGTTGGCCTCGGCCGAGTCGTAGTCGATGCCCGCCTCCTGGAGCGCGGTGCGGACCGCGACCATGTCGGTGGCCTCGCTGACGACCTCGTAGCTCTCGCCGAGGTCGTTGACCTCCTCGGCACCCGCGTCGAGCACCGCGCCCAGCACATCGTCCTCGGACAGTTCGCCCTTGGGGACGATGACGACGCCCTTGCGGTTGAACAGGTACGAGACCGAGCCCGGGTCGGCCATCGAGCCGCCGTTGCGCGTCATGGCGACGCGTACGTCGGACGCGGCGCGGTTGCGGTTGTCGGTGAGGCACTCGATGAGCACCGCGACACCGTTGGGGCCGTAGCCCTCGTACATGATCGTCTGGTAGTCGACGCCGCCCGCTTCGAGACCGCCACCGCGCTTGACCGCGGAGTCGATGTTCTTGTTCGGGACCGAGCTCTTCTTCGCCTTCTGGATCGCGTCCACAAGGGTCGGGTTGCCCTCGGGGTCCACACCGCCGGTGCGGGCCGCGACCTCGATGTTCTTGATCAGCTTCGCGAAGAGCTTGCCGCGCTTGGCGTCAATCACGGCCTTCTTGTGCTTCGTCGTAGCCCATTTAGAGTGGCCGGACATCTGCCTTCTCCTTCGCGTCACCAAATTCCGTACGAACCCGAGAGATCCTACCGGGATCGAGTCAGCCCAGTGCGCGCACCATGTCGACGAAGTAGGCGTGAAGCCGGTGGTCCCCGGTCAGTTCGGGATGGAATGACGTGGCAAGGGCGTTTCCCTGCCGTACCGCCACGATATGGCCGCCGTGCTCGGCGATGACCCGGGCCTGCGCACCCACGGATTCGACCCAGGGGGCCCGGATGAAGACGCCCTCGACCGGACCGCCCTCGATCCCGGCTACATTCACGGCCGCCTCGAACGACTCGTTCTGCCGCCCGAAAGCGTTACGGCGCACGATCATGTCGATGCCGCCTATGGTCTCCTGGCCCGAGCGCGGGTCGAGGATCTTGTCGGCGAGCAGGATCATTCCGGCGCAGGTGCCGTAGACCGGCATCCCGGCGGCCACCCGCTCGCGCAGCGGTTCCAGCATCCCGAACAGGGCGGCCAGTTTGGACATCGTGGTGGACTCGCCGCCGGGCACGACCAAGCCGTCGACCTCGGCGAGTTCGTCGGGCCGCCGGACCGGCCTGGCCAGGGCGTCCGCCGAGGCCAGGGCGATCAGGTGTTCCCGTACGTCGCCCTGGAGAGCCAGGACTCCGATCACAGGGGTGTCGCTCATCAGTGACTACCAGCCGCGGTTGGCGTAGCGCTCGGTCTCGGGCAGGGTGTCGCAGTTGATGCCGACCATGGCCTCGCCCAGGTTGCGGGAGGCGTCCGCGATGATCTTCGGGTCGTCGAAGAACGTGGTGGCCTTCACGATGGCGGCGGCGCGCTTGGCCGGGTCGCCGGACTTGAAGATGCCGGAGCCGACGAAGACGCCCTCGGCGCCCAGCTGACACATCAGCGCGGCGTCGGCGGGGGTGGCGACGCCGCCCGCGGAGAACAGGACGACGGGCAGCTTGCCGAGCTCGGCGACCTCCTTGACCAGCTCGTACGGGGCACGGAGGTCCTTGGCGGCGGCGTACAGCTCGTTGTTGTCGTAGCCGCGCAGCCGGGCGATCTCGTTCTTGATCTGGCGCAGGTGCCGGACGGCCTCGACGACGTTGCCGGTGCCGGCCTCGCCCTTCGAGCGGATCATCGCCGCGCCCTCGGCGATGCGGCGCAGGGCCTCGCCCAGGTTGGTGGCGCCGCAGACGAACGGGGTGGTGAAGGCGAACTTGTCGCTGTGGTTGACCTCGTCGGCCGGCGTGAGCACCTCGGACTCGTCGATGTAGTCGACGCCGAGGGACTGCAGGACCTGGGCCTCGACGAAGTGTCCGATGCGGGACTTCGCCATGACCGGGATGGAGACGGCCTCGATGATCTCCTCGATCATGTTCGGGTCGGACATCCGGGCCACGCCGCCGTCCTTGCGGATGTCGGCCGGCACCCGCTCCAGGGCCATGACGGCCACGGCGCCCGCGTCCTCGGCGATCTTCGCCTGCTCGGCGTTGACGACGTCCATGATCACGCCGCCCTTGAGCTGCTCGGCCATGCCGCGCTTGACGCGGGCGGTGCCGGTCGCAGGGGAGTCAGCGGACTGCGGGGTGGTGGGAAGCGTGGACACGGATCGACCTCACTGGGAGAAAAGACGCTGAGCGCGCATGGGGGTCATGCACTGCTGAGCAAACTCTCCGGGACCGGTCCACAGCAAGGGCCAATAGGAGGCCGGTGGATCGTTTTGGCCCGGCGGCGAGCGGGAACGGGCCGTGCCCCGCTCGCGCCGCGGACGTCAGCTGACCGGGCGCGCGGCGAGGGCGACCGGCGGCTCGTCGTCCATCTCGAAGGCGAGCGGGAACGGGGCATGACCGGCCAGCCGGAACCAGCGCACCGTGCGGTGGCGGCGCAGCGCCCGGGCGGCCCGCACCGCGTCGTTGTGGAACCGGCGTGCCATCGGGACCCGGCGGACGGCGGCGGCCAGTTCGGACGCGGTCTCCTCGCCGCCCGGGATCTCCTTGACCGCCTCCACCTGCGCCGGCTCGCCGAACACCGCGCGCAGGGCGGTGCTCAGTTCGCTCTCGGCGACCTCGCGTTGTTCCTCCTCCGCCTGGCGGGCGGCGTGCGCGGCCTCGTACAGGACGATGGACGCGGCCGGGTCCAGGACACCGGAGGTGGCGAGTTCCTGGGTGACCGAGGCCCGGCGCAGCAGTTGTGCGTCGAGTGCGGCCCGGGCCGC
>NZ_JAFMPZ010000260.1 GCF_017353455.1 Streptomyces laculatispora
ATCTGGGTGGTGTGGGCCGTGCCGGGCGGCGGCCACCACGGCCCACACCACCCAGATCACGCCGAGCAGCCCCCGTACCCAGGCGGGGCTCAGCGGGATCCAGGGGATCATGAACACACCCTTGTCCAGCGCGTCGAGCAGCGTGAGCGCGCCCAGCACCACCGTGGTCCAGCCCAGCGCCGGCCGCTCCCGCCGCAGCACCAGCCCGATGCCCGTCCACCAGAGCCCGGTCAGCAGCAGCGCGACGGCGGGCAGGTACGAGGAGGCGAGCCCCGTGGTCGACCCGGCCACGTCCAGTCCGAGGCCGATGAGACCGAGGACCGAGGCCGCCGTGGCGAGCCTGCTCGATCGCAGCCTGCGCCACCACAGCACGCCGCCGACCAGCACGAGCACCACCGCGATGCCCAGGGCCGCCTGCAACTCGATGCGCTCGATCCCGCGTGCGCCGTACCAGTCGCAGCCGGCCGGCAGCCGGCGCGCCTGCACGTTGTAGTCGGCGCAGACCAGCAGTTGGGCGAGCTTGACGGGTTCGCCCACCAGCCGGTCGGTGCTGCCGGTGACCGCGCCGCGTTCGTCGCCGCAGGCGGGCAGCGAGCGGGGCGTGGAGGCCTTGGTGTCCGACTGCCAGCAGTTGCCGTCGCCCTGGCCGTCCCACCACACGTCGGTGCGGTTGGGCCGCGGGTTGCCGGCCTTGTCGGTGCCGAGGTGGTTGTTGGCGTACCGGTTGTGGTGCGAGGTGTCGGTCTGCTTGCCGAGGGCGTCCTCGCCGCGGATGAAGGCGGGTACGGCGCTCAGGAAGAAGGCGGCGCGCTGCTGCCCGTAGACCCAGTTGTTCTCGTAGATGTTCCAGTTGCCGCCCGCGGTGATGATGCCGCTGCCCGGCGGCAGGGAGATCTGCGGGCAGACCACCCCGTTCTCGTACCCGCGCTCGACCGGCGGCTTGGCGCAGGTGCCGTCGGCGACGTACCGGTAGTAGTCGGCGTTGTTGTCGTGGATCAGATTGCGCTCGAAGCGGGCGTGGTTCTGCGGCAGCCCGGGGTGGCCGGGGAAGGCGCTGTCCATCGAGGCGCCACCCATGTTGTGGTCGAACTCGTTGTCGTGGACGTAGACGGAGTCACCCGCGGTGCCGGAGTAGCCGACCATGTTGTGGTGGCTGTGGCAGCCGGTGATCTCGATCGAGTAGCGCGGGACCTTGTAGCCGTAGGCGTCGTTGATGTTCGACGCGCTGCCGGGGTAGATGCCGGAGTCGCCGTTCCCGTACGACTCGCAGTTCTTGTAGAGGCCGTGGTCGCTGGCGAAGGTCAGGAAGCCGTACTCGTCGTTCCAGCGGGTCAGCACGTCGTCGATGACGAAGCCGTCCTGGGCCAGGATGTACAGCGAGTTGAAGGTGGTGCGCTGGGCGGTGAAGTTCTTGAAGTAGACGCCGTCGGAGCCGTCCGCCCGGATCGCGTTGAGCTTGCGGTACTTGGCGTCGATGACGACGTCCGTGCGCTCGGCGCCGGTGCCCTCGATCTGGAGGTCCTTCTTGCCGAGGATCGCCACCAGGTTCTGGTTGTGCGGGCACTTCGCCTGCTGGGCGTAGCTCAGGATCTGGTATCCGAGCTGGGAGTTGGGGGCCTTCAGCCTGGTGCACTCCCCCGTCGGGGCCGGCAGTGAGGGCTCCTCCTCGTAGAGGCCCGGCAGGATCGCGATGTTCTTACCGGGCGCGGTGACCGCGTCGACGGCCTGCTGCAGGTGGCGGTAGCCGGACTTCTGGCACCGGTCGAAGAGCGTCAGGTTCCTGGACCGCAGGGCGTCGGGGAAGCCCGATATCCGGTGCTCGAAGTCGGCCCGGTCGCTCTTGCAGACCAGGAGATCCGGCTCGCCGGCGCGGTGCACGGGAACGCTGCCGGTTCCGTCGGGCAGGGTGACCGGCCGTTCCTCGTGTGCCTGGGCAGCCGGGGCCGCGAGGAGGGCGGCGGCGAGCGCCGCCAGGATCACCAGAAGTTTTCGTGTCCACGACATGCACCGGAGAGTAGAGCATTGTTCAGCTTTTGAAACCCCCCGTGCACCACGAATGCCGTTGACTCACCTCCTTTTGATTCCTACGGTTACCCATAGGATTCCGTCGGCACCGGGAGCACACATGAGCGGCATCGAGCAGGCGAGGAAGACGGCACAAGGGCTGGAGCATTCCGCCGGCTTCGGCAATCAGCACAGCTCGGAGGCGGTGTCGGGGGCGCTGCCGCACGGCCGCAACTCGCCGCAGCGCGCGCCCCTGGGGCTCTACGCGGAGCAGCTGAGCGGCTCGGCCTTCACCGAGCCGCGCGCCCACAACCGCCGCTCGTGGCTCTACCGGATCCACCCCTCCGCGGCCCACCCGCCGTTCCTCCGGATCGACAACGGGGCCGTCCGCACCGCGCCGTTCACCGAATCCGTCCCCGATCCCAACCGGCTGCGCTGGGACCCGCTCCCGGAGCCCGCGCCCGGTACGGACTTCCTGTCCGGCCTGTGGACGCTGGGAGGCAACGGCGACGCGGCACAGCGCAGCGGCATGGCCGTGCACCTCTACCACGCCAACGCCGCGATGACGGACCGGGTGTTCAGCGACAGCGACGGCGAGCTGCTGATCGTCCCCGGGCACGGCGGCCTCCTGCTGCGCACCGAACTCGGCCTGCTGCGCGCCGAACCGGGCCATGTCGCGCTGATCCCGCGCGGCGTCCGCTTCCGGGTCGAGCTGCTCGACGCCACCGCGCGCGGCTACGTCTGCGAGAACTACGGCCAGCCCTTCGTCCTGCCCGAACTGGGCCCGATCGGTGCCAACGGCCTCGCCAACGCACGGGACTTCCTCGCCCCGGTCGCCGCGTACGAGGACGTGGAGCGGCCGGTCGAGGTGGTCAACAAGTTCTGCGGCAACCTCTGGTCGGCGACGTACGACCACTCGCCGCTCGATGTGGTCGCCTGGCACGGCAACCACACCCCGTACGTCTACGACCTGCACCGGTTCAATGTCATCGGCTCGATCAGCTACGACCACCCGGACCCGTCGATCTTCACGGTGCTGACCTCGCCGTCGGACACCCCCGGTCTGGCCGGGGTCGACTTCGTGGTGTTCGCCCCGCGCTGGCTGGTGGGCGAGGACACCTTCCGGCCGCCGTACTTCCATCGCAACGTGATGAGCGAGTACATGGGCCTGATCGAGGGCGCGTACGACGCGAAGACGGCCGGCAAGGGGGGCTTCGTGCCCGGCGGCGGCTCACTGCACAACATGATGTCGGCGCACGGACCGGACCGGGAGACCTTCGACCGGGCGAGCTCGGCGGAGCTGAAGCCGCAGAAGATCGACGACGGCCTGGCCTTCATGTTCGAGACCCGCTGGCCCGTCACGGCGACCGGGCAGGCCGCGACCGCCGGCCATCTCCAGCACGGCTACGACGACGTGTGGCAGGGTCTGAGCCGCAACTTCAGGCCGTAA
>NZ_JAFMPZ010000261.1 GCF_017353455.1 Streptomyces laculatispora
GTGTACAGCTCGCCGGCCCGGCGGGTGATCAGCGTCACGCCCATGCCATCGAGAACGATGTGGTGATAGCGCTGGTACCAGCGGACCCGGTCGTCCGCGAGCCGGAGCAGCGCCTGGGCGAAGAGCGGTGCCCCGCCCAGGGCGACGGGCCGTTCGCGTTCGGCTGCCATCCAGTCGGCGACGGCCGCCTCGGGGTCCGGGGCATCGCGCAGGTCGACGACGGGCACCTCGACGGAGACGGCCGTGGGGGTCTGGCGCGGGCCGCCGTCCCCCGGGGTGAACTCGACGTGCAGGCAGTCGGCTTCCCCGACGGCCTGCCGGACCGCGGCGGCGAGCCGGCCGAGGTCGGTGTCGCCGCGCAGATCCAGGGCGAAGACGATGTTGTAGGCGGAGCTGTCCGGCTCGATCTGCTGGGCAAGCCAGATCCCGGCCTGCCCACCGGTCATGGGGATCCCGGCGGCGGATGTCCGGTCCGGCTCGGCGTCAAACATCGTACGAAATGGCCTTTCCCTGATGATGTGGGCAAGGAGAGGACGTCCCCTCCGACGGTGTGCCGGGCCGGCACACCGTCGGACGAGCACCTCTGTTCGGTCCTGTTGAGGCGGGGCGGTGCGCTACTTGACGGCCGTCAGCAGCGGCACGATCTCGTCGATCGCGTAGGGGATCGAGAGGACCGTGTTGAAGGAGAACGCGGCACCGATGTCCGGGCCCTGGTAGGGCACGAACAGGTCGCGCTTGTCCTTGCTGACCTTGAGGTTCTTGTAGAGCGGCTCGGCCTTGATCCGGTCGTTGGCGTCGGTGCTGGAGGTGACCCAGACCAGCCGGTCGACGTCGAGCACGTTCAGCTTCTCGGCGCTGAGTTCGGCGGCGTTCCAGCCCGGCTTGGCCAGCTTGTCGATCTCGGGCTTCAGCTTGAAGCCCAGCTCGGAGAAGAAGATCGACTTGGGGTCCGTCTTCGTGAACGCCGAGTACTTCCCCGCCTCGAAGCTGTCGGCGACGGCGAGGGTCTTCGTGGCGAACTCGGGGTGCGCGTCACGGACCTTCTCGAAGTCGGCGTCGATGCCCGTGATCAGCTTCTCGGCCTGCGCCTTCTTGCCCAGCGAGGTGCCGATCTGCCGGGTCATCACCTGCCACGAGGCCCCGTAGTCGGGCAGGTCCTTGGGCTGGGCGACGACCTTGGTGAACTTGGAGAGGGTGTCGTACTGCTCCTTCTTCATCCCCGAGTACTGGGCGATGACCAGGTCCGGCTTGAGCGCGGCGATCTTCTCCATGTTGTACTCGTCGCGCTCACCGACGATGTCCGGCGTGTCGGATCCCCACTTGTCCTTGGTCCAGGGCCACTTGCCGTACGGCTTCTCCTTGAACCAGTCCACCGAGCCGACGGGCTTGATGCCGAGCGCCAGGACCGCGTCCTGGTCCGAGAGGCCCAGGGTGACGATCCGCTCGGGCTCCGCCTCGATCGTCGTGCTGCCGTACTTGTGCTGGACGGTCACCGGGAAGGCGCCGGACTTGCCGCCCGCCTCGGCCGGGGCACTGGAACCGGCCTTGTCGTCGCCGCCCCCACAGGCGGCCAGAGCGACGGCCGCGACGGCCGCGACGGCCACTCGGGGAGCGAATCTGACGAACCGCGTCAGCGCGGGGCGTGTACCAGTGGACACGGATGTTCCTCTCAAGGGGTTTTCACTGTGCGTGCCGGGCCCGCCGCGCCGTACACGGGTACGACCGGCGGGCGTGGCGGTTCGTGGGGGGGCGGACCGATGACGGACCAGAACGGGGATGACCAGGAGACCGTGGCCGCCGGATCAGGGCGCGGCGACGCCGTCGGCGAGCGGGCGGGGCTCGTCCGAGGCGTTCTTCAGCCCGCGCTCGACGATCGAGTCGAGGATCTCGCCGACCCTGATCGCGGTGTTGGACAGCAGGGACGAGGTGATGCCGTGGGTGTGCTCGGTGCCGCCCTGGAGGTAGATGCCGCAGCGCAGTTCGTCGTCCGTCGCGATGCGGTAGTCGCGCTCGACCCGGACGCGGCCCTCCTCGTCGCGGTGGCAGTGCCGTGCGACGTCGCCGAGCAGGCCGAGGGGCTCGACCGGGCTGTACCCGGTGGCGAGGACCACGACATCGGCCTCCAGCGTGCTCTCCTCGCCGGTGACCAGGGACGTGACGGTGGCGCGGACCTTGTCCCCGGCCTCCTCGACGCCGGTCAGCCGGGAGATGTTGATGAAGTGCAGCCGTTCGGCGCCGAGCACCTTCTCCTGGTACGCCTGGCGGTACAGGTCGTCGATCAGATCGATGTCCACCACGGAGTAGTTGGTGTTGCCGTGGTAGCCCATCAGCTTGCGCTTGATGTCCTCCGGGGCGGTGAAGTACTCGTCGACCGCGTCCGGGTCGAAGATCCGGTTGGCGAAGCTGCTGTCGTCGGCCGGGCTGTAGCCGTAGCGGGAGAACACGGCGCAGACCTCGGCCCGCGGGAAGCGGCGGTGGAGGTACGCGACGTTCTCGGCGGCGCTCTGACCGGCGCCGACCACGACGAACCGGGTGGGGTCGGTGCCCTCCAGGGCGTCGACCTTGGCCAGCAGGTCGGAGTTGTGCCAGACCCGGTCCGTGCGCTCGACGCCCTCCGGCATCAGCGGGCGCAGCCCGGTGCCGACAACGAGGTTGCGGGCGCGGTGGACCACCGTCTCCGTGCCCGAGCGGGCCGTCACATCGACGTACTCCACCACTCCGTCACGCAGGACGGGCTCGACGGAGAGCACCTCGTGGCCGTACGAGACCATGTCGTCGACCTTCGCCGCGGCCCACTCGAAGTAGTCGTGGAACTCGACGCGGAGCGGGAAGAGGTTCTTGTGGTTGACGAAGTCGATCAGCCGGCCCCGGCTCTGCAGATAGCGCAGGAAGGTGTATTCGCTGGACGGGTCCCGCAGCGTCGCCAGGTCCTTGAGGAACGACACCTGCATCGTCGCGTCGTCGATCAGCATGCCGCGGTGCCAGCCGAAGGCCGGCTGGCGCTCGAAGAAGTGCGCCGTGACCGCCTCCTGCCTGCCGACTCGGGCGTTGTGCTCGCTCAGCGCGATCGCCATGGCCACATTGGACGGCCCGAAGCCGATTCCTATGAGGTCGTGGATCAGAGGTGCGTCGCCAGGATCAACCTGTGACATGTCACTCCCATCGTGCGGGACAGCCGCCTGTCAGGCGTGGACGAAAAGTACGGGACGCGGGCACACCGAGAGCGGCAGCCAGTCGAACTTAGGTAAAGCTAACCTGACTTAAGCGAACCTGTCGACCAGGCAAACCGGACAAATTACCAAGCGCCCTACCTAACACGTCTGAAATCAGGGCCCGTTGCGTCATTAGGTAAGGCTTGCTTTACTTGGCGTCGATCAGTCGCTCACCTGAGGAGGAACCCATGCGGGTCGCCATGTTCGGTTACCAGACCTGGGGCCACCGCACCCTGCAAGCCCTCCTGGACTCCGAGCACGACGTGGTGACAGTCGTGACGCACCCCAAGAGCGAGCACGCGTACGAGAAGATCTGGAGCGATTCGGTCGCGGACCTGGCCGAGGAGCACGGCGTCCCGGTGATCATCCGCAACCGGCCCGACGACGAGGAGCTGTTCCGGCTGCTCCAGGAGGCCGCCCCGGACATCATCGTCGCCAACAACTGGCGCACCTGGATCCCGCCGCGCATCTACAACCTGCCCCCGCACGGCACGCTGAACGTCCACGACTCGCTGCTGCCGAAGTACGCCGGCTTCTCGCCACTGATCTGGGCGCTCGTCAACGGCGAGACCGAAGTCGGCGTCACGGCCCACATGATGGACGAGGTGCTCGACGCCGGTGACATCGTGGACCAGCGCGCGGTGAAGGTGGAGCCCGCCGACACCTCCGTGGACCTGTTCCACAAGACCGTCGAACTGATCGCCCCGGTCACCATCGGCGCGCTGGACCTGATCGCCTCCGGGCAGACCGAGTTCACCCGGCAGGACCGCTCGCAGGCGACGTTCTTCCACAAGCGCGCCGAAGAGGACATCCGGATCAACTGGGACTGGCCCGCCGAGGTGCTGGAGCGCCTGGTCCGCGCCCAGACGTCGCCGTACCCGAACGCCTTCACCTTCCACCGAGGCAAGCGGCTGGAGGTGATGTCCGCCGTCGTGTCCGAGGGCCGCTACGGCGGAACGCCCGGCCGCGTCTTCTACCGCGAGGGCGAGGCAGTGGTGATCGTCGCCGGCGCCGACGCGCGCACGGGCCTCAACCACGGCCTCGCCATCACCCGGGTGCGGACCGAGGACGGCCGCGAACTGCCCGCGAGCGAGTACTTCACCTCCATGGGCGGATACCTCACCCCCCGCCCCTGAGCGCCGGAAGGACCCGGCCGGTACCGGACCGGCTGGGCCGCGGCCTGCAACGGACGGAGAACGAGAACCGGGTCAGGTCCGCGATGGACCGCCTCCTGCGCGGCGAGATCCCGCCCGGTGGCCGATGCGACATCAAGACCCTCGCCAGCGAAGCCGCGGTCGACCGCACCGCGTTCTACGGCACCCGCCCTTACGCTCACCTCCGTGTCGAGTTCGAACGACGGGTCCAGGCTCTGCAGGATGTCGGCGAGATCCCCGACCCTCGCGAGGCCCAGATCGCCCGGCTCAAGACAGAGAACAGCAAGCTCCGGGAACGGCTGGCCGCATCGGAGAAGACAGTCACGGAGCTCGCCGACTTCCGCGGCCAGGCCCTGGCCCGGCTCGCCGCCCAGCACGAGGAGATCGTCCGGCTCCGCGAAGCTGCCGCCGGGACCACCCAAGTCAGGTGCCTTCCAGCACCACGAACCACAGTGATCGGGTCCTGCAGCTGAAATGCCCGCTCCGACTCGATCGAGACGACCGCATCGCCAATCACTCGGCTCACAGTTCGCCCGCACCGCTACCGGATCCGGACTCCAGGTATCGGCGCAGAGCGTTCCGTCCTCCCGGAACGAAGAGCCGTTGATCGACGACCTCGCACAATTCGGCCTCTGTCAGCCAGCCCTGCCAGGCGATCTCGCCCGGGTCCGGGATCAGGGGTTCGGTCAGGTGTGTACACACCACAGGGGTCACCTCAGTAGAGCGAAGCCGGCCAGGCCGAACATCTGGCGCTTGAGCATCTGGATTCGGTTGACGTGTCCTTCAACGACGCCGGAGCTCCAGGGCACGGTGAGGCCGGCGGTGACGGCGTCGCGGTCACGGTCGATGCCTGCGGCGAGGGTGTGGAGGCTGGGGAGGTCGTCTCGCCGGACGGCGTCGAGCCACTGCGGAAGCCGGTCGCTCTGGCGCTCGGCGAAAATCTGAGCGAAGGACCGGACGTGACCCGCAAGGGCGTCGAGCTCGGGGCAGTTGACCAGGACTGCCTTGAGCTGTTCGGTCCCGGTGAGGGATTCTGCCGAGGACGCGCTCCCGTACAGCTGCGCGTCGAAGCCCGACGTGGTGTTCTTCATGCTCGTCCAGCTGCAGCTCGAAGAGGGCAACCGCGTGTTCGAGATCGGCGCGGGCACGGGCGTGAACGCCGCATACATGCGGCGCCTCGTAGGCGCCTCCGGGCTCGTCGTCACGGGGGACATCGACGGCGACGTCACCGCGTACGCCCGCAAGACACTCGACGCGACCGGGTTCCGCGACGTCGATGTCATCACCCGGGACGGGGTGCTCGGCGCGGAGGAACGTACCCCGTTCGACCGCATCATCGCGACCGTCAGGGTCTGGACCCTTCCCCCGCCATGCAGAACCAGCTCAGGGACGGCGGCAGGCTGGTACTCCCTCTGCGGTGGCGAGGCCTGACCCGATGCGTCGCATTCGTGCGACAGCCCGAACGGCTCCTGTCCGACTCCGTGGATGTGCGGTTTCCTGCCCATGATCGGCCAGGACGGTGAGCGCACGGGTTACGTCGATGAAGAGCACCTGATCCGTCTGTTCTGGGATGACGGCCAGGCCATCGACCCCGCCGCGTTGAGGACGTCCGTCTCCCAGCCGGGAACGGTCGCCTGGACCAAAGCGAGTGTCGGGCCTGTCGAGTCGTTCGACGGCATCTGGCTGCGTCTGTCGGCCAGGCTAAGAACCCCGCCCCCTCGCGCGGTCCTCCCGGTCTCACAACGGCACGAGGATTCCGGCGGCCGAGGGTGGCACTCGTGCCCTCTCACGAAGACTTGCGGAACCGTTCCACCAGCACCCGCCCGATGGGTGGCGTCAGCCGCTGGTCAGAGACCGGCACGCCGAGTGCCGCGGCGAGTTCGGGGCCGTGGACGTCCACCACCGCCTCGACCAGCTCGGCAAGCGTGTCGAATGCCGCCCGGGTCCGCCGCCAAGCCGTCACTCCGATCACCGCGCCGACGGCCACGGCTGGCCACCACAACAGACCGAGCAGCGCGTACAGAACCCCCCATCCGGCCAGCAGCGTCGTGGCGGTCAGCCGCTCGCGGGCCGCTTGCACGGCCGTACGGGAGGAATCCGGGAGCACCAGCCACAGCCGGGGCCAGGAGACGGTGAGGTCGAGCCCATACTCCTGCCAGATCCGAGAGTCGGCGGCCCGCAGTCGGTCGGCCATCCAGGTAGGGGCCGAGGGCCGCCGGAGTCCGATCCGGTTGCGGCGGGCCGTACGGGCGTCCAGCTCGGCGCCTGTGGTGCCGTCCCGGAGCCGGTCGGCGGCGTCCCAGGCGCGGGCCCGCCGGTCGGTCAGGGGGCGCGCGAGCCGTTCTGCCCAGTCGGGCCACGGCCCCGCCCACACCCGGTCCACCACCGCTCCGGCCGCCTGCGCCGCGAGGCCGGATGCGCCCGCGGCGACCAGGACGGCGGTCAGCAGGAGGGCGACGGACAGCCACGAGGACGCGGACGGCGTCGCGACCGCTCCGGTAATCGGCGCCACCGCGCGGCGCACCGCACGCCCGGCCTCGTCCAACCGTGCTCCACCGAGCGCGGCGGCCGACAGCGCCGCGCCGAGGTACAGCAGGCCGGGCAGGACGAGTAGCGCCACCAGCCGTTCGGCGAGTCGGCGGCCCAGTTCCGACAGGACACCGTTCATCGCCCGTCCGGCACGAACCGCAGCGCCTCGCGGTACACATGGCAGACCGGCAGCTCGTCCCCGGGGCGTCGCTCGTCGACCCGCAGACACCTGCGGCGCGGGCAGAGGTACGAACCTGTCACCACGTGCGGGGTGCCGCGCACCGGCGCCGTCGTGGCCCCTGCGTCCCGGCCGGTGAGGGGGCCGGTGTCTCCGTCCACCGCGATCCCGAGCTGCCGCAACAGCGGAGCTACCGGCTCGCCCTCGCGCAGCGCGTGCTCGACCCGGTCGAGCAGCGCGAGCTGCCGGGGCGTGCGGCGCAGCGCCGCACGCAGTTCAGGCAACTCGGCACAAAATAGCCCTAGTTCGTCCGCTGCCATCAGTTATGTCCCCGCCCACTCGCACCACGCTGCGCATCTGAAGCCTGTTCAGAAAGTAGATGTGATCGTACCCTTGGGGCCATGGCGCTCTTCCGGAAATCCAGGGACAGCCGGTCTTTCGCCCCGTCATGGTGTGCCTGGTTCGGTCCCGGGGAGTGGGCCGCCTTCCAGGAACTGGTCCGTGAGCGCCTCGTACCCGACTACGCCAGACAACAGGCCCTCTCCCGGAGCTTGCCGGGAGGTCCGGCCTCGGAGATGGACCTCGCGCACCTGGCCGAAACACTACGGGACCAGCCGCGCGAGCGGTGGTCCACGACGGTGACGGAGTACGAGCTCTGGTGGGAGGACCGGGCGCGTGAGGCGCAGGCCCTGGCGGTGCTGCCCTTCGAGCGGGCTCGGGGTGCGCTGCTGCCCGCGGTGCGCCTCGTACAGGAGTCAGACCGCCCGGACGAGATGACCCGCGCCCTCGGCGACCATCTGCTCGCGGAAGTCCGGCTCATTGGCGAGCGCTCGGTCCTGACCGTCGACACCGAGCAGACCCGTCAGTGGGACGTGTCTCCCGCCGACGTGTGGTCGCTCGCACTGGCCAACCTCCGGCGCCAGCCTTGCGAGGTACACGACATGGGTCCCGACGGTTCTCCGGTCCTTGTGGTGCTCGGCAGTGGCGAGCACACGGCCGCGCATCTTCTGCGGCTGGACGAACTGGCCGGCCGCCCGGCGTTGTATGGCGTCCTGGTGGTGGCGCCGCGCACCGACGCCCTGGCGTTCTGGGTCGTGACCGGCATGAACGTCGTCACGGCCGGCCCGGCCCTGCAGAAGTTCAGCGCCAGTCTCCGCGACCGCGCCGAGCCAGAACAGCGGCTGAGCGACGAAGTGTACTGGTGGTCCGACGGCCTGCTGGAGCACATCGTCATGGCGGACCTGGAGGCCGGCATGACGCGCGGCCTGGGCACACCGGACCGGCCGCACACGATCCAGGGAACCCCGCGGTTCCTCGATATGCTCCACCGCATGGCCCCGCCCCAGCAGTGACACGGGACAAGCGGGCAGCGAGGTCCGCCGTACGGAACCGCATCGACGCCTTCCTGCGCACTGGCGACGACGAACTGCTGCTCAGCCGGGACGCCACCAGCGAGGGCACCCGTCTGGTCATCGTGGGGCTGGAGAACCGCTTCGGACGGCCCGATCCTGCCGCCTTCCTGACGTTGGGCCTGCTGCGCTGGCACACCCACCTCGCGCTGCTGAGGCGCGGCAGGGGCGAATGCGCCGAATCCGTCTACGAGAACGCGCTGTCCCTCCTCGCCGTCGCCCACCGGCACCGCATGAGGGACATTCCCGGGCCAGTGGCCGAGCTGTTCCGTCGTACGGCCGCGGTACGGCGTGACCCGCAGGGTGCCCTGTTCCTGGCATCGCGGCGGCTGATGGTCGTGGCATCGGCCTCGATCTCCGACCGGGAGCAGGACGACCTGCCGGACGACCACCGGTCTCCGCCGGACACCACGGGCCTCACCGTGGACGACCTGATCGACACCCTCTACCACGTACTGGCGGTCACCACCGCCTACACCGACACCCACTACACCGCTGGCACCATCCTGAACACCGCGCTGCTCCTGCGCGGCCACCGCGCCGACCTCGACAGGGCCATCGGTAGACTGCGCCGGACCGTCTCGGATCCGAACACCCCGCCCGACAACCGCGTGGGGGCCCGCCGGATCCTGGGCGAGGCTCTGTACCTGCGCGGTACGTGGACGGACGACCCGGATGAGCTGGACGAGGCCATCACCCTGCTGCGGGAGCCCATCGACAGTGTGCCTGGCGACCACCCCAGCCTACCCGCGCGCTGGGCCCTGCTCGCCGACGCCCACTACGCCCGGCATCTGGCCGCTCCGGACGCGGGCACGCTGGGCGAGGCGATCACGGCCGTACGGACCGCGATCCGGGTCGGCCAAGCGCTGGGCCACCACCCCCGCGTCGGGCATCTGACCCAGCTGAGCAGCATGCTGAACCAACGCCACCAGTCCTTGTCCGACGCCGATTCCCTGCACGAATCCGTGGCGCACGCCCGCGAGGCCATGGCCCTGGCCGAGGGCGATCCGCTGCTGCTGTCCGACGCCCGGCCGGCCCTCGCCCATGCCCTGCTGGCCCGGCATCAGTACGACGGCTGGCTGGGCGACGTCCTCGATGCGGTGGAACTCCTCCGTGAACAGGCCGCCGCCGCGGGCGCACCACCGCCCTCGCGCGAGAAGGACCCCCGACAGGACCTCGCCGTGGCACTCGTCATGGCGTACCGGGCGGATCTCGATCTGCACAAAGAACATCCGGGCGGTGCCGCGGCCGTCGATCCGTCGTGGCTGCGGGAGGCGATCGGCCTGTTGCGGCAGGTGCTGGCGGACCAGGATACTTGTGACCGCGACACCGGTGACCGCACCGGGACCCTGAGCAACCTGGGCGCTGCCCTCGCCACCTGGCATGAGCGGCCGGACACGCCCGACGTCCTCGACGAGGTCGTCGACACCTACCGCCGTGCGGTGGCCGAACCGGACCTGCCCACCACGCGGATCGCCTCCCTCCGCAACCTCGCCCACGCGCTCGCCCAGCGCTCCTGTGAACGCGGGGACGCCGCCGCGCTACGCGAGGCGATCGACGTGCTGCGCACCGCAACGTCGACGCCTGGCGCGACAAGCATGCAGCGAATTGCGGGCTCGGCCCAGTGGGCGGAGTGGGCGGCCTCGACCGGGGACTGGCCGACGGCCGTGGACGGTTATCGCGCGGCCATCGGCCGGCTGCCGGAGCTTGTCCCGGGCCATCTGCGCCGTGCCGACCAGGAAAGGCTGCTGGCCGGGCGGTTCTGGCTGGCCAGCGACGCCGCGGCGGCCGCGCTGGAGGCGGGGCGGCCGGACACGGCACTGGAAATGCTGGAGCACGGACGTTCCGTACTGCTCTCCGCCGCCCTCGACGCGGACCGCGAACTCACCGAACTCCACTCGGCGGCACCCACATGGGCAGCCGAACTAACGGCGGTGCGGCAGGCGCTGAGCGAGCCCGACCCCGACCCGGACAGCAGGCACGCGCTAGGACTGCGCATGGAGCGGACTCTACGCGAGATCCGCCGCCGGCCCGGGTTCGAGGACTTCCTCGCCGCCCCACGGGCCGACCGGCTGCGGGCCCGTGCCGCGCGGCTGGGCCCCGTAGTCACCGTGAACGTGAGCCGGTACCGCTGCGACGCCCTGCTGCTGAAGGGCGGCAGCCTGCGCGTGGTGCCGCTGCCCGATCTGGAGCCCGGTGAACTCGACCGGCGGGCCGCGGAGTTCGCCCTGGCGGTGACCGCTGCGGAGAATCCGCACGCCGGGCTGGTGCAACGCCTTGAGGCCCAGGCCACGGTGCGGGAGACGCTCAGCTGGCTTTGGGACGCGGTGGCGGAGCCCGTACTGCAGGACTTCGGGTACACCGGCCTGCCCCCGGACGGCGGGCCCTGGCCGCGGGTGTGGTGGTCGCCGACGGGTGCGCTGAACGCCCTTCCCCTGCACGCGGCCGGGCGTTGGGCGGACGAGGAGACGCGGCCCGGCGACACGGTGCTGGACCGGGTTGTCTCGTCGTACGCCCCCACGATCCGCGCGTTGCCGACGGACCTCGACCACCGGGTGAGCCGGGCGGACGGCCCGCCCTTGGTCGTGGCCGTACCCGACACCCCGGGGCACATGCCGCTGCCCGCCACCCTGGCCGAGGCCACCGCGCTCGGCTCCGCCTCGGGAGCGCGGCTCCTGCTGGGTCCACGGGCCACACGAGCCGCCGTGGCCGAGGCACTGCCGTCCAGCCGCTGGGCGCACTTCGCATGCCACGCGCACCACGATCCGGTCAACCCGTCAGGCAGTCATCTGGTCCTGCACGACCAGCCATTGATGGTCACCGACCTGCACCGGCTGCGGGCCTCGCGCGCCGGCCTCGCCTATCTGTCGGCCTGCTCGACGGCCCGCAGCGCGGGCAAGTTCACCGGCGAGTCCCTGCATCTCGGTTCGGCGTTCCGGCTCGTCGGGTTCCGTGACGTGATCGCCACTTTGTGGCAGGTCCACGACCAGACTGCGGCGGACCTGGCACGCGCCTTCTACGCCGGATACGGGACCAGTGGCGCGGCCCTCGCTCTCCACCAGGCGGTCCGTGCGGTCCGCGACGCCGATCCACTGCTCCCGACCCGTTGGGCAGCCCACATCCACACAGGGCCGTGATCAGTTTCCTCCTCCAAGCTTGTCGTCCAATGCCGCTGGTCACTCGGCGGCCCGAGCAGGAACTGAGCAAGGCCGGCATCGCCACGTCCATGCTCCGCTTCCTCGCGGCCTGCCATCACGGCCGACGCATCCACGTCATCGCGGACGCCGCCTACCACGGACGGGCCCTGCGCGACCTGCCCGCCACCTGCACCACCTCGTCGTCCACCTCGCTGCCGGTGGTAAGCAGTTCTTCGACGGCCAGGCCCAGGTACCCGGTGTGCCAGCAGACCACCGTGTTCGTCACCACGCGCTCGTTCTGCTGCTCGGGCTGCGACGGGCGACCTCTCGCTCGCGGGCGTACTGCAGCTGGCGGCGCAGGCCGTGCAGGCACTCGCCCGTCCAGGGCAGTGTCAACTACCCCAGATCCGCAGCGCGGGAATCGAGCTGCGTAAGACCGGGGCCGCCGGTGGCTACCCGCGCTTCACCATGGTCTCCACCCGGCTCGCCGACAACCGACGGCATCGAACGCCACTTGATCCCGTTGTCACAATGCCGTTGTTTGAGAGGTGCAAGTAGTTCCTCTCCCAAGCACGGTGACCGCCGGGGTGCTGGTTCGTTGATCCAGACCTGCTGCCGGAGCGCCGGCCTTCGCCGGATCAGGCCGGATCGTCTGGTCGCGGCCGTTTCCCGGCCGCCTCCTGGCGCATCCTTGCGGCGAGGGCCAGGAAGACCGAAAGATTCTGGACCATCTCTACGGGGAGCCTGGCCCACGGCTTTCCCTCGCCGTGCCGATGGATCTCCAGCCAGCCTTGTTTCACCGTGACCCGGTCGACCTCGCGCCAGCCGAGCCGGTGGTCGAGGTACCCGACACCGGCGGGATCGAGGTGGGCCCCGAAGAAGTCGACCCGTTCGCCCGCCTTCAGCCGGTCCCTGTCCTGCGGCAGCCGTACGCGCGTGAATGTCTTGTCCAGTTCGTCGATGAACCGTGCGACCCCCTTGTACGCGTCGGTCACCGTGATCTCGGCGCCCTCACGGGGACGCACCCAGAGTTCGTGTGTGGTGACGCTGGTGATCCCGTTCGTCACTTTGGTGCTGCTCCGCCGAATGCCGTCGATCTCGTCCCATGAGTACGCCTCCGGCACGTGCCCGGCGACCTCCCGGACGATGCCGTGCTGGTAGTGACCTACCCAGACCTGCGCCTGCCGTCTCGTGAGCGCGAGGAAGAGGAAATACCCGGCTGCGGCGACTAGGACGGTCCCCAAGATGAGCAGCGGCAGCCCGTAGTACCAGGCGCCGTGGCTCCGCTGGCCCTCCACTGCGGCCGAAATCCCCATCCAGAGCACCGGCAGTCCGACCAGTGTCGGCAGCAGCACCACGATCCACGGGAAGCGCTTGGGCTCGGTCCACACCAGCTCCTGGCGCGACCCGAGTTCGAAGTCCCGCGCGACTCTGCGCATGGTGGGTGGAACAGGAGTGGAACCACGATCCGACACAAGCCCCCCAAGGCCAGACAGCGGAGGGCCATTATCGGGGAGAGGAGCCCCTAGGGGAAGAGCGTCCCGGCCCGGCGCATCGGTTATGCGGACGGTCCCGCGCCCTCGGGCCGGGACGGTCCCCCGCTCTCGTCGCCGCCCACGGCCCTACGACGTCCCGCTGCGCTCGCTCGGCAAAGCAGACGCCCGCGCCATGCCATCGACGATGCCGGTCCCCTCTCTGCCAGCCTTGGGTGAGACATCACGTTCTGCGGGGTTAGCCTGAGAGCGCGCGACAAGAGAACCGTCCCTTATGCCAAGCACCGAGCCCGTCGGGTCCGACCCGGCGCCGAGGCCGAAGCGCCGCACTTTCACCTCGGAGTACAAACTGCGGATCGTCGCCGAGTACGACGCCCCGCCCAGGAACGAGAAGGGTGCGGTCCTGCGCCGGGAACGCCTCTAGCGCAAGCATTAAAGTGCGATGCGAGGTATGTGCGCGTCCATCCCGTGCCGCGCACTGGAAGGGAACGAAGCCGTGCATGGAGAATATAAGGTGCCCGGCGGCAAACTTGTCGTCGTAGACCTGGACGTCGACGAAGGTGTACTACGCAACGTACGCGTCGCCGGGGACTTCTTCCTGGAGCCCGGCGAGGCAATCCTCTCGATGGACAGGGCCCTGGAGGGTGCCCTGTCCTCAACGGACGCCACAGGCCTGGCGGCCCGGATCACGGCGGGGCTGCCGGAGTCGACCGTCATGCTCGGGCTGACCGCGGAGGGCGTCGGCATCGCTGTTCGGCGAGCGCTGGCCCATGCAACCGAGTGGAGCGACTACGACTGGCAGTTGGTGCACACGGCAGCGCAGGCCCCGGCCCTGCACATGGCACTGGACGAGGTCCTCACCACCGAGGTGGCCGCCGGGCGGCGGGCTCCCACGCTGCGGGTCTGGGAATGGGCCTCGCCTGCTGTGGTCATCGGCAGCTTCCAGTCACTGCGCAATGAGGTGGACCCCGAGGGGGCGGCAAAGCACGGGATGGCCGTGGTACGCCGCATTTCTGGTGGTGGGGCCATGTTCGTCGAGCCCATGAGTACCATCACGTACTCCCTGTCCGTGCCGGAGTCGCTGGTCTCCGGCCTCTCCTTCGCCGACAGCTACGCCTACCTCGACGACTGGGTGCTGGGCGCCCTCGGCGACATGGGTATCAAAGCCTGGTACCAGCCGCTCAACGACATCGCGACCGATGCCGGAAAGATCGCCGGCGCCGCTCAGAAGCGGATCGTCGGTTCTGATGGTGGCCCTGGGGCCGTCCTGCATCACGTGACGATGTCGTATGACATCGACGCCGACAAGATGCTGGAGGTACTACGGATCGGCAAGGAGAAGCTCTCCGACAAGGGCACCAAGAGCGCCAAGAAGCGCGTCGACCCGCTCCGCCGTCAGACCGGCCTCGCCCGGGAACAGGTGATCGAGAACATGATCGCCTCCTTCCGCAACCGCTACGGGCTGACCACCGGCGACGTCACAGCGGAAGAGATGGCCCAGGCAGAGGAGCTGGTGCGGACGAAGTTCGCCACCGAGGAGTGGACCGCCCGGGTGCCGTAAGCACCCCGCCGGATGCCGAGTGGCATCCGGCGGGATCAAGCACTTGCCCGTGATCACGCAGGCTCGTAGTGTCTTGGCCGTCCGACCTTCGTGGAGCCGGGCAACACCATCACGTACTCCCTCTCCGTCCCCGACTCCCTCGTCTCCGGGCTCTCCTTCGCCGACAGCTACGCCTACCTGGACGACTGGGTGCTCGAAGCCCTCGGCGACATGGGCATCAAGGCCTGGTACCAGCCGCTGAACGGCATCGCGACCGATGTCGGAAAGATCGCCGGGGCGGCGCAGAAGCGTGTCGTGGGCCGCGACGGCGGGCCGGGCGCGGTGCTGCACCACGTGACGATGTCCTACGACATCGACGCCGACGAGGTGGTGGCGGCCGGGGTGTCGCTCGCCAACCGCTGCCCGTTCTGCGTGGACGCGCACACCGTGCTGCTGCACGCCACCGGTGACCACCGGCTGGCCGAGACGATCGCCCGCGGCGGACAGCCCGAGGACCCGGCCCGTCGTCAACTGCTGTACTGGGGAAAGGACATGAGCACCGCGCAGCCGTTCCCGTCGGCCGATGCGCCCGAGATCATCGGGACGGCGCTCTCCTTCCACTTCATCAACCGCATCGTCTCCGCGCTGCTGACCGAGAGCATGCTGCCCTGCGGCCTCCAGAAGCTCCGTGCCGTACGGAGCGCGGCGGGCCGCAGACTGGCCCGGACCGTGCGCCAGGAGCTGACGACGGGGCTGAGCCTGCCCGTACGGGAATCGGTGGCGGCCTGGGACGGGGTCACGCCGCTCCCGCTGCACGCGGTGCTGCCGGACCGGGCGGAGCGGCAGCACCCGGCTGGCCCTGCTCGCGGCACGTGCCCCGTACCGGATCACGGACGAGGACGTGGCTGCCTGGCTGGTACCGCCGTTCACCGATCACTGCCTGGCCCATCTGATCGCGTACGGCGCCGGCTGCGCCGTCGGACGCGTCGAGGCCACCCTGACCACACAGACGAAGGAGCTCGCGTGAAGGTCGCCGAAGCATGGAACGGACCGGTCGGAGAGCACTGGGCCGCACACCCGGACCGCTACAACGCGATGCTGGAGGCCTTCGACGCACCACTGTTCGACGCGGCTTCGATCGGCGCCTCGGACCGGGTGCTGGACATCGGCTGCGGCAGCGGGCTCACGACCCGGACGGCCGCCCGGCTGGCTCCGGAAGGCCGTGTCACTGGTGTCGACATCTCGGGGCCGCTGGTCGAACGGGCCCGCGAGCTCACCGACGACGACCGGTTCCCCGCCGTCACCTACCGGCTGGCCGATGCGCAGACCTGCCCGTTCGAGCCCGGCGGGTACGACCTGGCGATCAGCCGGGGCGGGGTGATGTTCTTCGCCGACGCCGTCGCCGCCTTCACGAACATCGCCGCCGCGCTGCGGCCGGGCGGCCGACTGGTGTTCGTCTGCCCGCAGCCCGCGTCGCCGGGCGGCGAGGAGCGCGAGGCGCTGGGCCTGCTGGCCTCGTTGCTGGGCGAGGACCATACCCAGGAGAACGCGCCGGCCACGGCGATGGCCTCGCTCTCACAACCGGACCACCTGCACGAGGTGCTGGGGGCGGCGGGTTTCACGGACATCGAGGTGACCGGCGTCGGAGCGGACTCCGTCTGGGGGAAGGACGCGGCCGACGCGGTGGACTTCTTCGTCTCACGCGCCCCCGGCCGCACCGTCTCCGAGGCCACGCGCGCGGCGATGGCCCGCGCGCTGCTGCCGCACGAGACCCCGCGCGGGGTGCTGCTGCGCGCGGGGGTGTGGGTGGTCGGCGCCCGCCGCCCGGAGTGAGGGGCACGCCGTGCGCGGTGAGCGCTACGGGGCGGCCGGCGGGCGGTGTTCGTACCAGCGCCGGTCGGCCTCCAGCTGGGCGGCCAGCGAGATCAGCCGTTCCTCACTGCGGGAGGGACCGAGCAGCTGCGCGCCGACGGGGAGGCCGTCGGAG
>NZ_JAFMPZ010000262.1 GCF_017353455.1 Streptomyces laculatispora
CCACGTCTGTCTCCTGAAGGGGGTGGGAGCGGGAGCGGGGGGTCAGAACTTGATCCCGCCCAAGAGGCCGGCGAGGCTCGCGCCGCCCGCCGTGATGCTCGGTGCGATGGCGGTGCCGGCCAGGTAGAAGCCGAACAGGGCGGTGATGAGGGCGTGCGATGCCTTGAGGCCGTCCTTCCTGAAGAACAGGAAGACGATGATGCCGAGGATGACGACGCCTGACATGGAAAGGATCATGAGTGGTTCTCCTGGTTGGGGGGACGGTCACCATGAGTCCTTCCAGGCTCACCGGAAGTATCTATAGGATAAAAGGTGCAAGTGGGTGAAAAGTGAGGTTTTTCACTGGACTGGCGGACAGTGGAGCGCAGGCCGGAGGGGTTTTCGGTGCCGCGCCTCGCTCCGTCGTCACTCGACGTGATCTTTTGCCATGGGCGGGCCGGGTCATGTGCGCGTCCGGGCAGTACCCTGTCGATTCACTCGTACGGCCTCAAGGCGCACGCCCCCGCAGGCCGGCAGCGGAGAAATCGGTTAATGGAAGGGCGGTCCCCCGATGAGCGAAACCCCTGATCCCGAGGTGGTGGAGCTGGCGACCAAGGTCTTCGACCTGGCGCGCCACGGCGACACCGACGCGCTCGCGGCCTACGTCGACGCCGGAGTCCCCGTGAACCTCACCAACGACCGGGGCGACTCGCTGCTGATGCTCGCCGCCTATCACGGGCACGCCCCCGCGGTCACGGCACTGGTCGGCCGCGGCGCGGACCCGGACCGGGCCAACGACCGGGGGCAGACGCCGCTCGCCGGAGCCGTGTTCAAGGGTGAGGACGGGGTGATCGCGGCCCTGCTCGCGGCAGGGGCCGATCCGGCGGCCGGAACGCCCTCCGCCCTGGACACCGCGCGCATGTTCGGCAAGGCCGACCTGCTGGAACTCTTCGGTTCCCGCTGACCGGGTCCGCCGTAAATGTGGTCGCGGTGGCGAAATGGGTGGGTCATCATGACGTCGCGGGCCCGATTCGGGCCACCGATGAGAGGCAGAGGAAGATGGTCTACACCAGGCAGAAGACGGCGGTCGGCCGATCATGTTGCTGCGCGGTCTAGTGCCCACCCGGCACGTGGAACTGCACAGTCCCCGGTTGCGTCGACAGCTTGATGTGAGGCTTTTCCCATGTTTGATCCGTTCATAGCGCCGAGCGGCACCCTGCTCGGTCTGCTGCAGAGGGGCCGCGGCGACGGCACGCTCCACGCGCTCGCCGCACCGCGCCCCGAGGCCCTGGCGGCTCTCAACCACTGCGTCCTGAGCGATCCGCGTCACGACTGGCAGGTGGAGAACCGCTCCCTCTACTACGCGCGCCTCTATCTCGACCTCGACGGCGGCATCGACGAGATCGAGCGGCACCTCGCCGACCCCGACGACCACCTCGACACGGACGAGTCACGGACCGGCCTGGCCCTCGCCGTGCTCGGCCACCTCGCCTCGTACGGGCGCGACGACGCCCTCGCCCTGCTGCGGCGCTACGCCGCGACCGGTTCCAACTGGGCCTGGGCCCTGGACGAGCTGGCCCCGCGTGACGACGACGCCGGCCTCCGTTCCCTCGCCGTCCCCGTGCTCGCCCGCTTCGGCACGGACGCCGAGGGGTCCGCCGAGCTGGCCACCGCCGTACGCGACGCCTTCGAACCCAGGCCCTGGCGGCTCTGGGCCGACGATCCGCGCGAAGCGGTCGGCGCCCGGGTGAGGGCCGCCTCCGAACAGGGCTCGTTCGACCGCTGGCAGCGGCAGATGCGGCCCGGAGGACCCCGCCCCGGCTGGAGCGTCCAGGCCGTCTTCGACTGGGCCCAGCAGGGGCTCGACCGCGGCAGCGACCTCCATGTGCCGGCCGCCCGCTGTCTCTCCGCCGTCGCGGGACCGGAGGACCGGCCCGTGATCGTCGAGGCCGCCCGCAGCGGTCCGGAAGGCGCCCGGTGCGCCGCCCTGCACTACCTGACCGAGGCCCAGGACCCGGTCGTACTCGACCTGATAGAGGCCGCGGCGGTCAGCTCCTCGCGCACGGTCGCCGACGCGGCCGTCGCCGCCTTCGAGCGGATGTGCGGTGAAGCCGCCGTCGACCGCGCCCGGCGCTGGGCCCGGCGGCCCGACGCGCTCGGCGCCTCGGCGGCCGGTGTACTGGCCGGCCGGGGAGGCACGCAGGACGCCTCGCTGGTCCTCGGCGCCCTGCGCGAAGCCGTACGCGGCGACGGGCCCGACGCCCTGCGCCTGTGGACACTGGTCGACGGCGCCGGACGCCTCGGCATCGCCTGCGCCGCTCCCGTCCTGCGCCACGTCTACCGGGAGACGTCCTCCTCCCACCTGCGGGGCAGGGCCGCCCGCGCGCTGGCCGCCACCGACCCCTCCTTCGCCACCGGCTTCGCCGTCGAGTGCCTGTGGGACTGCGAGGAGACGACCCGGGAAGTCGCCGCACGCCACGCGGAGACCGGCGACATCAGGGTGGCCGAGCGGCTGCGCCGGCTGGCCGCCGACCCGGCCGAGGAGGCCGAGGTGCAGACAGCGGTACGCAGCAGGATCGGTCCGGACGCACCCGCCGTCTGACCGGGCTGCGAGCAGTACGGGCGTTGCGCGTCGGGGGCGCGCGGCGCGACGCCGCCGGGCCGCGTCGATACGTCGTCCACGCGCTGTGCGGCCGGGAGCGCGGCCCCCGTGCCGGGGGCCGGGAGCGGAGCCGTCCCGGTCCCGCGGAGCCGTCCGGCAGGGCGTGACCGACTCCGGGGCAACCAGCCGCTTCTGCGCCGTTTCGACCGTTGTCGGTGCGAGGACCTAATCTGTGCAGCGTGACTTCGCCTGCCTATACGGAAAACGCTGCGCCCCAGCTCAGCGCGGGGCCGCGGCCCGCACCGGGCCCGGCCGCCGACGAGGGGCTCTCGCGGCGGCTGCGCGCCCTCGCCTGCACGGCGCCGCTGCACGACCTCGACGTGCGCAAGGCGAACCTCGCCGGTGAGTACACCGTCTACGCGATGGCGGAGGTCGCCCTCGCCGCGATCGACCTCGTCACGCTCAACATGGACTTCGACACCGGCGCGGACCACGACCAGATAGTGGCCAGACTCCTCCCGCGCGTCGCCGCGCAGGCCCCGCGCCGCCCGGTCGCCGAGCACGAACGGGTCGCGCGCTGGGTGCTGGAGAACCTGATCAACGTCGGCAGTGTGGACCGCGGCTTCCGGGCCGTCTACGGCACCTTCGGCCCGGACGGCACGTACGTCCGCCGGGACTACGACTTCAAGCTGGTCGAAGAGGTCCCGGGATACGGCGGCAGCGTCTATCTGCGGGCCACCGACGAAGCGGTCAACGTCCTGGTCGGCGCCCTCGACACGGACGTCACCAGCGCCCAGATCGCCGCCGAGGTGAAGCTGGAGGTCCTGATCAGCCGCGGCCGCCTCGCCGACGCGCAGCTCGCCGCCGAGCAGGCCCGCTACCGGACCGTGCAGTACGCGCAGACCCTCCGCAAGACACTCGACGCGACCCGGCGCAACGTCCGGGCGGTGGACTGGCTCAACGCCGTGCCCGACATGATCGCCGAGGCACTGGACCACATCGCCGACCGCTACCGCCACGAGAACGCCATCCTCACCAACATCCGCAAGGCCCGTGACGAGGCCGAGGAGCCCGAGCACAAGCGGCGCGCCGCCGAACTCGTCGACATCGTCAAGGACTGCATCCGCCGCCACACCCAGCTGCAGTCCCGTCTGCTGGAGGCCGGGCCGCTGTTCCGCGCCGAGCAGGACCGGCAGGCGTTCGCCGCACCGGCCCTGCGGACCGGTCTCGACCTGTACGGGCAGCTGCTGGCACCGCTGCTCCCGCTCCCCGTCGAGCAGGCGATCCGCGCCACCGACGCGTTCTTCGCCCACGGCACGGGACTGCGCACCCCCACCTCGGTCCGGGTGGGCGACCTGGTCGACATGCTGCTGACCCCGCCGCTGGAGCGCGAACACCTGGGCGCCGAGATGCCCGAGCCCGATCTGATCGCCACCCCGGCCGACAGCCGTTTCAGCGAGGAACAGCTGGCGAGCGCCATGGAGCTGCTGGAGCTGGAGCCCGACGCGCCGCGCCGCCTCTCCGGGCTGCTGGCCGAGGCCAGACGTCGCGATCCGGACCTGCCCTACCTGGTCGCCCTCCTCGCGGTGCACGCGGCGAGCCCGCCGGTCGGCACTGCCTACCGGCAGGGTGAGCGCCGCCTGCTCTTCTCCGTCGATGACGGGACCCAGCTGGAGGACCCCGAATTCGGCGGTGCGGACCTGATCGTGGGTACGGCCCTGCTGGACGCGGCAGGCATGGCCGCGGACCGCTCGGAGGCGGCGTGAGAGGCCCGCGGTCCTTCCGGACCGCTCTCCTGCGGACCGCCCCCTCCCGGGCCACGGCCACCAGCACCGGCACCGTCCCGCACCCAGCGGGCGGC
>NZ_JAFMPZ010000263.1 GCF_017353455.1 Streptomyces laculatispora
CACCGGGTCTGCGACGGCGGCGTGGTCGGCGGCTTCCTGCGCTACGTGGCCGACTGCGTCGAGCGCCCCGCGACGTTGCTGGCCGACATGTGAGCGCCCCACCGGGCTGTTCTACCCGCCCTGGATCCAGTCGGCCCGCTCTGTGGGATTTCCGCCGGCCAGCGCGACAGGTCCCCTGCGGAAACCCGGCCGGAACCCAGTCGTCGGGGGGATGCAGCCGTACGGCACCCGCAACTGATTTGTCCCGGTCTCCTTCACGTACCGCACGCATGCCTGGATACCGCGCCGCCAGAACGTGTTCTCCGGCTCGATCACCGCAGCTTCACGAACCGCCCGGCACCGCGGGATCCTTGGGCGTGCTGAACTTCAGCAGCTCCCGCGCGGGCACGCTCGGCCCCCGCTCACCGGAGTCCTTCCGCTCGCCTGCCACCCCGGGGTTCTGGCTCTGTGCTTGCCGGTGGGGATGATCAGGCCGGGGCGGATCTGCCCGACGGACTCGCCGGCCGCCCTGCGCCGCAGCGAGGTGTGCAGCATGTCGTCGGTGATGACGGGGGCCGGCCGCCGTGTTTGCCCTGCTGGCGGCGGCGTCGAGCCCCTGATTCTGGACCAGTGGTCCAACTTGGACCTATAGTCCAGAGCGTGGAGACTGCCGAAGAAAGCACAGATCACCGGGTCCGGATGTGGGCGCCCGTGGGCCGGGCCGTCGCGCTGCTGCTCGGGCCGTATGCCGAGGTGGTCCTGCACGACCCGGATACCGACCGGATCCTGGCGATCTGGAATCCGATGGGCTCCCGCGGTCCGGGGGACCCTTCGCTGCTGGGCGAGCTGGACGTGCTGGACCCATCCGCGCGGGACGTGTTCGGTCCGTACGAGAAACTGCTCGCGGATGGCCGACGGCTGTCGTCGGTCAGCGCGGTCCTGCGCGAGCCGGACGGGAAGGCCGCCGCGGTGCTGTGCGTCAATCTCGACCGCACGCCGCTGGAACAGGCTGCAGCTGTGCTGTCCGCGTTCGGAGCCCCGACGACGCCCCGGCCGGAGCCACTGTTCGAGCAGGACTGGCACGAGCGCGTCCAGCACATCGTCGGCGCGTACGTGCGCGAGTGCGGCCGCCCCGTCGAGCGGCTGACCCGACCCGACCGCTTGGCCGTTCTCGCCCGCCTGGACGAGGCCAAGATCTTCGCCGTGCGCCGCGCCAACCCCGTCGTCGCCGCCGCCCTGCGCGTCTCCCGATCCACCCTCTACGGCCTGCTGGCCGAACTCCGAGCACCCGGCACGAAGGACCACACGCCATGACCCGCCTGCCTGACTTCCGCCTGGAAACCTACTTCTCTCGGTGGGAGTTCACCGCGCGCCACCACCTGACCGCCTCCGACGTGCAGACCATGACCCTCGGCGAGCTGCTCGCCCTGGCCGATGACCAGGACCGCGCCGCGTTCGAGAACCTGTCGCTGGGCTACACCGAGACCTATGGCGACCCGGCCCTGCGCGAGGCGATCGCAGGGATGTACGAGCGGGCGGACGCGGCCGACGTGATCTGCTTCGCCGGCGCCGAGGAGGCCCTCTACCTGGCGATGAATGTGCTGCTGGGCGAGAGCGACCACGCGGTGGTGGTGACCCCGAACTACCAGGCGGCCGAGACCGTGCCGCTCGCCCTGTGCGAGGTCACCGGCGTCGCCCTCGACCCCGACCGGGACTGGGCCCTGGACCTCGACGCGGTGAGGGCGGCGATCCGCCCGAACACTCGGGTCGTCTCGGTGAACTTTCCGAACAACCCCACCGGCAAGGTCATCAGCGCAGCCGACTTCACCGAGCTGGCGCGGCTGTGCGACGAGCGCGGCATCCACCTGTTCAGCGACGAGGTCTACCGCGGCCTGGAGCGCGATGCGGCCCACACCCTGCCGCAGGCCGCCGACTTGTCCGAGCGAGCCTTGTCACTGAACGTCACCTCCAAGTCGCTCGGCCTGCCGGGCCTGCGGCTCGGCTGGATCACCTGCCGCGACCGCAAGCTGCTGTCCCGAATGGAGCGGGCCAAGCACTACACCACCATCTGCAACTCCGCCCCTAGCGAAGTCCTGGCCCGCATCGCGCTCAAGGCCCGCGCCACGATCCTGGACCGCAACCGGGCACTCATCGCCCGCAACCTGCCGCTCTTCGACGCGTTCTTCGCCGAATTCGCCGACCTCTTCGAGTGGCAGTCCCCGGACGGCGGCTGCGTCGCCTATCCCCGCTACCTCGGCCCGGACGGAGTGGAGGAGTTCTGCACCCGTCTGGTCGAGGAAGCCGGCGTCCTGCTGCTGCCCGCCAGCATCTACCGCTCCGAGCTAACCCACACCCCCACCGACCGTTTCCGCATCGGCGTCGGCCGCGCCAACCCCGAGGAGGGCCTGGCCGCCTTCGCCCAGTGGCTGCGAGTCAACCAGTGACTCCACTCGTCCTCGACACCACCGCGATCAAGCACGCCACCACCCCGGGGCTGGTTCTCACCGCCGTCCGCGACGCGCTGATCGCCCACGCCCACGGCCGCACCACCGTGCCGTCACCGCTGCACCTGCAGTTCCCCGACGCCGATGGCGACTGCCACGTCAAGGCCGGCTGGGTCACCGACACGCCCGACTTTACCGTCAAGATCGCCACCGGCTTCTACCGCAACCCCGCCGCCGGCCTGCCTACGAACCACGGCCTGGTCTGCGTCGTCAGCGCCCGCACCGGCCAGATCCGCGCGATCCTCGACGACCAGGGCCTGCTCACCGCCTGGCGCACCGCCGCCGCGGGCGCTCTGGCAACCCACGCCATGGCCCGGCCCGCCGCCGCCACCCTGGCCGTGTTCGGCACCGGAGAACAGGCCCGCCTCCAGGTCGAGTGGCTGGCCCGGCTCCGCCAGATCGACACGGTGCTCGTCCACGGCCGCAGCCAGGACAGGGCCAGGTCGCTGTGCGAGGAGTTCGACGCACTCGGGCTTCACGCCCGGCCCGCCTCGGCCGACGAGGCGGCCGCAGCCGACATGGTCCTCACCACCACACCGGCCACGGCTCCGGTCCTGCAGGCCGGTGACGTCCGCGCGGGCGCGCACGTCACCGGCATCGGCACCGACATGCCCCACAAGAACGAACTGCCGCCAGCACTTTTCGCCCGTGCGGCACTGATCGCCACCGACGACCACCAACAGTGCCTGGACCACGGAGACTTCGGCCACGCCGTGCGAGCCGGGACCACGACCGACACCGGCGACACACCAATCGGTCTCCTGCTCGACAGGCCCGTCGAGCGGGCGGACGGTGCGATCACGGTCGCCGACCTCACCGGACTCGGCGCCCTTGACGCGGCACTCGCCTCCGCCGTCCTGCGCGAACTGGCCCCATAGGCCGTTGAGACTGCCTGAGCGAGGCAGCGGACGGACAGTTCGCCGCCTCCTCGGGCAACTGCCGCCCTGTCGCCACCGGCACGGTGAAGTCGACTTCCAAGTGCGGCTCGTACGCCTCCGGTGCCAAGTCGAGCTCGTGAGTACTCGCCGAACCGCATGATCTTGTCGGTCAGGTGGGGCGAGACCTCGGCCAAGTTCTCGCATTTCTCCTCCAGCTCGCGGACCTTCTTGCGCAGGGCGGCGAAGTATTTCGCCGGGGAGACGCTGGTGAACCGCTTTCAGTGTGTCGCCGACTTCCAGCGCCGTTACGGCGTGAAGCGGCTCTGCAGCATCCTCGGCATCTGGGTCGATGCCAAGGTCTGCGGCGTGGTTCGCGGTCCAGACCAGACCCGTGTACACGTCCTCGATTCCGGCGGGATAGGGGTGTTCCGGAGCGAGCTGGTAGTCGACCGATACGAGGACGACTTCGAACTGCTGCACCCAGTCAAGCATTTCCCCGATGAGGCTGCGGTTGTCACCCAGGATTATTCCGCCACCGTGCGTGAAGTAGAGGCGCCGGTGGCGGCACTGGGGCGGCAGACCAGTAGCGAGACGGCGGGCGTGCCGGGCGGCCCCGGTATCCGGTGCTCCGCAGCCCCGATCTCCCCGCCGCGTGCCAGTTCCTCGGCGGAGAGCCGCTGTTCGGCAACGGCAGTCCGGAGCGAAGAGTTCATGGACGGCAGGATCGCGGACGGCATGACTTCGGTCAACAGTGCGAGTGCCGGGGCGAGTTCCGGATCGAAGTGCGGCAAGGGCCGTGCTCGCGGACCCCGCGCCGCGTGGTGTGGTCATATCGGTTCTCCTCCGGCTGGACGGGGGTGACCCACCGGACGACTGACGTGCAATAGCGGATATATCGGGCGTAAGCGCAATCGGGTCGTAAGCCCTTGTAGTTGACATCACAGTGAGAGTGAGGCTGTCGTTTCTGCCCAGCAGCTTGAGTCCTTGCGGACGCCTTCGATCTTTGTGCAGCAGGTGCGGTCGAAAACGGTCCTTCTGCCACCACGTTCCCTTCAGCTGTTATCCAGCAGAGAATCCAGACCGTGCACGCGCGTGCCCAGCACCCGCCGCGACACCCCGCTCTCCATCACCCCGCTGAACACCTCAGCACCCGCCGCGCGGGCCGCAGCAGTCCTCCGGGCGTCGGTCGTCAGCAGATTCATGTTGATCGCCGCGGCGGCGGTGACCCCCGCCGCCGATGCGGCCGGAATGCCCGCCAGTACATCGCTGACGTTCCCCGCCGCCCACACGCCCGCGACCCCGGTGAACCCGGTGCCGTCCACAACCACCTGCTCGCCGACGCCCATCGGGTGCTCCCGCACCGTCAGGCCGAGCCCGCCGAGGAAGCCGACGCGCGCCACGAAACGCGGCGAGACCACCAGTTTGCGAACCGGCACCACCGCACCTGAAGCCAGACGCAACCCCGCCAGACGGTCCCGATCATCGACCTCCAAGGCGCCGACCTCGCCGTCCACCACCCCGACACCCAGGCCGGCGAGCTGCTCCCACTGCCCGTCCGTGAGATCCGCTCCCGTGTGCCGGAACAGCGTGACGTCCGTTGACACCTGCCGGAACAGCAATGCCTGGTGAAAACTGCTGAGCACCCCGATCGCACGGTCGCGGATCTCTCCGTCGTGGCAGTACGCGCAGTGCAGCACATCCCGCCCCCGCCTCGCGGCCAGCCCCGGCACATCCGGAAGCTCATCCACCAGCCCCGTCGTCACCAGCACACGCCGCGCCCGCACGCGCTGCCAGTCCTCGGTCACGACCGAGAACTCCTCACCGACGCGATGCACCTGTGTCACCCGTCCGGAAACGAGTCTGCCGCCGTAGGAGGCGATTTCCTCACATCCCAGCCGCAGCAGTTTCAGGGGAGAAATGCCCTCTCGCACCCAAACACCGTGCGCACCGGCATTCACGGCCGGAGCGTTCCGCGGTTCACCCGCATCCATCACCACCACCGACCGACGGGCCCTGGCCAACGTCAGAGCAGCCGCAAGGCCAGCCACCCCGCCCCCGACCACCGCGACATCCCACACCCGACCGTCCTCGTGCTTCAGATCGTTCTCACTCATACCGGCATCGTGCGGTTCTTGGCTTCGAAGTGGCAAGAGATTGTGCCGTTTCAGCAAGGGGTCAGGCAGGGCACCTTTCAACTCAGGTAAGTCATCGCAGTATCTGGCAATATGCCCATGCGGTCCGAGGGCTGGCGTTCACCTGTGCGGGAGCGGTTCGCGTATCGCAAACGGGGTCCTTCTGCCGAGCAAGATCGGAACGGCCGGCGGAAGCACGGTCGGATCGCGGATTCGCTGCCACCCTTTGATCTCACTGTCGGCGACGGGTGAATCGTGACCCTCTGACGGCGGATCAAAACTGACCCGCCTCGTGGTCTTCCGACCATCCTGATCTTGATCGAAGGTCAGGAGAAGAGGGTGATTTCCGTGGAGGACTGGGCAGAGATTCGCAGGCTGCACCGGGCCGAGCAGATGCCGATCAGGGCGATCGCCCGGCATCTGGGTATCTCGAAGAACACCGTGAAGCGGGCGCTGGCCACCGACCGGCCGCCGGTGTACTCCCGGCCGGTCAGGGGCTCGGCGGTCGACGTCGTCGAGCCGCAGATCCGGGAATTGCTGAAGCAGGCTCCGACCATGCCGTCGACTGTGATCGCCGAGCGGATCGGCTGGGAGAAGGGCATGACGGTCCTCAAGGACCGGGTCCGTGAGTTGCGTCCGGCCTATCTGCCCGTGGATCCGGTCTCGCGCACGACGTATCGGCCCGGCGAGCTGGCCCAGTGCGATCTATGGTTCCCACCGGTCGACATCCCGCTGGGCTACGGGCAGAGCGGACGCCCTCCGGTCCTCGTGATGGTCTCGGACTACTCGCGGATCATTGCCGCACGGATGCTGCCCACCCGCACCACCGGCGACCTGATCGACGGACACTGGAAGCTGCTGACCTGCTGGAACGCGGTCCCACGGATGCTGGTCTGGGACAACGAGGCCGGCATCGGCCGCGGCAAGGTGACCACTGACTTCGCCGCGTTCGCGGGCCTTCTCGCCACCCGAATCTATCTCTGCCGGCCTCGTGATCCGGAGGCGAAAGGGCTGGTGGAGAGGGCCAACGGCTATCTGGAAACGTCATTCCTGCCCGGCCGCACCTTCACCGGACCGGACGACTTCAACACCCAGCTGACCGCCTGGCTGAACATCGCCAACCGGCGTCAGCACCGCACCCTGGGGGCCCGCCCGATCGACCGGTGGGAAGCCGACCGGTCCCAGATGCTCGCCCTGCCGCCCGTCGATCCGCCTCGCTGGTGGCGCTTCGCGACCCGCATCGGCCGCGACCACTACATTCGCGTCGATACCTGCGACTACTCCGTGCACCCCCTGGCCATCGGCAAGAAAGTCCAGGTCCGCACAGACACCAACGAGGTCATCGTCACCCTCAGCCCCGGCGGAGCCGAAGTCGCCCGCCACCCGCGCTGCTGGGCCAAACAGCAGACGATCACCGACCCCGTCCATGCCCGCGCCGCAGCCCTCCTGCGAGGCGACTACCGCCACCACCAAGCCTCCCGGGCCCTGACCACCCGCCAGGCAGGCGCCGCCACCGCGGCTGACCTCGTCGAGGTCGAACAACGACAACTCGATTCCTATGACCGCATGTTCACGCTCATCGAGGGCGGCGGCGGACACGACGAGCCGGAGGCCTCCTGATGCCACCCACCGCCACCAAGGCCAGCCCCGGCAAGCCCCAAACCGGCCGCCAGACCGCCTCCGACCTATCCTTCCTGACCCGGGCGATGAAGGCCCCGGCGCTACTGGACGCCGCCGAGCGGCTGGCCGAACGCGCGTTGAAGGAGACCTGGACACATACCGAGTTCCTGGTCGCCTGCCTCCAGCGGGAGGTTTCCGCCCGCGAGTCCCACGGCGGCGAGGCCCGCATCCGGTCCGCCCGCTTCCCCGCGATGAAAACGATCGAGGAACTCGACGTCACCCATCTGCGCGGCATAACTCGCCAACAGCTCGCGCATCTGGGCACGTTGGACTTCATCGCCGCGAAGGAGAACACCGTCTTCCTGGGCCCGCCGGGCACCGGGAAAACACATCTGGCAATCGGACTAGCGGTCCGAGCCTGCCAGGCCGGCCACCGCGTCGCGTTCGCTACCGCTGCCGAATGGGTCGACCGCCTGGCCGCCGCCCATCACGCCGGACACCTCCAGGCCGAGCTCACCAAGCTCAGCCGCTATCCACTGATCGTGATCGACGAGGTCGGCTACATCCCCTTCGAAGCCGAGGCCGCGAACCTGTTCTTCCAGCTGATATCGAACAGATACGAACGAGCGAGCGTGATCGTCACGAGCAACAAACCCTTCGGACGCTGGGGAGAGGTCTTCGGCGACGAGACCGTGGCAGCCGCCATGATCGACCGCCTCGTCCACCACGCCGAGGTCCACTCCCTCAAAGGCGACTCCTACCGCATGCGCGGACGCCAGCTCGGACGCGTCCCCACCGCCACACACGACACCGACTGAACAACAGCAACCAGACCCAGTGGGTCAAAGTTCGACCGCCCAAACCGGGTCAGGATTCAGCCGCCGCCGACACTCACGCCACAGGTGGAACCGGTCCCGCTCTGGGAAACGTTTGGTACGCGGGGTCATGGCTGGCACTCAAGCCGCAGCTACGTCCAAGTGGACGGCGTCGGGCCCCTGCCCACCCTGTAACGCTCAACGCCTCCGGACCTGTCACACCTACTCGTCACGAAGGTGCTCGGACTCGCGGATCTCCTGCACGTGCCCCCTCGCCCCTGCCGGTCATAGCAGCCCGGCACGTCGGTGCCCGCGCCCGATAGCGCCCGCGCCGTCGGCCCGGACACCCCGAGCGTGGGCACCCGCATCGGAGAGTCCCGACGCTCGACCCTCCCCCGGAAATTCCAGTCGCAGCTCGATTCACTGCCGCAGCACATTGGAGTGTGCGGTGTTTGGAGACCGAGCCCGGCTCGCCTCAGGCAGACAGCCATCGGCCGCATTGCGCGGGGAGTTGGCTCCGGCCGACAAGTCCTGGATCTCGTAGCGAAGCATGTGTCGGCCGCAGAGGCCCAGCGGGGTCACGGGGAGTTACGCAGAAAGCGTCCGCACGGCGGGGAGGTCCAAACGCCGCATCGCACCGTCCACCACAAGATCGCACTGCGACGTGATAGTGCCTGATATGTAGGCGGTATGGGTGTCGCTGGTGGGGTTTGCGGAAAATGGCCAACTTTTTGTTGGCCTGTTGATCGGTGGTACACGCTCGGGGTGGAGGTGATCGCCATGAGTGGTATGACGAGCGAGGCGAAGAGCAAGGTGAAGAGCGCCACTTTTGGCGAGGGCGCATACGACGTGGTGGGGGTGTGGCGGGTCTGAGAAGTCATCTGCGAAGGCAGAGTCGTCTGGTGGTGGAACGACGGTTCGGGGGTTCCCCGTCGGGTGATCCGGCAGTGGCTGCCGCATGAAGACAGCCATTACTCCATGGTGAGCCGTGGCCGCGGCATGAACCGGCTGCCCGTCGCGTCAGCCACCACCCAGCCCCGTTCCGCGAGCCGTTTCGCCTTCGACCGCAGGTTCTCCGTCCTCGATGGCACCGGATCCCAGCCCACCGCGACCGTCAACTCCCGTACTCCCGTACTCGCAGGTCGGATCCCTCCCCGCCGTCGGCTTCCACGGCCGCCAGCAGCCGCGGTCGGCACGGATTTGATTTCGGCGCGGCCGGCATGCTGGCGGTACTTTTCTTGCCGTGGTTGACACCCCACAGGGTGTCGCCGCCGATCGAGCAGCGGCCGTGGAAGTACCGCACACCGTGCGTGCGGTGGTAGGTGGCCAACCGCAGGCCATGTACGGGAAGGGGCGTCCGAAGCCGCCTTCTGTCGCCTCGGACGCTCCTCACTCCGAGCCAGGGACCTACCGCCGCAGGTGCGGGCCGCAGCGTGTCGGCCTCGGACCTGCGGCGGGATCGGTCATGGCCGATCAGGAGTCCTTCTGGGACGAGCGGGGCGTTGTCCACGGCATCGCACCAGCTTCAGGGGGCGACCCGATAGTGGCTGCTGACGGCGACCCGATTCCAGGCGTTCATGACGATCGCGAGCCAGCTGACTGCGGAGACCTGCTCGTCGGTGAGGGAACCGTCGTCCCAGGTGTGCCGCTCCGGGACGTTCAGTTCGGTGACCTGCTCGGCCAGGGCGAGGGCCGAGCGTTCCTGGGCGGTGAAGTACTGCGACTCCCACCAGGCGGCCAGGACGGCGAGGCGGTCGGTGCTCTCGCCCTTGGCGAGGGCGTCGCGGGTGTGCATGCGCAAGCAGAAGGCGCAGCCGTTGAGCTGGGAGACCCGGATTCGCACCAGCTCGGCGAGCAGAGGATCGAGCCCCGCCTCCCGCGCGGCGGTGTCGGCCTGGGCGTCGAGCGCCCCCAGGCTCTTATAGGTGTCAGGGTGCTGCTTACCGAGGTTCACGGTGCTCATGGTCTTCCTTACTGAGATGCGTTCGTTCATGCGGCGGTGGGCCCGGTCGTCATCCGGCCCGGGGTGAACATGGCGGGTGCTCTGTACAGTGGCCTCACCTCGCCGGCGATCGGTTCGCGTCGTCCGTCCCCGAGCCGCTGGGGCAATTCGGCGAGCCGTTCATGGCCGGGCTCGCCGACGAAGGGGACCACCCGGCCGCGAGATCCAGCATGTCCCGGTCGAACCGGGCCGTCGGCATGGCGAGCGACAGGCCCGCCTCGGGCTCGCCGACCGGGTTCCGGATCAGCATGCCCACGGCGGTCAGGCCGGTCTCGGTGCGCTGGTCGTTGATGGCGAAGCCGCGCTTGCGGACGAGCGCGAGTTCGCGCTTGAGCCAGGGAAGCTCGATACCGTCCGCGCCGTCGTACAAGGCGGTCAGCTGGTCCGGCGGCAGCGCGGCGAGGATCGGCTTCCCCCCTGACGCCATATGGGCTGGCAATGACCGTCCTACGCGGTCGCCGACACGGAGGATCTGATGGCACTCGACGGTGGCGATGAACCGGACCTCCGTCCCCGCGAGCACCATCACGTTCGCGGACTCCTGAGTCTCGCCCACCAGGCGCTGCAGATGAGGCAGGGCGACTCTACGGAGCACTACCACCGGTGCCTCGGACATCTCCACAGGCCGAAGTACCTTGCCGGCACGGTATCTGCGGTCCGGCATCTGCTCTGCGAAGTCCCGGTAGACCAGCATCGCGAGCAGGCGGTGCGCGGTGGAGGCAGAGAGACCGAGGCGTTTGGCCGCATCGGTCACCCGCACCGGGCCCTCCTGCTGGAGCAGGGAGGCGAGGTGCAAGGCATGGTCCACGGAAGTGATCGAGTAGGACGGTTTGTTCTTCACAGCAGAAGCAATTATTCCTCACGGCATAAGAACGGCCAGAGTGCGGTCTGGGCCAGTACGAGGTGCGTCGCCGTACGGGCCGGTGCCGGCACATCATCCTGGCCATGCTTGCTCACGCCTTCCTGGCCGCCCTCCTCGCAGCCCGGACCATCGAGAGGGTAGTGGTGGCAGATGACGTCACCAACACCGCCCCTCTCACCGCGGTGGATGTCCGGCGACTCCCGGGTGTTCTGCTTCTTCGCCCGGAGCCCACGAAGGACCAGTTCAGGCAACGATTCCAGACCGGATTGCTGGCGCCAGGGGTCAGGTGCCACTCATCCCGGCGGAGCTTCAGAACGGATAGCGCTCGATGTCGCTCTGGAGCGTGACCCACTGCGTCTCGGTGAAGGTCTCGATATTGGCGTTCGGCCCACCGAACCGTCCGCCGGCCCCGGACCCCTTCCAACCACCGAAGGGGGCGACCGCCTCGTCGTCGACGGTCGAGTCATTGATGTGGACCGCGCCCGCGTCGATGCGGTCGGACAGCTCGAACGCGGCGTACGTGTTCGACGTCAAGATCGACACCGACAGGCCGTACTCGGAGGCGTCGATGATCTCGATCGCCTCGTCGACGTCGTCGTACACCTGGATCGGGGCGACCGGGCCGAATATCTCCTCCGACCAGGCAAGGTTGTCGGATGTGACGTCGGTCAGCACCGTCGGCCGGTAGTAGAGGCCGTCGTAGGAGCCACCGGCCGTGAGGGTTGCGCCCTTGGCAACGGCCCCGGTCACGACGCTGTGGACGCGGTCGCGCTGCCGGGTGTCGAAGAGCGGGCCGAGCGCGTTCGAAGAGTGAAGGTGGCGGTCTCCGTACGGGAGGGGGCGATCTCCTCGTCCACGCTGCTCAAGCGGCTACGCTCGGGCTCCAAGAAGAACGCCACCTACGCGGCCTTCCGCGAGGTCGGCCGCGTGCTCCGCACCGTCCAGCTATTGCGGTACCTCTGTGATCCGGCGCTTCGCCGGCGGGTAACCGCGGCGACGAACAAGACCGAAGCATTCAACGGCTTCTCGCAGTGGATCGGCTTCGGCAACCGCGGGGTCATCGCGGACAACGACCCGGTCGAGCAGGAGAAGGTGATGAGATTCAATGCTCTGCTCACGAACGCGGCCATTTTTCACAACGCCCTGGACATCGCCGAGATCGTGCGACAGCTGCTGGAGGAGGGCTGGACGATCGAGTCGGCAGACCTGGCGCACATCTCGCCCTACCTGACCGAGCACATCAACCGGTTCGGCGAGTACAGCACGCACGAACTCGGCATCCAGCCCGAGGCGTACGACCCGAAGCTCGATGTCGACTTCACTCAGCTCCGCGACCAGGACCTGACCGCCGCCGGTCTCCGCCAGGCCGCCTGACCCGGCCGCGAGCGGGTCGTCGTCATGAGGCCATGGACGAGGCGCCCGAGCTCCCCCGGACCCGGCAGGTCGGCGGCGTGGTTGTCGTCCAGGACGCGCTCGATCCGCTCCCGCGGTTTGAGCGGGTCACCCTTCGGCACGTCGCCGGTCTTGGGCAGCTCAGTCTGGAAGAGATGCGGCCTTCGGCAGTAGGGGAGGTCACCGGCGCGGAATTACCCAATCCGGCATGCTGGCCGCGTCCTGGTATCCTTTCCGGATGTTCATCGTGATGTTCATCTGACGGTCCTGGGTCTCTCCCGTCCAGGTTCTGATCCGTTGAGGGTGCGCTCTGTCCTGCCCTCCGGACCTCGATAGCCGTCAGATTCTTGGCGGCCTCGCGTTCAGCGTCGGTCGCACATCATCGGAGCTTCTTCGTGCTCGCAGTTCTTCTCCTTCCTGGCGCTCTTCGCGCCTTCCTTCCCGCCCTGATTGGCCGGTCTGCCCTCGCGATGGGTGGTCTTGCTCTCCTCCTCGCCGTCCAGGACAGCACGGGTTCGTACACGCAGGCCGGTTTCGCAACAGCGGTGTTCGGCATCGCCAACGTCCTCGCCGCCCCCTGGCGTGCCCGGGCCGTCGATCGATTCGGTCAACGGATCGCGCTCACCACGATGGCCTCGGGCCAGGCATCTGGGTTCATCGCTCTCGCGCTCATCACGGAAGCCGAGAGTGTCGCGGATATCTGGTTCCTCGTTCTCAGTGCGGTGGTCGGCCTGACAGCGCCACCCCTGGGGGCGGCGATGCGAATGGTCTGGGCATCGCTCACAACAGCCGGTGACCAGCGAACAAAGGCATTCAGTATCGACGCGGTTTGCGAAGAGCTCCTCTTCGTCGGTGGTCCTGTCATCATCACCGCGGTCATCGTGGCCAGTTCTCCCAGCACTGGGCTCTGGGTGACCGCGGCAGCGGTTTCCCTCGGCACTGCAGCGATGACGTCCAGTGCGTCATCGGGGGCGCTGCGCGGGGCAGGAGGGAGCGGCGCGCAAGGTGATCGCCCACTGCGACAGCCAGGTTTCGCAAGGGTATTGGTCGTCCTGCTGGGCGTCGGTGGTGTATTGGGCGTCGCGGAGATCGCAGCGCCAGCCACCGCTGCTGAACATGATGCTGTCGCAGCTTCGGGCTGGCTCCTGGCGGCCTTTGCCGGCGGAAGTGCTCTCGGGGGTTTCCTCTATGGGCAGCTGAACCTCAAGTCGGGAATCGGCAAAAGGCTGTTCGCCCTGTGCGTCGGCATGGGACTTGCTGCGATGTTCGTGTCCCAGCTGGACACACTCGGTCTCTTCGCCGCAGGCCTCGCCCTCATCGGCCTCTTCCTCGCCCCGTCCCTCATCACCGGATACCTCATCGCCGACACCATCGTTCCGGACACCAGCCGGACGGAAGCGTCGACATGGATCAACACCTCCGTAAACCTCGGCGCATCGCTGGCATCCGCCGCGGCAGGACTCGTCATCGACAGGTCCGGCGCCTGGCTCGCCCTCTTGCTCGTGGGCGCGATTGCTCTCGCGCTCGCCTCCGCTGTGCCATTCACACGGCTGCGCAAGATCGAGTCGCCTGCGGACCACGCTCCCGACCGTTGCGAGCAAGGCTGATCAGCAGCCCCCGACCTCCCGAGCGGTCAGGGCGTTGGTGCTGGCGTGCGGTGCTCCATAGAAGCCAGGACGGGGTGGTCGGCCATGGGGCCGGCGGATCGGTCGCCCCAACCACGGTGGGGACTGGCTTGACAGTGAGGGGCCCCGGCGGCGCGCCGCCGGGGCCCCTCACATATCCACCCTTCGACGACGGTCTGTTCGTCGAAGGGTCGAAGGGGCAGCAACCTCTGACAGGCCGTTGGCGTCGCTGGTCATCTCGCGGCGGCCCAGGAGCGGAACGAACTCCAGATCGAGAGCGCCCAGGCCGCCACGCAACCACCGTTGAAAGGGTGTCACGCTTCGCGCTTGCAGAAATGAGTAGTTCTGAGAGACCGGAGACCCCGCCGGGCCGTGTCCGGTTTGCCTCTGATCTTGGTTCTCACAATCTTTCGCAAAACAGCTTTCGCGCAATGTCGCTCGCGATAGGTTCTGCGACATGCCAGAGCTCGCCGAACCGGCCGCCGCCGTCGAACAGTTCGACCGTCCGACATGTGAGGCGCCCGCCGGAAGCACCTGCGCACCCGCGGCGGCAAGGTCGCCCCGAAGTACCACACCCCGCGCTTCATGCTCGTCCCCCAGCTCCGCGCCGAACTGGAGGTGAAGACCCCTACCGACCGCGGACCCGGCCGCGCGTGGGAGATGGGCCCGGCCATCGGCGCCGCCGCGCCGGAAGCCGCGACGAAGCCCGCGAGGGTGGGGTATGCCCGTTGCAGTACCGCCCAGCAGGAGCTTCAGAGCCAGCTCGACGCCTTGGCGGAAGCCGGGTGCGATCCGGTTTTCTCGGAGAAGATCAGCACCCGGGTCAAGGTGCGGCCGGAGTTCGTCAAGGCGATGGACTTCGCCCGCACCATCAAGAAGGCCGCCCCGCACCAGCGGGTGATCTTCACCGTGCACGAGATGAAGCGCCTGGGCCGCGGCGCCGCCGAACTGCTGGCCATCGCCGAGGACCTGCGCCACCACGACATCCAGCTCGAACTCCTCACCGGTCCCCTCCAGGGTGTCTACGACCCGTCCGGGCACGGCGCCGCCCTGTTCGCGTTCTTCGCTGGCATGGCCGAGTCCGAGCGCGAGTACATCCGGGAGAAGTCCCTCGAAGGCCAGGCGTCCGCCCGTGAACGCGGCCGGCATGGCGGACGTCCGAAGGTCGTCGACGACGACATGGCCGCGTACGCACGATCCCTGCGGGCCAACGGCATACCTGTTCCCGAGATCGCCCGCAAGCTCGTCATCACCTCGGGCAAGAACCAGGGCAAGCGGCCCTCGGTCGCCACCGTCTACCGCATCCTCGTCGAGGACGCCGACGGCGCCGAGTAGGCCTGGATGCCTGTCAGGGCTTCAAGGTCAACTCATTGCCCCTTTGCCCCGTATCTCGGCGATACCCCGGCCTGTTCTCCGGTGCCGAACACGGCCAGGGTGGCGGCGGCGGGCCGGGCCATGGCGTGGGTTGCCAGAGCGCCCGCGGCGGCGGTGCGCCAGGCGGTGAGCAGGCCCTGGTCGTCGAGGATCGCGCGGATCTGGCCGGTGCGGGCGCTGACGACGCAGACCAGGCCGTGGTTCGTAGGCAGGCCGGCGGCGGGGTTGCGGTAGAAGCCGGTGGCGATCTTGACGGTAAACTCGGGCGTGCCGGTGATCCGCTCCGGACCACACCTCTGACCAGGCCACGTCTGTATATCGCGCCACGATCTGTACCGGTGACGTCCTCGTCACATCCGCCGCTCGGCGCTCGCCTTTCGGTCTCAGTACAGGGACACGCTTCCAGAAGAGCCCGATACTGCACACTCGGCCCAGATCGTCTTGCCTGCCGCGGTGTGACGAGTGCCCCAGCGTTCGGAGAGCTGAGCGACCAGGAACAGGCCACGACCGCCCTCGTCAAAGGTGCGCGCCCGGCGGAGGTGCGGAGCGGTGGTGCTGGCGTCGGATACCTCGCAGATGAGGGCCTGGTCATGGATCAGCCGCAGCACGATGGGCGCGTGTGCGTACCGGATGGCGTTGGTGACCAGTTCACTGACGACCAACTCCATGACGAAGACAGCGTCGTCCAGTCCCCATGCGGCCAGCCGGGCGGCTGCTTCCTTGCGGGCCCCGCCGACGACAGCGGGGTCGGCGGGCAGCTCCCAGGTGGCCACCCGGTCGGCATCGAGCGTCCGGGTCCGGGCGATCAGCAGTGCGACGTCGTCGGTGTGGCGCTCAGGGAGCATGCTGTCGAGCACGTTGTCGCAGATGGTCTCCAGCGGCCCGGCAGACGCCTCCAGGGTCTGGCGCAGCCTGTCAAGCCCGAGATCGATGTCTCGGTCGTAGGATTCGATCAAGCCGTCGGTGAACAGGACGAGCAGACTTCCTTCCGGAAGTTCCAGCTCGGTGGTCTCGAACGGTAGACCGCCCAGGCCCAGCGGGGGACCGGCGGGCAGGTCGAGGAAATCGACGGAGCCATCCGGTGTGACAATCGCCGGCTGTGGATGTCCGGCGCGGGCGAGGGTGCAGCGGCGAGAGATCGGGTCGTATACGGCGTACAGGAAGGTGGCGCCGATCTCGCTGGAGACGTCGCCGCCCTCGTCCAGTTCTGGGTCCGCGGACCAGCTGATGACCAAGTCGTCGAGCTGGGTGAGGAGTTCGTCGGGGGAAAGGTCGACGTCGGCAAGTGTACGGACCGCAGTGCGCAACCCCGCCATCGTGGCGGAAGCATGGATACCGTGCCCAACGACGTCCCCGACGGCCAGGGCGACTCGGGCGCCGGACAGGGGAATGACGTCGAACCAGTCACCGCCCACGCCGACCCGGGAGCCTGCGGGCAGGTAGCGGCTGGCGGCTTCCACCGCCGACTGGCTGGGCAGTCGGCGTGGCAGCAGACTCCGCTGGAGGGCGACCGCCGTCGCCCGCTCGCGGGTGTACCGGCGCGCGTTGTCCACGCAGACCGCCGCTCTGGCCACGAGTTCCCCAGCGAGGACGAGATCGTCCTTGGCGAAAGGATCCGGGCGCCCCCGGCGCCCGAAGACGGCCATGCCGAGGGGGTGCCCGCGGGCACGCAGCGGCACAGCCATTACCGAGTCGATGTCGCAGTCGTGGGTTTGCCCTGCCGGAGGCTGGAGCTCTGCGACCCAGTGGTCGAAGTAGGCGTTCCCTGGTCTCACCAGGACAGGGACACCGGACGCCAGGCAACTGCCCGAGGGAGAGGAATTCGGGTAGGCCTTCGCCTTTCTCTGCGTCATGGCAGATGGGGTGGCATCTTCTTGGACGGTCGCGCGCGCGACCCGTCGCAGCACCACTCCTCCGGGAGCCAGGTCGGAGGCTGGCTCCTCACTGCGAAGCACGGATTCCAGAAGATCGACACAGGCGACATCGGCGAACCGCGGTACGGTCACCCGGGCCAGTTCCCGAGCGGTACGTTCCACATTCAGTGTGGTCCCGATGCGAGCACCGGCCTCGTCCAACAGGGCGAGCCTCTCCCGTGCCTCGTACTCAACGGTGATGTCGAGCGCGCAGACCCATGCGCCTTGTACACGGCCGGATACCTCTTTGAGTGGGCAGACGAAGAGAGCCCATGCGTGGGGGCGGGACTCGCCCGGCGTCTGCAGAAACGTCTGTAGGTTCGCCGGTTCACCGGTCTTCAACGCCACGAAGATCATTTTTTCGACCTCCGTATAGGTGGGACCCGGCAGAAACTCCGTGAGACGCAGTCCGCGTGCCTCGTCCTCGCTGACGCCGATCACCTTGGCGCATTCATCGCTCATCCGGAGCAGTCGGCCGTCCCCGTCGTAGATGCCCGTGACGAAAGCCGCCTGCTTGAACGCCAAATCCATGAGTACTTCGTCCCCGCGTGGGCGGCGCTCGATCCCCGAGTCGGCCACCAGCAACGTCCGCGGGGCTCCGTCGTTCTCCGTCGTGGGAACGGCCAGTAGCTGCGCGGTGACACTGTTGCCGTTCCGGTGTCGAAGTTCGATCTCGCCGCCCCAGGGTGAGCGCGTCATGAAGTCATGCCTGACCGCTTCGGGCAACGGCCTAAAGAGCAGGCCGGCTGCGGAATGCCCCACGACCTCGGAGGACGAGTAGCCGAGCAGTCGCTCGGCACGAGTGCTCCACTCCGTGACAATGCCGTGCTCATCCACCACGGCTGTATTCAGGCCGAACAACACAGGCCCCTGATCCACCGGGGGCTCAGCCGGTATAGCGTCGTACCCGTCCATGGCCACTCGTTCGTTCTCAGGTATCCCTGCCCGCATCAGCATGGCGCTATGACCTAGTGTCCTGCGCCGGAGATTCGTTGGCAGAACCGGGCGAGTGAGTCGAGGATCTCTTCGGCTGTCTTGGTCCAGATGAACGGTGTTGGGTTTTCGTTCCATTCCTTGACCCACGCTCGGATGTCGGCTTCCAGGGAACGCACGCTTTTGTGTGTACCGCGGCGGATCTTCTGGTCGGCGAGGAAGCCGAACCACCTCTCCACCTGGTTGATCCAGGACGAACCGGTGGGGGTGAAGTGCAGGTGGAATCGGGGGTGTTTGGCCAGCCATGCCTTGATGGCCGGTGTCTTGTGAGTGCCGTAATTGTCGCAGATCAGGTGGACCTGGAGGTGCCCAGGAACCTCCTTCTCGATCTTGATGAGGAACTTCTTGAACTCCGCTGCCCGGTGCCGGCGGTGCAGCGAGGTGATGACTTCGCCGGTCGCGACGTCGAAGGCCGCGAAGAGGGTGGTCAGGCCATTGCGGATGTAGTCATGGGTGCGACGCTCGGGCATGCCCGGCATTATCGGCAGCACCGGCTGGGACCGGTCCAGCGCCTGGATCTGCGACTTCTCGTCCACCGACAGCACCACCGCCCCTTCGGGCGGATTGAAGTGCAGCCCGACCACGTCGTAGACCTTCTCCACGAACAAGGGGTCCGTCGACAGTTTGAAGGTGTCCGTCAGATGAGGCTTGAGACGGAACTTCCGCCAGATTCGGCCCACGGTCGACTTCGACAGCCCACTGCGGTCGGCCATCGACTTACGCGACCAGTGGGTGGCGTTCTTCGGCATCTCCTCCAACGTGCTGACCACGACCGCCTCCACCTGGTCAACGCTGATGGCGGGCGGCCGGCCCGGCCGGGGCTCGTCCACCAACCCGTCCAGCCGGCCGGCCAGGAACCGCCGACGCCACTTGCGGACCGTATCCGCCGCTACCCGAAGATCCCGCGCCACCACAACAATCGGCGGAACGTCAGGGCCTGCACACGCCAACACGATCCGCGCCCGTAACGCCACCGCCTGCGCAGACGTCGCCCGCCGGGCCCAACGCTCCAACACCGCACGCTCATCAGCGGACAACAACAACGGTTCCAGCTTCGGACCACGACGCGGTGCGGGCACACCCGAAGAATCACTCATACAGGAACTAACGACGGATCTCCGGCGCAGGACACTAGCTTAGAAGTCATCTCAATTGGTGAGCCTGCGGTAGCAGATGAGGGTGCAGGCGATGCTGGTGAAGGCGAGGAAGTGCTCGGCTTTGCGTTCGTAGCGGCGGTGGAGTCGGCGGCAGCCGGTGAGCCAGGCCATGGTGCGTTCTATGGTCCAGCGGTGCCGCCCGAGCCGCTGCGAGGACTCGACGCCTTTGCGGGCGATGCGGTGCCGGATGCCGCGCCCTGCCAGCCATTGCCGCAGGTGGCGGTAGTCGTAGCCCTTGTCGGCGTGGAGTTTTGCGGGCTTGCGTCGGCGAGGACCCCGGCGGGAGCGGATCGGGGGTATGCCCTTCACGAGTGGGATCAGGGCCTGGCTGTCGTGGACGTTGGCGCCCGAGATGCCGACGGACAGGGGCAGACCGGTCCGCTCGGTGATCAGGTGGATCTTTGAGCCGTACTTGCCCCGGTCGACAGGATTCGGACCTGTCAGGTCCCCCTTTTCAGGGCCCGCATGTTCACCGAGTCGATCGCGCACCTCGACCAGTCCAGGTCGCCGCGGGAGCCGAGTTCATCGAGGACCAGGCGGTGGAGCTTGGCCCACACCCTGGCCTTCGTCCACTCGGCGAACCGGCGGTGGGCCGTCGCGCCGGACGGCCCGAACGACGCCGCGGGCAGCTGCTGCCACGTGCAGCCCGACGTGGCCACGAACACGATCGCAGCCAGGACCTCCCGGTCACCGTGGCGCCGCCGACCACCGCCCTGAGGCCGCGACGGCGCCTCCGGCACCACCCGCTGGAACAACTCCCACAAATCATCCGGCACCAGCCGCTCAACAATCCCCGCCACGGCCAACAGCCTACCCAACCAAATGAGATGACTTCTTAGTTCCGCCGATTGATTGCCGCCGGGTCGGCTTTCTGACGCTGGCCACATTCCTGCGTGGTGCAGCAAGCTGGGCTCGTGCCCGCGTCCGCCATCCGGAAGGTAGTACGTCGCGGCGGAGGCTCTGGAGCCTCCACCACCCCTGCCTGCGGAGTGTAATGGTGCGCGCACATCCTGTTCCAGGCTGGCGGCGCTCCGAACCCTCTGCCCCGCCCCTGAAGCACGACGGGCTCCGTTGGGGGCCCCGCTCTCCACCGTCCGCGACGCACGGCCCGCAGTCCACATCGCATCCGGCACCGTCTCCGGGCGAGCCGGCGCGAACGCGGCTGATCTCCATTGCGGAGATGGCCAGAGCACCTGCGGTCACGGCTTTCACGCAGCTTTGGGATCTCGACCGTCCGATGCGAAAGGCAAATGTGGCGGCAAGCCGTCGTGCACGCTTCCAGTGCCGTCCGCGAGCAGAGCGTTGATCATCTCGCACGGTTCGTCCTGCGAGATAGCCGCAAAATGCGACTCAAACGCCGCGACCACACCCTGACTTTCTCACCGGCCGAGCCAGTCACACGCGATGCCGGATCGCATGCTTTGGTCGAGCGCGGCCCGCTCGGCGGGCTCCAGATCGGCGGCGCGGAGGAAGTCGGCGACTTGCCCGGCATGTCGAGAGTGACCGCCGGCTCCGGGGCCGGGGCGCTCTCCTCGGTGGCGTTGCCGTCGGGCAGGAGGTCGGCGACGGCGGTGCGGATGGCGCCGCGGCTGACGCTGTGGTCGCGGGAGAGGGCGGCAATCGATCGGCCCCCAGGTACGCGGTGCGCACGTCACCGGTCTTCTCGACCGCCACGGCAGGGCGGCGTCCGCCCTTGCTGCCCTTGGCCTCGGCGGCGCGCAGGCCCTCGTAGGTCGGTGGTGAGGTCTGCACCATGGACTCACAGTGGCCAGCAGCTCGCCGGTGCGCGGGTGGCGGGCGGTGAGGACCATGACGGAGAACGCGCCGTCGTGGATGCGCAGGGCCACCTGGTCGCGATAGAGGACGTCGAGCACGTCGAGGATGTGGCCGGTGCCGCGTAAGAGGCGGCACATCTCGGAGAGGTGGACGGTGTCGCCGGGCCGGGCGTAGTCGAGGAGTGCGCGGAGCTTCGGGCGCTGGAGTGGGTGGAGGCGGCTGGAGGTGTCGGGGCCCCCTCGAAGACGACCGGGTCTTCGATCCCGGCCTCGTCCAGGACGAGGTTCTGCCGGGCGGTCGACTGCTGGTCGGTCGAGACCCGCTTGTAGACCAGGTTCGCCACCGAGGGCCCCTTCCGTACGGAGGACCGGACCTGGCTGTCGTCAAACCTTGTCAGCAACCACCATCGGATCTGATTGGACTCGGGCCGCCGCGAACCCCGGATTGCACGGGTCCATTGGACGCTCGGGCCGCCTGTCGTCAAATGATGGCACCCTCAAGTGATCAACGCACCACCCACGGATGATCACGTGATCGTGGAGGCACAGGTGCGTGACTACGGGTTTTCGCCAGCTCAGCAGGTCGAGACTTGGAGACGCTGGCGCGAGGGGCAGTCATTCAGCTTGATCGGGCGGGCGCTCGGGGCACCGATGCAGCACGCTCGTCGCTTCCTGTACCAGAGCGGCGGCGTCAGCCTCACCCCCCCTCATACACGATCCGAGCGGCATCTGAGCGGCAGCGAGCGCAAGGAACCTGCGGGATCGCCGCCGGAGAATCGGCCGGACAATTAGCCAAACGGCTGGGCAGATCGCCTTCGACCGTCTCCCGCGAGATCGCCCGCAACGGCGGCCGGGACCGCTACCGAGCCGCGTCGGCCGATGCGATCGCCTACGAGCGCGGGCTCCGACCCAAGCAGGCCAGGCTCGCCCAACGGCCCGCTCTGCGCGCCCTGGTGGAGGCCAAGCTGGCTCTGTGCTGGTCACCCGAGCAGATCGCAGGATGGCTGCGACGGCAGTTTCCTGGTGACGCCTCCATGCAGATCTCGCACGAAGCGATCTACCTCTCGCTCTACGACCCTCGCCGGCGCCAAGCAATCGACCGCAGCCTCACCCAGCGACTGCGGTCAGCCAGGCCCATGCGCCGCCCGAAGATCGCCCGCCGGCCTACGGGACGGGGCATCATCCGCGGCATGGTGTGCATCACCGACCGCCCCGCCGAGGTCGAGGACCGCAAGGTTCCCGGCCATTGGGAAGGCGACCTCGTGATGGGCACCCGGCCCTCGGCCATCGCCACGCTCGTCGAGCGCACCAGCCGCTACACGGCCATCGTTGCGCTGCCGGACGGCATCAAGGCTGAGCAGGTAGCTCCGCACCTCACCAGGAGCCTTCTCGGCATCCCGCCCCAGCTACGACGAACGCTCACCTGGGACCGAGGCCGGGAGATGGCAACCAGGCCATCACCGCCGAGACCGGGATGCCGATCTACCTCTGCAAGCTGCGCAGTCCGTGGCAGCGCGGCACCAACGAGAACACCAACCGGCTGCTTCGGCAGTGCCTCTCCAAGGGCGCGGACCTCCGCACGTTCAGCCAGACCGATCTGGACGCCATCGCCTTCGAGCTCAACTATCGTCCGCGCAAGACCCACGGCTATCGCGCTCCGTCAGAGGGGTACGCTGGCCTCCTGAACAGCGGTGATACGTTGACCGCTTGAGCTCGCCATCGTTTGATGACAGGTGTGACGGTGGGGCACCGGGGCGGAAGGGCATCGCTTCTCGGGGGCGTCGGGTAGGGCATAGGTGCCCGGTCAAATGGGTTGTCGAGGCAGTAGCGTGTTGTCAAGATTGGTTGGTGAACATGCCACAGCACCAGAGCGCCCCTTCCGTACGTCCCATCACCGACGCCGACGTTCCCACTGCGGTCGATACTCTCGCCCGCGCCTTCGCCGACTACCCCTTCACGCGGCACGTGATCGCGGCGGATGGTCATGAGGAGCGGATCCGGCGTTACCAGGAGCTATGCCTGACCCGTATCGGCATGGTGTATGGCCGTGTCTGGGTCGCCGACGAAGGTCGCGCCGTGGCCGTCTGGGCCGTTCCCGGCCAGGACCCCTCGCCCGCCTTCGCCGAACTCGGACCGCTCCTCGGCGAACTCAGCGGCGACCGGGCCGCCGCTTCCGAGACCGCGGACACGGCCATGGCCCCGTACCGGCCCGAGGAGCCGGGATGGTTCCTGGAGACCGTGGCCACCGCCCCTGAGGCCCAGGGGAAGCGTCTCGGCAGCACTGTACTGATTCCCGGCATCCAGGAGGCCGAGCGCGCTGGGTATCCGGCGTTTCTGGAAACCTCCAGCGAGGCAAACGTGCGGTTCTACGAACGCCTCGGCTTCAAGGTCACCGCCGATGTCCAGCTCCCCGACAACGGCCCCCGCACGTGGTGCATGCGCAGGGATCCTCGCTGACAGCCTGAGAATCCGACCGGTGGGGGCTGGGCTCAGACCGCCTTTTCGTCCTCGTCGAGCCCGCCCGCGCCCGGGCCGCGCAGCGGGCGTAGGGCGCCGGTGGCCGGAGCGGGTGAGATGAAGCCGCCGTGGATCGAGACCGGTCCCCGCACGATGGTGATTGCCCGCGGCGCCGCCGCCATCCACGGTGCTGACTGAGTCAGCCCGTTCACGCCGGGGCGACGGCCGCCTTGCCGCCGGGCGCACGCGGCCCGGGGACCGTCGCGGTCTGGGTGGTCAGGAGAGGGTCGAGGCGGCTGTTCATGTCCAGCTCGAACCGGCCGTACACCTCCTTATCTGGACACCTCCAGTGAGGTCTGAACCGGCGCCGTGGCGAGTGAGGTGCGGGGTTCGTTGGGCCACCTGAGTGCAGGCTTGGGGAGGCCGGTGTGCGGGTGGTCAAGGAACGCGATGGCGGTGTCGTACGGCGAGTCCGGTTGGTCGATGGCAACGGCGAACCGATCGCGGCGGCCTGCCGGTTTCTGGATCATCTGGTCGACCGGGGCTTCTCGCCGCACACGATCTGTGCGTACGCGTACGACCTGCGACGCCTGTTCACCTTCCTCGCTGCTGAGGACATGGACTGGTGCGAGTTCCGGGGCCCGGACGCGTTGAGGCTGCTGGCGTTCCTGCGGCGGGCACCGTCGCGGCGGCCGGCCCAGCGACTGGGCCTGACGGTGGTGGTCGGCGGCCCGGAAGCACCGGGCAGCCTGCTCGCTCCGGCGACAGTGAACCGGATTTTGGCAGCCGTCTCCAGCTTCTATGACTGGGCGGTGGTCGCCGAGGAGTATGACGGCGACTTTCCGATGCAGAAGCGCCTTGACCCGGCACTGGCCCGGGTGCCCGACCGGCATCAGCCGTTCATGGCCCGCGCGAGCCGTCAGCAGCCGATGCGTCGCACGGTGACGGTCAAGCAGCCGCGGCGACTGCTGCGTCCGGTGGGCTAGGCGGTGCTGGAGCAGTTCATCGGCAGCCTGAAACGGCTGCGGGATCTGGCGGTGTTCCTGTTGATGCTGGACGGCGGGCTGCGGCCGGGCGAGGTGCTGTTGCTACACCTGGACGACATCTCCTACGACCGACGCCGGGTGACGTTCCGCAAACGGGACGACCACCCGCGCGGGGCCCGCGGCAAGTCCCGCACTGAACGGGTCGTGGACCTGCACGAGCCTCGCACCCTGGACGCGGTCAGCCGCTACGTGATGCACGAGCGCCCGCTCGACGCGACCAACCCGTTCGTGTTCCTGGTCGGCGGGAAGGGCACCCGCCGCCTGGAGCCGCTGGGCTACGACGCGGTGGTGCGGCTGTTCGCACGGAGGCTGGACAAGCTCGGCCTGCGCACGCCGGAGACCACGCCCCACGCGCTACGACACACTCACGCCACAGCGATGTGGGAGGGCGGGATGCGGGAGCTGTTGCTACAGAAGCGATTGGGACATGCATCGCCGGAGTCGACGAAGGTTTACACCCGCGTCTCCGACGAGGCCGTGCTCGCCGACTACACCCGCGCCCTGGAGAACAACCGGTGACCGCGCTTGCCCGTGACACGGGCCCCGCCCAACCCCCACACGCCCTCAACCGATCAACACCAGCGATGCGTGACTTTCGAAGACGGCGCTGATCGCCTCCCAGGGGTGACACAGCCGAGGACAACGATGACGACAGTCCTGCGTGCCTCTGCGCCTCTCGCTGAACCGGACAACCGGACTGTCCCGGTCACAACCTGAGTGGAGGGATCTGCCGGACGGCCCTGGCGGGATGGGTCAGATCCGGAAGGTCCGTACGACGAAGGTCTGTCCGGCGACCGAGGGCCAGCTCGCCCAGCTCTCGTCCGTGGCCAGGGTGGGCGCGCCGACTCCGTCCGGCAGGCCGGCGGTGGTGGACACGACGCGGATGGGCAGGGGGCCCTTGCCGCGGGTGCGGATGACGACGTCGATGCCGTCGGCGGGCGGGGCAGCGTAGTCGAAACTCCAGCCCCAGCCGCTCTCCGGTCGCTTCGGTCCGCCGGTGAGCTTCGCGCCCTCGACGGTGGCGCCGAGGATCTGGTGGGCACGGGTGTCGGCGTGGACAGCGATGGTGTGGGCGTCGGCAGGCCCCTGGACGCGGACCCGGATCGTACGTACGCCCTCGGTCTCGACGGCCGAGGCGTTCTTGGTCAGTGGTGTGTCCAGGGGTGCGGCCTTGGCCGGTCCGTTCGCGAGCGCGACATCGCCCAGCGGAGGGATGCGGTCTTCGAAGCGAGCCGGTTCACCGGTGAGGAGTTTGCCGACGGTGGGCTGGGAGGTGTCGCCGTCGCTGACCCAGGTGGCCTTGCCCGTGTCGGACTCCAGGACGTAGCCGAGGCTGACCGGCCGGGGTTCGTCGGCGCTGTAGCCGTCGAGGGCCGTGCCCACGACCAGCGTGCCCGCACCTGCCACAGCCGTCGCGAGCATCCCGACGGTGAACGCACGACGTGAGGGAAGAGGCTCCAGGAGGCTCAGCAGTACTGCTGCGAGCAGTGCCGCGAGGACCAGCGGGGCGGCTATGAGCGACAGCCCCAGAGCGGGCAGCAGCAGAAGCACGACCGGCAGGACGAGCGCCGCAACCGGCAGGACCGTCACTGCTCCGGCCACCACCCGCCAGGGGGAGTCCGACCGTGTGAACCGCAGTGTCACCGCGAGAACCGTCAGTCCGATCAGGGCCGGCCAGGTGAAGAGGTAGGCGGCCCCGGGCAGCAGCACCGCGCAGACCACGGCGAGCATCGCGAACCAGCCGAGCACACCCGCCACGATGTCCAGCGGCGATGCCTTGCGGCGGGCCCAGCGGTACCAGGCGACGAGCAGCACCAGGAGCAGCAACGCTCCGCCCCACGCGTACCGGCCGAGGTGGTGGACGCTGCCCTCGCTGAGCGCGAAGTCCGGCCGGGCCAGGCTCAGCGCCGACCACCCGGCCAGCCCGATGGCCGCAGCGCCGATCAGCGTGAGGGGGAAGGTCAGGGCGGCCCGTCCGGCACCACTGGGGGACAGACCTCGGCTCCGGCCGAGCCACAGCAGCAGCGGCACACTTAGGAGGGCTGTCAAGGCGAGCGGCAGGGCCAGCCATGCCGGGTAGGACACGACTGTTCCGAACAGGGAGAAGTACGTGGCGTCCGGACCGCTCTGCGAGAGGTCAGTGCCGCCGAGCCGGCAGACCGCTCCGAGGGCCGCGTCCCCCATGTCCTGCACGCTCGCGGCATCGAGCCGGGAGATGCTGTCGTGGGCGGTGTGGTAGTGCGCGGAGCCGTTCATGAAGGCGAAGTTGAGTCCGCGCATCCCGGCCTCGTCGAAGACTGTCAGGTCGGTGTCGTTTGGCAGTTTTTCGTAGATCGCGGCGGAGAACGACGTGGTGAGCGCGCCGGAAGCCCGTACGGCGGAGGTCAGACCGGTGCCTGCCTTCTGGAACATCACGACGGGCCCGGACGTGCCCCGGCCCTCCATGTTCACCACGACGGTCCG